>NZ_JBVHLW010000022.1:0-107831 GCF_055558795.1 Streptomyces sp. NPDC025618 | reverse complement strand
CCACCTCTCGACTACCTTCCCCTCACCACCCCCCCCCCCCCCCCCCCCCCCACCCCCCCCCCCCCCCCCCCCCCCCCCCCCCCCCCCCCCCCCTGCCGCCCGTAGTACGTGTCCCACGCGGCGGTGTACCCCGAGTGGCCCGGATACGCGGGCTGGCCGCCGAGCTGGCCGAAATGACCCTGCCCGCCGTAGTGGCCGTGGGCCACGAGCTGGTGGCCGAACCCCGCGAACCGTAGTTCCTCCTCGCCCGTCCGGTCGAAGGGGAGCGCCCGGAACGAGCGGCGGTACTCGGCGTAGAGCGCGTCGTAGATCGGGGTCACCGAGGAGGTGTGGCTCTGCGGGGCGGCTTCGCGGGGTGGGCGCATGCCGGGGATGTGATGGGGGTACGGGATCCGGGGGGCAGGCTCGTATGAGTGCACATCCGAGCCAACGAGTCCGTGGCCCGGGGGATGCGGGCCGGGCCGGGAATGGCCCGTGACGGTGTGACGCATGGGCAGCGGGAGCACGGTGTGACTCATGTGCCCGCGAGTGGCATGGACGCGGCGACGAGCTGCCCGCGCGCGGCGGCGCGGTCCAGCGCGTCACGGAGCATGTCCTCACGCGGCTGCTGGCCGATCGTGCCGACGGGCGCCGCGAAGACCAGCACCTTCTTGGTCTTGTTGACCGCCGAGCGCCACTCCTGGGCGACCTCCATCGCCTGGTGCGCCTGCCACCACGCCGACGGGGTGCCGCCCCCGGTGCCCGGCTGGAGGATCGCGTGCAGGCGGCCGGCGGCCAGCAGCACCGACCAGCCCGGGGTGGGCGGCGGCACCTGGTCGATGGCGGCGACCGGGCTGAAGCCCTGCTCGATCAGGAGCGGCAGGAAGACGTCCACCGGGCCATTGGTGCCCGGCCGGGCGATGGGCGCCAGCGGCTCGACGACCAGCGCGGGGTGCAGGTCCCCGTCGACCAGGACCAGCCCGCTGGTCACCCCGAGCTCGGCCTGGACCGGCCCGTCGGTGCCGATGGGCACCGCGGGCGGCCCCACCGGGGCCTGCGCCGCGCCCCCCTCGCCGGTGATGGAACGGACGGCGCCCTGGAGCTGCTCCTCGGAGACCGGGACGACCTGGGAGGGGATGCAGGCGGCGTGCGCGAAGGCGAGCACGGCCGTCTCCTCGCCGACGAAGAGCACCGTGCTGGTGGGCTCCCGCTCGGTGTCGCCTGGGGTGCGGCAGGAGGTGCAGTCATAGCTGCCGGGGGCGTTGTCGCCGCCGAGCAGACGGTCGGCTTCCTCATCGCCGATCTCGGCGCGGACGTCGTCGCTGACGTCGAGCATGCGAGGCACGGGTGGCTCCTCGGACTGGGTGCGTGTGCGCCGGGCGGTTCCCGGCTCTGGGAAGACAACGGACGATCCGTGGCAGGGGTCACGCTCGGGGCCGGGGGCCTGGCGCGGACCGGCGAGAACGGCCGAAAGTTCCCGCCTCCGCTACCGATTCGCCATCGCTTGCGGAACGAGTTGGTGATCAGGGCCAACCCCGGAGCCTTCCCCGCGGTCTAATGTCTCGGTAGGCGGGCTGCACGGAATGTCCGCGGCGAAACGGCTGCATACGGGGACGAATGCACATCTCATTCCTGATTCACAACGCGTACGGCATCGGCGGCACGATCCGCACCACGTACAACCTCGCGGGCACGCTCGCCGAGCACCACGACGTGGAGATCGTCTCCGTCTTCCGCCACCGCGAGGAGCCCGTCTTCGCGCCGAGCCCCAAGGTGCGCCTGCGCCACCTGGTGGATCTCCGCAAGGGCACCCCGGGCTACGAGGGCGACGACCCGGAGTACGAGCGCCCCGCCACCGTCTTCCCCGCCACCGAGGGCCGCTACAAGCAGTACAGCGCGCTCACCGACCGGCGGATCGCCGAGCACCTGCGGAGCCTGGACTGCGATGTCGTGGTCGGCACCCGGCCGGGCCTCAACGTGCACATCGCCCAGCAGGCCCGGCACGGCGTCGCCCGCGTCGGCCAGGAGCACCTGACGCTCAGCACGCACTCCCCGCAGCTGAAGCTGACCCTGCGCACGCACTACCCCCGGCTCGACGCCGTCACCACCGTCACCGAGGCCGACGCCGCGACCTACCGCAAGCTGATGCGGCTGCCCGGAGTGCGGGTGGAGGCCGTCCCCAACAGCATTCCCGCCCCGGCCCTCGCCCCCGCCGACTCCACCGGCAAGTGGGTGATCGCCGCCGGCCGCCTCGCCCCCGCCAAGCGCTACGACCTGCTGATCCGTGCCTTCGAGAAGGTTGTCGCCGAGCGCCCCGACTGGCGGCTGCGGATCTACGGCGCGGGCGCGGAGCGGGCGAAGCTGCGCGCGCAGATCGACAAGCGCGGCCTCTACAACCACGTCTACCTCATGGGCCCCGCCACCCCCCTCGACGCCGAGTGGGTCAAGGGCTCCATCGGCGCCGTCACCTCCAGCCTGGAGTCCTTCGGCATGACCATCGTCGAGGCGATGCGCAGCGGCCTGCCCGTGGTCTCCACCGACTGCCCGCACGGCCCCGGCGAGATCATCGACAACGGTGTCGACGGACTGCTGGTGCCCACCGGCAAGGCCGACGCGATCGCCGGCGGCCTGCTGAAGCTGATCAACGACGACGACCTGCGGCGGCGCATGGGGCAGGCGGCCCTGGCGAGCTCCGCCCGCTTCGACCCGGCCGAGGTCGCCGGCCGCTACGAGGCGCTCTTCACCGACCTGGCCTCGCGCGGCGGCCTGCGCGGCTCGCTGCACCGCACCCGGGGAGCCCTGCTCAGCAGCGCGCTGCGAACCAAGGACAGGAGCCGCACCGCCCTGCGGAAGGGGCGGGCCGCATGACGCCTCCCACCGACCCCGCCGTGCCCCACCGGCACACCTCACCCGACGAACCCACCGGCCCGTCCGTCACCCCGCACGCGGCCAGCACACCCGAGGAGCCCACCATCGTGTCTGCCCCTCCCCAGCCCTTCGGCGTGGAGGATCCGAGCGCCGACTGCATCGCGGACTCCGCGGGCGGGCTCACCTTCGACCTCGACGCCCCCGGCCTCGCCGACACCCCGGGCGACTGGTCCGCGGCCCTGGTGCTGCGCCGCCGCGGCGGCGCCGAGGAGGCCGGCGAGCACGAGGAGATCAGGCTGCCGCTCGCGCCCGACGGCGACGGCCGGCTGCGCGCCGTCCTGCCCAGCACCGTCGCCCTCCCCGAGGGCCGCTGGGACGTCTACGCCGCCTGCGCCGACGCCGAGCCCAGACGCCTGGTGCCCGGCCTCGCCGACCTCCGCTCGCTGGTCGACCGCAGACCCGGCCCCAGCACCTCCCCGCTGGCGGTCCGCATCCCGTACACGACCAAGCACGGCAACCTCTCCCTGCGCAGCTGGCTGCGCGGGCCGCACGCCGAGGCCGGCGACCTCCTCCTGGACGCGACCGGCCTGACCCTGCACGGCCGCCTCTACCGGGCGGCGGACCCGGCCGCCTGGCTGGCCGGCGCCGTGCTCGAGGCCCGCCTGCGCCGGGACCCCGAGCGCGTCCGCACGGTCCCCGTCGCCCCGGCCAAGGAAGAGGGCGCCGACGACCAGGACTTCACCTGCACGCTCCCCTTCGCGGCCCTGGCCGAGGAGTGGCGGGGCGGGCTGGACGTCTGGGACCTCTGGGTGCGCGGCGCCGAGGGCGCGGAGACCGCCCGCGTCGCCCGGATCCTGGACGACGTCGCCGACAAGAAGCAGATCTTCGTCTACCCCGCGCAGACCGTCGACGCCTCTTACGCGCCCGCGCAAGCCGGCCCGTATTACACGGCCGACAACGACCTCGCGATCCGGGTCGACGAACGCCCGCCCACCGCGCGCTGATCCACCGGCCCGCGGTGCGGCGCGGCGTATGGTTCGGGGGCAGGAGGGCACTCGCATCCTTGGAGGTGCGAAAACCATGGTTCCTGTCCTGCTCGTCCTGCTGCTGGCCCTGCTGCTCTTCGGGATCGGCTTCGCCGTCAAGATTTTGTGGTGGATCGCGGTCGCGGTCCTGGTGATCTGGCTCCTCGGCTTCCTCTTCCGGTCCACGGGGGCCGGGGGTTCGAGGGGCCGCTGGTACCGGTGGTGAGCGATGCCCCGTGACGGCACGTGGGGGCACAGACGAACGCGGCCCGCGGCGGAGAACCGTAGCCTTCCTCCGCCGCGGGCCGGCGCCTGTTCAAGGCCGGGCCGCTCCGGGTGCCGTGACCGGCGGTTCCGCCTCCCGCACCGTGTCCGGGTGGTGCAGGTCGAAGGCCGGTGACTCCGAGCGGATCCTGGGCAGCGCCAGGAAGTTGTGCCGGGGCGGCGGACAGGAGGTCGCCCACTCCAGGGAACGCCCGTAGCCCCAGGGGTCGTCGACCTCGACCCGCTTGCCGTAGCGCGCGGTCTTCCAGATGTTGTAGAGGAACGGCAGCGTCGACAGGCCCAGCAGGAACGCCCCGATCGAGGACACCGTGTTGAGCGCGGTGAAGCCGTCGGCCGCCAGATAGTCCGCGTACCGCCGGGGCATGCCCGCCACCCCCAGCCAGTGCTGGACGAGGAAGGTGGTGTGGAAGCCCACGAACAGCGTCCAGAAGTGGAGCTTGCCCAGCCGGTCGTCGAGCATCTTTCCCGTGAGCTTGGGCCACCAGAAGTAGAAGCCCGCGAACATCGCGAAGACCACCGTCCCGAACACCACGTAGTGGAAGTGCGCCACCACGAAATAGGTGTCCGTGACGTGGAAGTCCAGCGGCGGTGACGCCAGGATCACGCCCGTGAGCCCGCCGAAGAGGAAGCTCACCAGGAAGCCGACCGCCCACAGCATCGGCGCCTCGAAGGACAGCGACCCCTGCCACATGGTGCCGATCCAGTTGAAGAACTTCACCCCGGTCGGCACCGCGATCAGGAAGGACATGAAGGAGAAGAAGGGCAGCAGCACCGCGCCGGTGGCGAACATGTGGTGCGCCCACACCACCACCGACAGCGCGGTGATCGCCATCGTGGCGCCCACCAGCATCGCGTAGCCGAAGACCGGCTTCCGGGAGAACACCGGGATGATCTCCGAGATGATGCCGAAGAACGGCAGCGCGATGATGTAGACCTCGGGATGGCCGAAGAACCAGAACAGGTGCTGCCACAGCAGCGCCCCGCCGTTCTGCGCCTCGAAGATCTGCGCCCCGAACCGCCGGTCCGCCTCCAGGCAGAGCAGCGCCGCCGCCAGCACGGGGAACGCCAGCAGCACCAGGATCGAGGTGAAGAGGACGTTCCAGGTGAAGACCGGCATCCGGAACATCGTCATCCCGGGCGCGCGCATCCCGATGATGGTGGTCAGGAAGTTCACCGCGCCCAGGATCGTGCCGAAGCCCGACAGCGCCAGACCCATGATCCACATGTCGGCACCGGTGCCCGGCGAACGGGCCGCGCTGCTCAGCGGCGCGTAGCCGGTCCAGCCGAAGGAGGCGCCGCCCTCGGGCATCAGCAGGCTGCTCACCACGATCAGCCCGCCGAAGAGATAGAGCCAGTACGCGAACATGTTCAGCCGGGGGAACGCCACGTCCGGCGAGCCGATCTGCAAGGGCATGATCGCGTTGGCGAAGCCCGCGAAGGCCGGCGTCGCGAAGAGCAGCAGCATGATGGTGCCGTGCGCGGTGAAGGTCTCGTTGAACTGCTCGTTCGACATGAACTGCAGCCCGGGGCGGGCCAGTTCGGCGCGCATCAGCATCGCCAGCAGCCCGGCGGCCAGGAAGAAGCAGAAGGATGTGATCAGATAGAGGTGGCCGATCTTCTTGTGGTCGGTGGTCGTCAGCCAGTCCACCAGGATCCGGCCGGGCTGCCGCTTTCGGACCGGACCGGCGGCCGCGTGCGCGGTGTCCGTCCCCATCTGCGCTCCCTCGATGTCATCGTCGACGGGCTTTCGGGCTCACGCCATGATGCTCGCCGCGCGCCCGTCGCGCGAGGGTGCGTCGGGTGCGCCCGGCGGTCAGTCCCGGGGCAGCAGCGGCCCGAGGGGGCCGAGGTCCAGATTGAGGTCGGAGGCGTCCAGCCCGTAGCGCGCCCGCAGTTCGGCCATCCGGTCGGCCAGCAGCATCAGCGTCAGCCCGATCCGCTCCTCCTGGTCCTCGGTCAGGTCGCCCTGGTCGACACGGCGCAGCGCCTGACGCTCCATCAGGCCGCGCACCAGCTCGACGAGCGTCAGTACCAGCCGCATCAGATCCCGCTCGACGGTGTCCTCGTCGAGCTCCAGCCGGCGCGTCACGGCGCCACCTCCTCGCGCGCCGGCTCCTTCGCCGACGGCCCCCACGGCGAGGGCAGCCGGTCGCCCACCGAGCCGATCACGGCGTGCAGGTCGATGCGGACGAGATCGACGTCGGCGATCTGCAGGGTGAGGTCCCCGGCCACCACGACGCCGCCCGCGAGCAGCCGGTCGAGGACGTCGAGCAGGGACAGCTCCTGCCGCGGCGCGAGCGGCGGCGGGCCGGTCACGACGTGCCCCGGGTGACGAAGGAGTACGGCGCCCACGGCCCCGAGAGCTCCACCCGCGGGCCGTCCGGGCGGTCCGCGAGCGTCCCGACCGCCGACCGGAACCGGTCGGAGCGCTCGCGGGGCACCAGATAGGCGGCGTTGAGGACGTTGTGGCCGGGACGGCCGGAGAGGCGGGTGTCCCGGGTGGGGTGCAGGCGTGCCTCCTCGGCGAGGGCGAGCAGCGTGGAGTGGACGCTGTCGGCCGTCTCCTCCGCGTGCCGCTGCGCCTCCTCGCGGGCCCGGGCCTCGGCACCGCGCCGGGCGAGGTAGGCCCGGCCGGAGCGGTCGCCGCCGGCGGCGGGTTCCGGCTCCGGCCCGGGCCGCGGCGGGACCCAGACCTTCACGGCCCACTCGTCCCGCCCGTCGAGCCGGCCGAGCGTCGTGGTGAGCTCCTCGTGCCCGGCCGTCAGCATCCGCCGTACGCCCGCCTCGTCGCGGTAGACGGTCGCCAGGCGCAGCGGCAGCACACAGGTCAGGGCCGTGGCCGCGTCGACCACCCGCTGGTGGCCGCGTGCCACGCGCTCCAGCCAGGCGAGATCCTCCAGGTGCTCCCGCAGGGGCGCCTCGTCGAACTCCGTCGCCGGGACCGGCTCCACCAGGGCCACCAGGCCCCGCTCCCGCACGGCGCGCACGGGCCGGCCCGTCACTCCTTCCACTTCCGCCACCGCGGTCAGCCCGGCCGCCGGCAGGTCGGCGTCCCGGGCCACGGCGTAGGAGTACAGCAGCATTCCGGTGGTCGTGTCCGTGTCGGTCCTCATGTCGTCTCCCGTGCCTCCAGTTCGGCGATACGGGCCTTCAGCCGCTCGTTCTCGGCGCCCAGGCCCCGGCGGTGGGAGCCGCCGGGGGAGAGGGCCGGGTCGTGCTCCCACCAGTCGATGCCCATCTCCTTCGCCTTGTCGACCGAGACCACGATCAACCGCAGCTTGATGGTGAGGAGTTCGATGTCGAGCAGGTTGACGCGGATGTCGCCCGCGATGACCACGCCCTTGTCGAGCACCCGCTCCAGGATGTCGGCGAGGTTGGCCGAGCCCGCGGGCGGCTGGGGCTCGGGCAGCCGGCTGGGGAAGGTCATCGGGCCGCCCCCCGCCGCTGCGCCTCCTCCAGCCGGTCGAGGAGCGCGTCCTCCCGCCGGTCGAACTCCGCCTCGTCGATCAGCCCGTTCGTCAGTCCCGCCTCCAGCTCCTTGAGCTCGGCCCGGATCGTGGCCGGGTCGTGGTGGATGCGCTCCGCCTCGGCCAGCACCTGGCGCAGCACCCAGCCGATGAACGTCATGACTCGACGAAGCTGTAGGGCGGCAGCGGCCCGTTCACCTTCAGGTCCAGCTGGGGGTGCGCCTGCGCCAGCCGGCCCACCGCGGCGAGCAGGTCCTCGGCGCCGCTCTTCGGCACGAGCAGGGAGAGGTTCACGAACCAGCCGGTGCTCTCCGGGCCCGGCCGGGAGTCCTCGGCCAGCGGCGTCAGCGTGTCCAGGACCAGTACCGCGTCGCGGTCCTCCCGCTCGCGCACGGCCTCGGCGACCAGCTCGCCGAAGCGCAGGCGCTGCTGGTAGGAACCGCCGCCGGTCGCCCGGTCGGCCTCCGCCAGGGCGCGCAGCTCGGTGTTCTCGGCGAGGACGAGGTGGATCACCGCGTCCTCGCGGTGCACGGCCTTGATGTTGTACTCCACGCGGTCGTCGAGCCGTCGCAACTGCGCGCGGTAGCGGTCGGCGTGCTCCGCGAGGACGGCGCGCACCTTCTCGTCGCTGTCGGAGACGCTGCCGAAGCGCAGGGGCAGCACCGCCGACCGCTTGCCCACCTCGGCCAGCACCTGCTGGTGGGCCAGCAGGTCGCGGCGCTTGGGCCGCAGCTGTTCGGGGCAGTCGCTGACGACGGCGCACAGTCCGTCCTCGCCGAGGACGCGCACGGGGCGCGGTGGGTCGCCGACGCCGGTGAGGCCGTCGGGGAGACCGGTCCGCTCGCCGCGTGCGATGCCGTAGACGTAGGTGGTCACTCGCTCTCCTCCTTGTCCTTGCGGGAGCCGGTGGCGCGGCGGACGCGGGCCTCGCCCTTGTCCTTGGCCTGGCCCAGGGCGTCGGTGACGGTCTGCGCGGCGCCGGAGAGCGCGCCCTTGGTCTTGCCGCGGGCGCCGCTCTCGGTCACCTCGCCGACGAGGTCGGGCAGACCGGCGCTCCGGTGCGGGCCGGCCTCCAGGTCGAGGCGGTTGCACGCCTCGGCGAACCGCAGGTAGGTGTCCACGCTGGCCACCACCACGCGTACGTCGATCTTCAGGATCTCGATGCCGACCAGGGAGACGCGGACGAACGCGTCGATCACCAGGCCGCGGTCGAGGACGAGTTCCAGTACGTCGTACAGGCCGCTGGTGCCGCCCGCACCCCCGGTCTGTTGTGCCGGGACAACGGTCATGCCGGACACTTCCTCTCGTGTGGCTCTCTTGTGCCTCTTCTTGTGCCTCTCTTGTGCTCTGGTGAGGGGGCCGCGTCAGCGGCGGTCGGCCCGCCCGCGTTCATAGCGGCGCAGGCGGCGGTAGCCGGTGAGGGTGCCGTCGGGGCCGAGGGTCACTTCGTAGAGGGCCACGATGCTCATGGTCTCGGGCACGCGGGTGATCTCCACGACTTCGGCTTCCAGGACCCAGCCGTCCTCCGCGCGTTCGAAGCGGGACACGCTCTCGGGCCGCATGCCGGTCAGTTCGGTGAGCTGATCGCGGGCCGCGCGCAGGAGTTCCAGGGGTGCCGGGTCCCGATCCCGCTGCGCTTTGTCTGTCTTGTCGGATTCATGGGGTGTTTCTGATGTGTCTGTCATGGGGGCCTCGGCGTGGCGGGTACCGCGGCGCCGCCGAGCCAAACCCCTTGGCGGCGCGGGAGTGTTCCCGGCCGGGAAAGGGCGGGGAACCTTGACGGAACAATGTATTCCGGATAGTCGGACGGAAGCCCGGATCGGCGGTACGGCCGATGGCCTGTAAATGCGCAGGAAGTATTTACGGGCGGCGGCGTGCGGGGGAATTCCCGGGGCGGTCCTGGCAGTTGTCGAGGACATTCCGGGAAGGCCGCGTGTATTTACCGGCGAAGCCTTGTGAAGGCGGGGCAGGAGGGGCGAGAAGGCTCGTACGGGTGATACCGGACCCGGTAAACCGGCGGGAGTTCTCTGTGACACAAGCGTGACCGGTGACGGACCCGGAGCGCATGGGGCCGTGCTCGGGGGCGTCGCTGTCGCGGCCCGGTCCCGGCGCCTACGGTGGCCTCATGGCACCTCTACCGAACGTCCCCGCCGACCCGCACGACGACCCCGACGCCTACGTCGGGCTGGAGGTCGCGCACGCCTCCGAGCGCGCCCGGGCGCGCGGCTGGGCGACCGTCCGCGCGCTGGCGCCCGGCACGATCGTCACCATGGAATACCAAGTGGGCAGGCTGAACTTCGAGGTCGCGGAAGGCTCCGTACGGCGCTGCTGGAAGGGCTGACCGGCGGCTGCCTGCCCGTGAACGCCACAGCGGCCCCGGAGCGTTCCGGGGCCGCTGTGCGGTGTGTACCTCGGGGCCGTCAGCTGCCGACGGTGCGGCCGCGGCCCGTGGCCGGGCCGAGCGGCGCGGTGCGCGGTGTGCGGTCCGGGCTGGGCGGGCGGCGGCTGCCGCTCGGCGTGACCGGCGTGCGCTCGGAGCGGACCGTGTGCGGCTTGGGCGACAGGTGCGGCCGGCCGTCGGACACGCGCGCGCCCGTACGGCCGCCGACGCCCACCGGCTCGCGGACGGGCCGCTGCTCGTCCCCCGCGGGGCGCGGACCGCCGATCGCGACGGGGGCGGCCGGCGCGGGCAGGGACACGGTGCGGGAGCGCACCTGGTGCCAGGCGGCCAGCAGCCAGGTCTCGGCGCGGGCCATCGGCACCTCGAACCAGGGGAGGGCCAGCAGCACCAGCAGCCCCGCGCTCCAGCCGAGCGTCACATCGCTCATCCAGTGGGTGCCGAGATAGACCGTCGTCATGCCGACGCCGAGCGCCAGCATCGCGGCGATCACCGAGGAGATCCGGCGGGTGCGCGGCGTGGTGGCCAGATAGGCGAGAACGCCCCAGGTCACCACGGCGTTCGCGGTGTGGCCCGAAGGAAATATGTCGCCGCCCGCGAACATCTCGTTCGAGCCGATCGAGGTGGCGTAGTGCGGACCGAGGCGCCCCATGCCCAGCTTGGCGGCGCCCACCGTGGCGTTGAGCAGCAGCAGCGAGGTGCCCAGCACCAGCAGTGGCCGCAGCGTCTTCTGCCGGTAGGTGCACCAGCCCAGCCAGGCGGCCACCGCGACGGCGGTCGGGCCGCGCTGGCCCAGCACCACGAAGTAGTCGAGGAAGGTGTGGATCTCCGGCCACTGCTTGTACGGGCGGAAGAGCATGACCTGCCAGTCGAACCGCACCGGCCAGGACGTGGTGAGCACGCCGACCACGATCGCCAGATAGACCACGGAGGTCGCCACGAAGATCCCGAGACGGGTCCGGGTCATCCGCGGCCGCACGGGCTCGGTCGGGCGCTCCTCCGGATGGACGAGCTCGTCGTTGGTACGCACCCAATCGACGTTACATTGCGTGACAGGAGGGTTCGGCCGATCGAGGCGCTTTGTGATGACGATGTGATGTGGAATGCGTCTCAAACATGACGTACAGCACGTTTGATTCCGCGGAATAAGAAGCGCTTAAAGAAGCCCGGATCCACGGTAGTTGACGGTGCCCCCGGCGAATTGCTTTTGTGTGCCGTCGTTTATCGCCGATTGGCCGGTGCGTTCCGTGACGTTTCCCGCGCGGGCCGCCCCGGGGCCCGGCGGCCTGCGTCGGCGGATTCGATCACGGTGGACTCGACCACCGTGGATTCGATCACGGCGGGCCCGAACCGTGCAGCCAGAACGCGCCGTACACAGCCGACACCAGCACCACGGGAGCCACCGTCAGCACCGCCCGTACCGTCCGCAGCCGGGCGACCGCCACCGCGAGCGGCAGCAGCAGCGGGAAGGCGGGCATCATCAGCCGGGGCTTCGAACCGAAGTAGCCCTTCGCCGTCAGCGCGAGCAGCAGCACCGTCCCCGCGTAGACGAGGAGCGGCAGCGGCTGGCGCTGCCGCACCCCCTTCGCGTACAGCCACACCACCAGGGCCACGCCCACCAGCAGCCCGACGCCCGCCGGCCACGCCGGGCCCGCCAGCCGGCCCGCGACGAAGGAGCCGAAGGCCACGCCGCCGTCGAAGCCGTTGCCCCAGCCGCCCTGCACGTCCAGATAGCCGGTCACGCTGCCGGTCCGCACGCCGACCCAGGTGAAGTACGCGAGCCAGCCGAGCGGCGCGAGCAGCACGCCCAGCAGCATCCGGGCGCCGGGCCGCCGCCGGTCGCGCCACAGGGTGACCGCCGCCGTGATCCACACGGCCGCGACCACGGCCGCGCCCACCGGCCGGGTCAGCCCGGCCAGCGCGGCGAGTGATCCGGCCCACACCCACCGCCCGGTGAGCACGCAGTAGACGCTCCACGCCGCCAGCGCGGTGAACAGCGATTCCGAGTACGCCATCGACTGCACGACGCCGACGGGCAGGGCCGCCCACAGCGCCGCCAGCGCGATGCCCGCGCGCCGCCCGTGACAGCGGTCACCGATCAGGAAGACCGCCCAGGCCGCGCCCAGCGAGGACACCGCGCTGACCACGAGACCCGCGTCGGCCGCGGACAGCGGGAAGAGCGCCGACAGCCCCCGCTCCAGCCACGGCAGCAGCGGGAAGAACGCCAGATCCGAGTGGACCTTGCCGCCGCCCAGATGAAGGGTGTAGCCATAGCCGTCCTCGGCTATCCGGCTGTACCAGAGCGAGTCCCAGCGGGCCGAGAGGAGCTGGTGCGGGTCCTTGCCCGCCAGCGCGCCCCACACCGCCAGCACCACGATGCCCAGCGCGCGCACTCCCGCGTAGAGCAGCAGGGCGGGGGCGGCGTGCCGCAGCGCCCCGCGCACCGGCGGAGCGGCCGACACGGAGCCCGCCCCGGCGTCCGTACCGGCGGGGGAAACGAGATGAGTCACCCGGCCCATTGTCCAGCACGCGCGACACGCCCCCGGCGGGCGGACCACCGCGTGACCAGGAGCACGGATCCGTGCCCGGGACTCGCGTACGCTGTCGACTCACTCGCCCTCGATCCCGCCGGTCCACGCCCTTCGGGCCCGCGGACGGCCGCGAGCGCACGACACGGAGGTGAGCATGTCCGGGACGACCACAGCCGGCGACCGACGGGCTGCGGGCGTCCCCCGGCAGCGGATCCGGCGCGGGCAGTGGCTCCAGCCACGGCCCGGCCGGGAGCGCGGCGCGGGGGCCGATCGCTGGACCGTCCTCGTCGTCCTCTGCGTCAGCCTGCTGCTCGTCGCCGTCGACGCGACCGTGCTGCACGTCGCCGTCCCCGCCGTCACCGAGGACCTGCGCCCCGGCGCGGTCCAGCTGCTGTGGATCGTCGACGTCTACCCCCTCGTCTGCGCCTCGCTCCTGATCCTCTTCGGCACCCTCGGCGACCGCGTCGGCCGCCGCCGGGTGCTGCTGCTCGGCTACGGCCTCTTCGGCGTCGCCTCCGCGCTCGCCGCCTTCGCCACGAGCCCCGAGGTGCTCATCGGGGCCCGCGCGCTGCTCGGCGTCGGCGGCGCGATGATCATGCCCGCGACGCTCTCGATACTCCGGCAGGTCTTCCCCGACCGGCGCGAGCGCGCCCTCGCCGTCGGCATCTGGAGCGCGGTCGCCGCCGTGGGCGCGGCCTTCGGCCCCCTGCTCGGCGGCCTCCTCCTCGAACACTTCTGGTGGGGCTCGGTCTTCCTCATCAACATCCCGCTGATGGCCGTCAGCCTGCCCGTCGGACGCCGGCTGCTGCCCGAGTCCACCGGCGAGCGCGACGGGCCGTGGGACGTGCTCGGCGCGTTGATGGCCGCCTTCGGCCTCTTCGGCATGGTCCTCGCCGTGAAGCGGATCGGCGGCGGCGAACCGCCGCTGACCCTCGCGACGATCGTGCCCGGCGCCGTCGGGGCGGGTCTGCTGCTCCTCTTCATCCGCAGGCAGCGGCGGCGCGAGCACCCGCTCGTCGACCTCAGGATGTTCGCCAGGCCCGCCTTCGGCACCTCCGTGGGCTGCATCGTCCTCGCCATGCTCGCGCTCGTCGGGCTGGAGCTCATCGCCGCGCAGTACCTCCAGCTCGTCCTCGGCCTCACGCCCCTGCAGACCGGGCTGCGGCTGCTGCCCCTCACCCTCGCCGCGATGGCCGCCGGCCTCGTGGGCTCCCGCCTGCTGCACCGGCTCGGGCCACGCCTGATGGTCGGCCTCGGCTTCGTCCTGACCGCCGCCGCCGTGCTCTCCCTCACCGCGATGGGCGCGGACGACCGGCCCAAGCTCCTCGTCGCGGGCTTCGTCCTCCTCGGCTTCGGCCTGGAGACCACGCTCTTCGGGGCGTACGAGTCGAT
This sequence comes from Streptomyces sp. NPDC025618, assembly GCF_055558795.1. Classification (NCBI taxonomy): domain Bacteria; kingdom Bacillati; phylum Actinomycetota; class Actinomycetes; order Kitasatosporales; family Streptomycetaceae; genus Streptomyces; species Streptomyces sp. NPDC025618. The sequence goes on along the minus strand of NZ_JBVHLW010000022.1, from coordinate 93,886 downwards.
GCTCAGCGAGGCGCCGCCGGAGTCAGCGGGCGGGGCGGCCGCGATCGGTGAGACCTCCTACCAACTCGGCGCGGGCATCGGTATAGCCCTCCTCGGCAGCGTCATGAACGCCACGTACGCGCCCGGTGTCGCCGGAACGCGGGGTGTGCCGTCCGAGGCGACGGCCGCCGCGAGCCACTCGCTCGGCGAGGCGTACGAGGTCGCCGCCGGCCTGCCCGCTCCGGCGGGGCCGGCGCTGCGGGCGGCGGCTCGCGACGCCTTCATCCACGGTCTGCATGTGACGTTGTTGCTGAGCGCCGCTCTGCTTCTTGTGGGGGCGGTGGCCGCGTTGCGACTGCCTCGGGCGATGGATTGCGGGCGGGGTGGGGTGGCCGAGGGGTAGGTGGGCTGCGGGTTGCTTCCGCCTGCGGCGCTTTGTTCCCCAGCCCCGCCCCTTCCCGAAACCGGGGAGACCCCGGACCCCCAGCAACACGCTTCGCGCGTTGTCCTCAATCTCCCCCAGCTAGCGCTGGGAGGTGCCCCCAACGGGCTGGAAATCCAGCCCGTCCGGCGATTGAGGACTCTCCCCCAGACTTCGTCCGGGGGGACCCCCAAGGCCGCTCCCGCCGCAGGCGGCAATGAAACCCGCAGCCGGGGACCCGGGGAACAAGCCCGCCGCAGGCGGAAGGTGGCAGGAGCTCACCCCCTGGACGCCCCCGCGGCGAGCGGATTAGCGTGCGGGCTGACCCGAAGATCACCGGAGGCCGGTCATGTCACGTAAGCCGTTCGACCCGCACGACCCCCTCGGCATCGACGACCTGCTGTCGCCCGAGGACCTCGCCGTCCGCGGCACCATGCGCCAGTGGGCCGCCGACCGCGTCCTGCCTCACATCGCCGAGTGGTACGAACGCGGCGAACTCCCCGTCATCCGTGAACTCACCCGTGAACTCGGCGCCATAGGCGCCCTCGGCATGCCGCTCACCGGCTACGGCTGCGCGGGCGCGAGCGCCGTGCAGTACGGCCTGGCCTGTCTGGAGCTGGAGGCCGCGGACTCCGGCATCCGCTCGCTCGTGTCCGTCCAGGGCTCCCTCGCGATGTACGCGATCCACCGCTTCGGTTCCGAGGAGCAGCGGCGGCGGTGGCTGCCCGGCATGGCCGCGGGCGAGATCATCGGCTGCTTCGCGCTGACCGAGCCGGACCACGGTTCGGATCCGGCCGGCATGCGGACGTACGCCAAGCGCGACGGCGGCGACTGGGTGCTGACGGGTCGCAAGATGTGGATCACCAACGGTTCGGTGGCGGGCGTCGCCGTCGTCTGGGCGCAGACCGACGCCGGCATCCGTGGTTTTGTCGTACCGACGGACAGCCCCGGCTTCTCCGCGCCGGAAATCACCCATAAGTGGTCACTGCGTGCGTCGGTCACCAGCGAGCTTATTTTCGACGAGGTGCGGCTTCCCGCCGACGCGATCCTGCCGGAGGCACAGGGCCTGCGGGGCCCGCTGAGCTGCCTGAGCCATGCACGCTACGGCATCACCTGGGGTGCTCTGGGCGCGGCCCGCACGAGCTTCGAGGCGGCCCTGGACTACGCGCGGACGCGGGAGCAGTTCGGCCGTCCCATCGGTGGTTTCCAGCTCACCCAGGCCAAGCTCGCCGACATGGCCGTGGAGTTGCACAAGGGCCTGCTGCTCGCCCATCACCTGGGGCTGCGGATGGACGCCGGGACGCTGCGGCCGGAGCAGGTCAGCTTCGGGAAGCTCAACAACGTGCGTGAGGCGATCGAGATCTGCCGCACGGCCCGGACGATCCTCGGCGCGAACGGGATCTCCCTCGAATACCCCGTCATGCGGCATGCGACGAACCTGGAGTCCGTGCTCACGTACGAGGGCACGGTGGAGATGCACCAGCTGGTGCTGGGCAAGGCGCTCACCGGCATCGACGCTTTCCGGTGAGCACCGGCTCCCCTGCTTCGTAAGGTCCCCCGGGATGCTGTGTGTCCCCGGGGGGTGACCCCCGGCCCCCCCAGCCGGAGGCCCGCTCAGTTCTGGTTGCTGTGTCTTCCCGGGGGGTGACCCCCGGACCCCCAGCCGGAGCCCCGCTCAGTTCTGGTTGAAGAAGCCCCCGTTCGCCCGGCGGCCCGCCGGTTCGCCGCTCAGGACCTGGTAGTCGGCGGGGGTCAGCAGGAAGACGCGGTTGGCCACGCGCTCGATCGAGCCGCGCAGGCCGAACGTCAGCCCGGCCGCGAAGTCCACGACGCGCTTGGCGTCGTTGGGCTCCATGCCGGTGAGGTTCACGATCACCGGGACGCCCTCGCGGAAGAGCTCGCCGATGCCACGGGCGTCCCGGAAGCCGTCCGGGGTGACCGTGGCGATGCGGGTGCCCTGTTCCTGGGCCACCTCGTCCGCCACCCGCACCTTCGGGTTGGTCACCCAGGAGTCGCCGGGCTCGGGCCCCTCGGCGTAGTCGTCGTCGTAATAGCGCTCGTCATCGCTGTCGTCGACGAGGCCGAGCCAGGCACTCGCCTTGCGCACCGATCCCATGGACGCCTCCTCTCACACGCGGTGTGGTCCGACCGCTTCCCTATCGTCGTCCATGTTGTGGATGGTGTGCCAAGTGGATAGCCGCCAAGCGTGGATTTCGTGACGCATCTGGTGCAAAGCGCTTGGCGATGCGTCAGATCGCCCGAGAGACCCGTCACACACGGGCGGACCTGGGCTTATGCGGTGTCAGGGGGTGGCTCGCGGGCTGCGGGCCGGTGTGGTTGTCCGGTGATTAGGATGCCCGGGTCCAACCACACCACACACGGGGGCCGGAATTGTTCGGGATCGTCAGACCATGTCGTCATCGACTGTCGGAGTCGATGCGCGCGGAGTGGATGGCCCATCTCTGCGGGCTGTGTCTGGCGCTGCGGGGCGATCACGGGCAATTCGCCAGAACGGCCACAAACTATGACGGACTGGTGATTTCGGTTCTGGTCGAGGCGCAGTCGCCGCGTACCGAGGGCGCGAACGCGTGGCGGCGCACGGCCGGTCCCTGCCCGCTGCGCGGGATGCGGACCGCCTCCGTCGCGCGGGGCGAGGGCGCGCGGCTGGCCGCCTCCGTCTCGCTCGTCCTCGCGTCGGCGAAGATGCGCGACCATGTCGCCGACGGTGACGGGCTCTTGGCGCGGCGTCCGGTCGCCGCGGCCGCCCGCAGGGTCGCCGCGAAGTGGGACCGGGCCGGTGCCCGTACGGGGTCGGAGCTCGGTTTCGACACGGCGGTGCTGGTGGACGCGGTCGAGCGGCAGGCGGGGATCGAGGCCCTGGCGGGGCCGGACACCTCGTTGTTGGCGATAACCGAGCCGACCGAGACGGCGACCGCCGCGGCCTTCGGCTACACCGCGGTGCTGGCCGGCCGCCCCGCCAACCGGGCGCCGCTGGAGGAGGCCGGGCGGCTCTTCGGCCGGCTCGCGCATCTCCTGGACGCCGTCGAGGACCTGACGGAGGACGCCGCGGGCGGCGCGTGGAACCCGGTCGCCGTGACGGGCACCGACCTCGCCGAGGTGCGGCGGCTGTGCGACGACGCGGTGCACGGCGTGCGGCTCGCCCTGCGGGAGGTCGACTTCGCGAGCAAGGGGCAGGGCAGGCTCGCTCATGTGCTGCTGGCGCACGAGTTGGAGCGCGCCGTCGACCGCGCGTTCGGCACGGCGGACTGCGGCCATCAGCACGGCCACGAGCCGGGCGGTGGTGTACCGCACGGTGCGCAGGGCGCGTTCGGTCCGCCGCCGGTCATGCCGCCCGGCGCGCCGCCGGAGCCGCCGAGGCGGCGGCGCGGGCTGGTCCACGGCTGCGCGGTGTGGGCCGGGCTCTTCTGCACCTGCCAGATCTGCTGCACGGACTACCACGACCCCTGGAACGGGAAGAAGCGGGAAGCCTGGTGCGACGACTGCGACTGTGATTGCAGTGGCTGCGACGGCTGTGGTGACTGCTGCAATTGCTGTGACTGTTGCAGTAATTGTGACTGCTGTGACTGTGGATGCGACTGCTGAGCAGCCCCACCCGGCGGTGAGCGAGGCGGTACGAGGGGAGGGGTGCGGCCGGACTGCCGCGGTGTGAAGGCGCGGGGCCCGCCGAGGACGCGGCGGCCCGCGGGGATCAGGACGCGGTACGGGCGGTGGCCGTACAGGATCCCGCGAAGGGGACAGGGGGGCACGGACACGAAGCGGACCACACCCGACCGAAGTCGATGTGGTCCCGCGTGACCAGCCGTTGCCCTGTGTGCATGGGCCAAGTGGAACAGCCATCCGTTTCCGCGTCAATGCCGTTGAGGCGCTCCGTCCGCATCGTGGACGGTGAAATGGACTTGCTTGACAGCGGGTCGGCTCTCCGGCTTAGCCTCGGGGTCCGGTCGCGCTGAGGGGCGCGGCCCGGTGTGAAGGCGTCAACTCCCGTGTCCGATCCCCGCATCCACGGAGCCTTCGCATGTCCGCGCACCCGGATACCCCCACCCCGCCCGTCCCTTCCCTCGTCATCGTCGGCGCGGGCCCCCGCGGCACCGGCCTCGTCGAGCGCATCGCCGCCAACGCCGCGGAACTCCTCGCGGGCGGCCGCCTCGACCTGCACCTCGTCGACCCCTGCCCGCCCGGTGGCGGCCGCGTCTGGCGGCGCGACCAGTCGCCGCTGCTGTGGATGAACTCGATGGCCGAGGACGTCACGATGTTCACCGACGCGACCGTGGAACAGTGCGGCCCCGTGCGGCCCGGCCCCTCCCTCGCCGAGTGGGCGCGCCTCGTCGCCGACGGCGCCGTCCCGGACGTCGGGCCCGACATCATGTGGGAGGCGGCGGAGTTGACCGCGCGCTCCTACCCCAGCAGACGGCTCCAGAGCGCCTATCTCGCCTGGGTGTACCGCCGCGCCGTGGCCGCCCTGCCGCCCGGCGTCGTCGTCCACGAGCACCGCCGACGTGCCTTACGGCTCTCCGGCCCCCGCCACGGGCGCCAGTGGGTCCGGCTGGAAGGGCGGGCCGAACCCCTGCCCGCCGACCTCGTCGTGCTCGCCCTCGGCCACCTGCCCGCCGCCCCCGCCGCCGAGGAGGCCGCGCTCGCGGACTTCGCCCGCCATCACGGACTCACCTATCTGCCGCCCGAGTTCACCGCCGACAGCGACCTCGCCGTGCTGCGCCCCGGTGAGGACGTCCTCGTCCGTGGCTTCGGACTCGCCTTCGTCGACCTCATGGTGCTGGTCACCGAGGGCCGCGGCGGTACGTACACCGACGACGGCACCGGCACGCTGACCTACCACCCCTCCGGGCGGGAGCCCGTCCTGCACGTCGGCTCGCGGCGCGGCGTCCCGTACCGCGCGAAGATCGACTACCCCTGGAGCGGCGAACGGCCGCCGCTGCCCCGCTTCCTGGGGCCCGCCGAGGCCGAGGAGCTGCGCCGCCGGCCCGGGCCGCTCGACTTCGGCCGTGACATCCGGCCCCTGGTCGAGAAGGAGCTGGGCTTCGCCCACTACCACCGGCTGTTCACCGCGCACCCCGAGCGCACCCGCGTCAACTGGCCCGACTTCGAGGCGAAGTACGCCCTGTGCGACCCCGGCAGCCCCGAACTCGACGCGCTCGTGTCCGCCTCGGTCCCCGAGCCCGCCGACCGCCTCGACCTCACCGCCCTCGACCACCCGCTGGCCGGGCTGCGCCACGCGGGCACCGAGTCGCTCCAGGACGGGCTGCGGGCTCACATCGAGGCCGACCTCGCCCGCCGGAGCGACCCCCGCCACAGCCCCGACCTGGCCGTCTTCCTCGGACTGCTCTCCGCCTACGGCCAGCTCCTGGCCCTCGGCGACATCGGCACCTGGTGGCACGGCTTCTTCAGCTACCTCGCCTCCGGACCGCCGGGCCCCCGGCTGCGGCAGCTCCTGGCCCTCTCCCGGGCCGGATACGTGCGCTTCCTCGGCGCGGACACCGAGATCACCACCGACCCCGGGCGCGGGACCTTCCGCGCCCACAGCCCCACCGTGCCCGGCGCGGTGACCGAGGCGCGCGCCCTCGTCGAGGCGCGGCTGCCCGCGCCCACGGTCGTCCGGTCCGGCGACCGGCTGCTGCGCGGCCTCGCCGACGAGGCCACCGTGACCCCGGCCGGGCTGCTCGCCGTCAGCCCCGACGACGGCCGGATCCTCGACCGGGACGGCCGCCCGCACCCCCGCCGCTTCGCCCTCGGCCCGCACACCGACGCCCGCGCCGGAGCCGCCTTCACCCGGCCGCGCTCCAACGGCCCAGCGTTCCGGCAGAACGACGCCACGGCGCGAGCCGCGCTCACCGCCGTACGGGAGCTGTTCCCGCGCCCGGACGTCCCGGTCCTGCCTCTCCGTCGCTGACCCCGACCGGCCGGAAGACGCGGCCGGTTCGGGACACCTCGCGTACCGACACATCCCTCACACCTCAGGGAACCCCATGTCCTCACCCGTACCCACCCGGCCGCTCCACCTGGCCGTCGCCCTCGACCGGCCCGACGCCCGGGACGCCGAGCCCTACGCCCGCACGGCGCGCCTCGCCGAGCACGGCAAGTTCGACTTCGTCACCCTCGGCGACACCCTCGGCCCGCCCCGGCGCGGCGAGAGCCGCCTCGACGCCCTCGCCGTCCTCGCGCGGATCGCGCCCGTCACCGAGCGGATCGGGCTGGTGCCGACGGTCACCACCACGCACACCGAGCCCTTCCACGTCTCCTGTGCCGTCTCCACCCTCGACTGGGTCAGCCGGGGCCGGGCCGGCTGGACCGTCGACGTCTCCACCGGCGAGGCCGACGCCCGCCACTTCGGCCGCAAGCCCGCCGCGCCCGCACCCGAACTGTGGCAGGAGGCGGACGAGGTCGCCGACGTCGTCACCCGGCTCTGGGACAGCTGGGAGGACGACGCCGAGATCCGCGACGTCGCCACCGGCCGCTTCGTCGACCGCGACAAGCTCCACTACGTCGACTATCAGGGCACCGACTTCAGCGTCCGCGGCCCTTCCATCGTGCCCCGGCCCCCGCAGGGCCACCCCGTCATCGCCGTCGACGCCACCGACCCCCTGCCCCGTGCGACCGCCGCCCGCCGCGCGGATGTCGCGTACGTCCGGGTCGAGGGCACGGCGGACAGCACGGCGGCCGCGGCCGCCGTCCGCGCCGTCCGTGACGAACTGCGCCGCCGCGCCCGCGCGTTCGGCCGCGACCCCGGGCGGATCGTCGTCCTCGCCTCCCTGCGCGTGGCGCTCCACGCGGCCGCCGACGCCGTGGCCCTCGCCGACCTGGCCGGGGCCTGGTACGCGGACGGCGTCGTCGACGGCTTCCACTTCCGGCCGGAGAACCCCGACCGTGATCTCCCGCTGCTCGTCGACGGGACCGTACCCGTGCTCCAGCACCGCGGGCTGCTGCGCTCCTTCTACCCCGGCGGCACGCTCCGCGAGCACCTGTGCCTGCCGCGCCCGGCCAACCGCTACGCCACCGCGAGGGAGACCGCATGACCAGCCGCACCGGACGCAGGCAGATGCACCTCGCCGCCCACTTCCCCGGCGTCAACAGCACCACCGTCTGGACCGATCCCGCGTCGGGGAGTCAGATCGACTTCTCCTCCTTCGTCCACCTCGCGCGCACCGCCGAACGCGGCCTCTTCGACTTCTTCTTCCTCGCCGAAGGGCTGCGGCTGCGCGAGCACAAGGGACGCATCCACGACCTCGACGTCGTCGGCCGCCCCGAGTCCCTCACCGTCCTCAGCGCCCTGGCCGCCGTCACCGACCGGCTCGGCCTGGCCGCCACCGTCAACGCCACCTTCAACGAGCCCTACGAACTCGCCCGCCGCCTCGCCTCCTTGGACCACCTCAGCGGTGGGCGCGCCGCCTGGAACGTGGTGACCTCCTCCGACGCCTTCACCGGCGAGAACTTCCGGCGCGGCGGCTACCTCGACCGGGCCGACCGCTACACCCGCGCCGCGGAGTTCGTCGCCACCGCCCGCGAGCTGTGGGACTCCTGGACGCCCGATTCCCCGGGGGCCCGCGGCGGGCCCCGCCCCTTCGCCCACGAGGGCCGGCACTTCCGCATCGCGGGGGAGTTCGACGTGGCGCGCGGCCCCCAGGGCCACCCCGTGGTGATCCAGGCGGGCGACTCCGCCGAGGGCCGTGAGTTCGCGGCCTCCGCCGCCGACGTCGTCTTCACCCGGCACGGCACCCTGGAGGCCGGCCGCGCCTTCTACGCCGACGTCAAGGGCAGGCTCGCCGCGTACGGCCGCGCCCCCGGCGACCTGAAGATCATGCCCGGCGTGACCGTCGTCCTCGGCGACACCGCCGCCGAGGCCCAGGAGAAGGCCGCCGAGATCCGCAAACAGCAGATCTCCCCGCAGACCGCGCTGCTCACCCTGGAGCAGGTGTGGGGGCGCGACCTCTCCGCCTACGACCCCGACGGCCCGCTCCCCGACATCGACCCCGACCCCGACGGCGAACTCGCCCAGGGCCGGGTCAAGATCGGCGACCCGCTCGCCGTGGCCGCCCGGTGGCGCGCGGTCGCCGAGGCGAAGGGCCTCTCCATCCGGCAGACCGTGATCGAGACCTCCGGCCGGCAGTCCTTCATCGGCACCCCGCAGGCCGTCGCCGCGCAGCTGGACGAGTTCGTCACGACGGACGCCGCCGACGGCTTCATCCTCATCCCGCACCTCACCCCGGGCGGGCTCGACGACTTCGTCGACCGCGTCGTGCCGCTGCTCCAGGAGCGGGGTGCCTTCCGCGCGGAGTACGGGGGCCCGACCCTCCGCGACCACCTCGGGCTGTCGTGGCCCGAAAGGAAGGACTGACGGCTGTGCGGGCGCTGACGCGCGGCCGTCAGCGGTCGAGGCCGAGGACGGGCATACCGCGCCCCGCGTACGCCCTCGGCTCGGCCGTGGCGGTCAGCGCGTCGGCGCCCCGGCCCGGGAGGTGGGCCGCGTCGTGGACGGCGGCCGCGGTTCCCGGGAGCACCGCCGAGTGCGGCGCCCATGGCCGGGGTCGCGGCCGGGCCCGTACCGGAGTCATCAACTCCCTTCAGCTAAAAGGCAGTTGGACGAAGGTCGTCCGAAAGATGCTCTTGCGCGAGGCGTCGCCGCCCGCGAATACTCGCCGGAAGTGCTTGTCAGGGGCACGCGGAATGTGGAAGAGCTGTGTCCCCTTGGCGGCGCCTCACCAGACCCCCCACGGGAGGAAGACGACGTGAGGACCGAGCGCACATCCCCCCACCGCACCCCCACCCGACGGGCCCGGCGTATCGCCGTGGCCGCGGGGCTGCTCGCAGCCTCCGCCCTCGTCGCCACCAACGCCCATGCCCAGGGCGGCTCCACTGACGTGCGGCACTCCGCCGCCCAGCTGTCCGCCGCGAGCGCGGCCGTGCAGGCGGCGGACGTCGCGGGCACCGCGTGGGTCACCGACGCGAGCAGCGGCACCGTCGTCGTCACCGCCGACGCGAGCGTCTCCGACGCGGCGATAGCGAGGATAAGACAGCAGGCCGGCCCGGCCGCCGACGCCATACGCGTCGAGCGCACCCCCGGCACCTTCACGAAGTACCTCGCGGGCGGCGACGCCATCTACGCGCCGACGTGGCGTTGCTCCGTGGGCTTCAACGTCCGCAAGGGCAACACCTATTACTTCCTGACCGCGGGTCACTGCACCCAGGGCAAGCCCGCCTACTACACCGACGCCGCGCACCGCACGAGCATCGGCCCGACCACCGGCACCAGCTTCCCGGGCAACGACTACGGCATCGTGCAGTACACCAACGGCTCCGTCGCCCACCCCAGCGCCGTCGACCTCTACAACGGCAGCTCGCAGCGCATCACCTCCGCGGGCAACGCCTCCGTCGGCCAGGCCGTGCAGCGCAGCGGCTCCACGACCCATGTGCACGGCGGCAAGGTCACCGGCCTGAACGCGACCGTCAACTACGGCAACGGCCAGGTCGTCCGCGGGCTGATCCAGACCAACGTGTGCGCCGAGCCCGGTGACAGCGGCGGCGCCCTCTTCGCCGGCTCCACGGCCCTCGGCCTGACCTCCGGCGGCAGCGGCAACTGCACCTCGGGCGGCACGACCTTCTTCCAGCCGGTCGGCCCGGCGCTCAAGGCGTACGGCGTCAGCATCTCCTGATCGCCGGGACCCGCACGGACCCCTGACCGCGAGCGAGCACGGCCCTTCCCCAAGCCTTGCGGCCAGCAGCGGAAGGAGCCCCCGGCCCGGACCCCCGGGCCGGGGGCTCGACCTTGGTCCGGTACGGGCCTACCGTGGAATGTGACACCCGACACGCAGGGCAAGGGGTCGTGCCATGGTCGAGGAACTGGTAGTGGCGGCGGCGGGTGCCGGGTCCGCGTGCCTGGTGTACGCGGCGGCGGCGTCCCGCGTGGTGAAGCAGTACGAGCGCGGCGTCGTGCTGAGGCTCGGCCGCCTGCTCCCGGAGGTCAGGAAACCCGGGTTCACCATGGTCATCCCCGGTGTCGACCGGCTGCGCAAGGTCAATATGCAGATCGTGACGATGCCGGTGCCCGCCCAGGAGGGCATCACCCGGGACAACGTCACGGTGCGGGTCGACGCCGTCGTCTATTTCAAGGTCGTCGACCCCGCGGAGGCCGTGATCCAGGTCGAGGACTACCGCTTCGCCGTCTCCCAGATGGCCCAGACCTCGCTGCGCTCGATCATCGGCAAGAGCGACCTGGACGACCTCCTCTCCAACCGCGAGAAGCTCAACCAGGGCCTGGAGCTGATGCTCGACAGCCCGGCCATCGGCTGGGGCGTGCACATCGACCGCGTCGAGATCAAGGACGTCTCCCTGCCGGAGACGATGAAGCGCTCGATGTCGCGGCAGGCGGAGGCGGAGCGGGAGCGGCGGGCGCGCGTGATCAATGCCGACGCGGAGCTCCTGGCGTCGAAGAAGCTGGCCGAGGCGGCGGCGACGATGTCGGAGCAGCCGTCCGCGCTCCAGCTGAGGCTGCTCCAGACGATCGTGGCGGTGGCCGCGGAGAAGAACTCCACCCTCGTGCTCCCTTTCCCGGTCGAGCTGCTGCGCTTCTTGGAGCGCGCCGGTCATGAGCCGGCCCCGGCGAAGCCGGGCCACCCCGAGACCGTGACGCGGGACGAGCCGGCCGCGGTGCGGGACGAGCCGGCCGTGGCGCGGGAGGGGGCGGAGATCCCGCGGGACGGGCTGGAGCTCCCGCCGGACGGGACGGGCGCGGAGCAGGTCTGAACCTGAACCCTGCCGGGCGCGGGTGTGCCGCAAGTCACCGTCCGGATGGGGAACTAGAGGCCGCCGGGCGGTTGCGGGTCCCCTGGGCGGGGCATCACACAAGCCACGGCCCCCGGACACACCTCCACGGTGTCCGGGGGCCGCGTGCTCCTTCGGGCCGGGCCTGTCAGAACTCGAAGACCGTGCCCTGGGACGCCCGCTTCATGCACGGGTTGGCGAAGGTGTGCTCGTAGTTGACCCGCTTGCCCTGCCACACGCCATCGGCGGTGACGACGATCGGGTTCCACTCCTTGGTGCAGTAGGTGTCGGCCTTGAGCGCGACCGTCTTGTCGAAGTCACCGTCGACGGCGCGCAGCTGGTCACAGGCGCCCTTGACGTCCGGGTGCGTGCCGGCGGCCTTCGGCATGCAGGTCAGGGTGACGGCGCGCTGCACCGCGGAGCTGTCCCTGTTCTCGCCCCAGCCGATCGTCAGGACCAGCGAGGAGGGCGCGAACAGGCTCGTCGGGAACAGGCTCTGCGCGTGTGCCGCCGGTGCGGGGGCGGGGGCCGGTGCGGCGCTCGCGGCCGTCGACGTCCCGGCCGCCACCAGGCCGCCCAGTGCCAGCGCGGCCCCCAGTGCGAACCCTCCAGTGATGTACCGCATTCCGAACGCTCCCTTGTGTGTGGTTTCGGATAACGGACCGGAGTCTTGCCCAAGTTGAGCATGAACGCACACCGAACGGACACTTTCAGTCGCTGGTTGAAAACCCTGAGTAGTGGCCTGAACTGGTGTGAGGCAGGTCTCGCAAGAGTCGTCCCGGGCGGGGTGGGGTCCGGTCGCATGCCCGTTTTAGGGGAGAAAGGCGGGAATTAATGTTACAGGGATGTTGACCAGCGAAGATTCCTTGTAATCGACGATGAATTAACCAAGTGGCCTTCAAAAAGATGGTTTGCCGTCCTGTGAATCATCGGATCTAATGATCCGCACCCCGGGACGGGCGACCCCCGCTCCCAGGCCGAAAAGAGGCCCGCCGGATGACCGAGCGGCGGCCGGAGCGATTCAGGAGCGCGGCAGCAAATGGCCGAAGTGCACTCAGGAGGACCCCCAGGAACGCCTTCAGGAGGCCCCTTCGCCGCCGCCTGCCGGGCCTTCCGGCGTGACCGAACGGGCATGGCGGCCCTCTTCGTTGTCGCTCTCTGCGCCCTGCTCGCCCTCGCCGCGCCGCTCCTCGCGGCCCTCTACGGCAAGAACCCCACCGACCACTACGGGCAGAACGAACCCGGCCTGCTCAGCGCCGAGGGCCTGCCCGTCCTGCCCAACGGGGGCATCTCCGCGGACCATTGGTTCGGCATCGAGCCCGGCCTCGGCCGCGACGTGCTCACCCAGCTGCTCTACGGCATGCGCACCTCGCTGCTGGTCGCCCTCGCCTCCGTCACCGTGATCGCCGTCGTCGGCGTCGTCCTCGGTGTGACCGTCGGCTATCTCAGCGGGCTCGCGGACCGCGCCTTCACATTCGTATGCAATGTGATGCTTGCTTTTCCGACACTTCTGCTGCTGCTCGCGCTGAGCCCCGTCATCCAGACGCGCTTCGTCGGAGCCGGTGAGAACGAGCCCGCCTGGATGCAGTTCACCTCGCTCATCCTGGTCTTCTCGGCCTTCGGCTGGGTGCCGCTCGCGATGGTGCTGCGCACCTCCGTGCGGAGCCTGCGCGAGCGGGAGTTCGTCGAGGCGGCACGGGCCGTCGGCGCGAGCCGCCGCCATATCGTCCTGCGCGAGCTGCTGCCCAACGTCTGGGCGCCCGTGCTCGTCCACATCACCCTCGCCGTGCCCGGCATCGTCACCGCCGAGGCCGCGCTGTCCTTCCTCGGCGTCGGCATCAACGAGCCCATACCCGACTGGGGCCGCATGATCTCCCGCGGCTCCGAGGTCTTCTACGACGACCCCACGTACATGGTCTTCCCGGGCGTGGCCATCCTCGTCTTCGTCCTCGCCTTCAACCTCCTCGGCGACGCGGTACGGGACGCGCTGGACCCCCGTACCGCCCGCTGACCACGCACCGCAGTCTCACAACGCACCTTCCGATCAACGGAGTTCACCATGCCCCGCTCTCGCACGCGCACCGCAGCCCTGCCGGCTCTCGCCACCGCCGCCGTCATGCTGATGTGCTCCTGCTCGGCGGGCGCGGGCTCCGGGGCGGCGGACGGCGGGAAGGGCGGCGCGGACGCGGTCAGGAGCGGCAAGCGGCTCACCGCGACCCTCGGCACCGCCGAGGACAGCCGGGGCCCGGCCCCCGCCGAGCCCGGCGCGCGGTCCGGCGGCACGGTCAGGATCGCCAACCTCAACGACTACAGCCACCTCGACCCGCAGAAGATCTACGCGGGCGAGTCCTACAGCACGTCCCTGCTGTGGGGCCGCCAGCTGACGCAGTATCAGGTGGTGGACGGCAGGCCCAAGCTCGTCGGCGACCTCGCCACCGACACCGGGCAGTCCTCCGACGGCGGCCGCACCTGGACGTACCGCCTCAAGGATGGCATCGCCTGGGAGGACGGGCAGCCGATCACCGCCGAGCAGGTGAAATACGGCATCGAGCGCACCTTCGGGCCCGGCTTCGAGCTCGGCCCCACCTACTGGCCCGAGTGGCTGACCGGCTCCGAGGACCGCACCACCGCCGTGCGGAAGTACGGCGGCCCCAAGGACGGCGACCTCGATGCCATCGAGACCCCGGACGACAAGACCGTCGTCTTCCACTTCCCCCGGCCGCAGTCCGACGTGCCCTACATGGCCGCCCAGTCCTCCTCGTCCCCCGTCCGCAAGGACAAGGACACCGGCACCGACTACGACGTGAAGCCGTTCGCCAGCGGCCCGTACCGGATCGCCGAGCACAAGCAGAACCGCAGCCTGACCCTGGAGCGCAACCCGCACTGGAAGCCGGAGACCGACCCGATCCGCCACCAGTACCCCGACCGCTTCGAGTTCACCTTCGGCAAGAAGATCCTCAACACCGCGCAGGAGGTCTTCAACGGCCGCGGCGACGGCGCCGGCACCGTCACCACCAAGAACGAGGTCCCGCCCGAGCTCTACGCCGAGGCCCAGCGCGACCCCAGGAAGCGGGAACTCCTCGTCCCCGGCAGCCAGGGGGCCTACACCAGCGACCTCTACATCAAGAACGACCGCGTCACCGACCCCGAGGTCCGCAAGGCCATCCACTACCTCTTCCCGCGCGAACAGGCCCGCCAGGTCCTCGGCGGCCCCCGCCTCGGCGACTTCGCCACCACGCTCTCCTCGCCCGCCGTCGTCGGATGGAAGAAGTACGACCTCTACCCGGTCAGGCCCGGCGGCGACATCGAGAAGGCCAAGGAGCACCTCGCCAGGGCGAAGACCAAGGTCACCACGCTGACCTACGCCTACGAGAGCGACGCCCCCGAGAAGGACCGCCTCGCGCGGGTCCTCGTCGACGCCTTCGCCAAGGCCGGCATCAAGCTCGTCACCAAGCCCATGGACAAGGCGGCCTTCAACGACCAGGTCTTCCGCGGCGACGCCCCCTACGACCTGTGGATCTCCACCAACTCCGTGGACTGGCCCACCCCCTCGACGCTGTTGCCCGACAGCTACCACAGCAAGCTCGACGCCCTCGCCAACTCCATCCGCTACAGCAACCCCCAGGTCGACAAGGAACTGGAGCGCATCGCCGGCATCGGTGACGCGCGGCAGAAGGCGGCCGCCCTCATCGACCTGGAGCAGGTCGTCATGAAGGACGTGCCGGTCGTGCCCTTCCTCTACACCAGCGTCACGCAGTTCCGCGGCAGGGACATCGGCGGCGCCGCCATCCACCCGATCTACGGCTCCATCGCGGCCGCCGCGCTCTATGTGAAGAAGTCCTGACGTGATCGCCTACGTTCTCCGGCGGGCCCTCCAGGCGGTGGCGGTGCTCCTCGCGATCACCGCCGTCGCCTTCGGGCTCTTCTACGCCGCGCCCTCCGACCCCGCCCTCATCGCCTGCGGCCCCAAGTGCGACACCGCCCAGGTCGAGGCCGTGCGCCACAGCATGGGCCTCGACCAGCCGCTCACCGGGCAGTTCACCGACTACCTGCGCGGACTCGTCGCCGGCCGCACCATCGCCGACGTCGACGGCAGCCCCATCGACTGCCAGGCGCCCTGCCTCGGCTACTCCTACACCCTCCACCAGCCGGTCCTCGACGCCATCGGCGACCGCTTCCCGGTGACCCTGTCCCTCGCGGGCGGCGCGCTCGCGGTGATCGTCGTCCTCGGCATCGGCGCGGGCTTCACCGCCGCCCTGCGCCGGGGCACCGTCACCGACCGGCTGCTGTCCGGCTTCACCCTCGTCGGCGCCAGCGTGCAGATCTACTTCCTCGGCTACGCCTTGCAATATCTCCTCGTCTACACCACCGGCGTCCTTTCGGTGCCCGGCTATGTGCCCTTCGCCGACGACCCCGCGGCCTGGGCGGCCGGGCTCGCGCTGCCCTGGCTCGTCCTCGGCTTCGTCAACGCCGCCGTCTTCGCCCGCCTCGCCCGCTCCCAGATGCTGGAGACGATGCACGAGGGGTACGTGCGCACCGCGCGCGGCAAGGGGCTCGGCGTGCTGCGCGCCCACCTGAAGTACACGGCGCGCGGCGCGGCCGCGCCGCTGGTGCAGCTCCTCGGCCTCGAGGCGGGCGCCCTGTTCGGCGGGGCGTTCATCACCGAGACCGTCTTCGGCCTCGGCGGCGTCGGCAAGCTCGCCGTCGACTCCGTCGTCCAGAACGACCTGCCGACGGTGGTGGGCACGGTCCTGCTCGCCGCCTTCTTCGTGGTGCTCTTCGTCGCCCTCGCCGACCTGGTGGTGGCCTGGCTCGACCCGAGGGTGAGGCTCGCATGAGCGTCCTGCACGTCCGCGACCTGACCGTCTCCTTCGCCGGGCGCGGCTCCCCGGTGACCGCCGTGGACGGCGTCTCCTTCGGCCTCGGCCGCGGTGAAGTGCTCGGTCTGGTCGGGGAGTCGGGCTCCGGCAAGTCCACGGTGGGGCTGGCCGCGATGGGGCTGCACGACCCGGCCCGTACGACGGTGACGGGCAGCATCACGGTGGGCGGCACCGAGGTCGTCGGAGCGCCCGAGTCCGCCCTGCGGAGCCTGCGGGGCGCGCGGATCGCCATGGTGTTCCAGGACGCGCTGGCCGCGCTGTCGCCCTTCCACACGGTGGGCGCGCAACTGGCCGAGGCATACCGGCTGCACGCGCGGTCGGGGCGGGCCGAGGCGCGCGAGCGGGCGGCCGCCATGCTCGACCGGGTCGGCATCCCGGCCGCCCGCGCCCGGGACTACCCGCACCGGTTCTCCGGCGGCATGCGGCAGCGCGTCATGATCGCCATGGCGCTGATCAACTCTCCCGACGTGCTGGTGGCGGACGAGCCGACGACGGCGCTGGACGCGCGTGTGCAGCGGCAGGTGCTCGCGCTCATGGGGGAGCTGGCGCGGGAGAGCGGCACGGCGGTGCTGCTGATCACCCACGACGTGGGCGTCGTCGCGGAGATGTGCGATCGCACGCTGGTCATGCGGGGCGGGCGCGGCATCGAGTCGGGCCCCACCCGCAAGCTGCTCGTGGACGCCGCGCACCCGTACACCCGTGCCCTGATCGGCGCGGCACCGACGCTTTCCTCGGTGCCGGGGACGCGGCTGCCGACGGTGGAGGATCCGGAGCCGGCCGCTGCGAGCGTTGCCGAAGAGGGGGCGGCGGTGGTGTCCGCCGGTGTCGTGGGGCGGGCGGGCGGTTCGCGTCTCTCCGCCGCGACGGCGGAATCCGGCGCGGCCCCGGTCAGGGGCCGCACCGGTGCCGTATTGGCCGAAGTCGTCGATCTCACGGTCGAGTTCCCCGGCCGCCGCACCTCGCCGTGGCGCAGGGCCGAGCCCGTCGTCGCCGTTCGGGGGGTCAGCCTTCAGGTGCGGCAGGGGGAGACCCTCGGGCTCGTGGGGGAGTCGGGGTCCGGGAAGTCGACGACGGCGCGTGTGCTGGCGGGGCTGCGGCGGCCCACCGCCGGAGTCGCCCGGTTCGACGGGCGGGACATCGCGCTGCCCGCCACGCGCAAGGCGCTGAGCCGCGAGGCGCAGCTCGTCTTCCAGGACCCGTACGCCTCGCTCAACCCCCGCCGCACGGTCGAGCAGATCGTCACCACGCCCCTGCGCGTCCACACCTCGCTGGACGCGGCCGCCCGCCGCGACCGGGCGGCCGAACTCCTCGGGCAGGTGGGGCTGGACGCGGCGCACCTGGCCCGCTATCCGCACGAGTTCTCCGGCGGCCAGCGCCAGCGCATCGGCATCGCGCGGGCCCTCGCCCTGCGCCCCCGGCTGATCATCGCGGACGAGCCGGTCTCCGCGCTCGACGTGTCCGTGCAGGCCCAGGTGCTCAACCTGCTGATGGACCTGCGCGACGAGCTCGGGCTCTCCCTGCTCTTCGTGTCGCACGACCTCGCCGTCGTACGTCACTTCTGCGACCGCGTCGCCGTCATGCGGGCCGGGACGGTGGTGGAGAGCGGCCCGCGTGACGAGGTCTTCGACGACCCGAAGGCCGGCTACACGCGTGAGCTACTCGCGGCCACCATGTAGGGCCCCGGCGTCGCCGCCCGGGGAGGGGGCGGGTGGCGACGCCGGGCGCCGGGGGCGCAGGAGGTCGACGGGGGAGCCGGTGATGTCCTCGGTGAGGCTGATCCTGCGCTCCCGCGCCGGGAGTCCGGGGCTCCGGGGCAGGCCGTCCAGCCAGGCGGAGAGGGCGTCGGCGTAGGCCAGCGCGGCGGGCGGGAGGCCGCGGCGGGCCAGGTCCGCCGCGAGGCCGGAGCGGGCGGAACGGAGCGCGTGCGCGCGGGAGGCGAGGAAGCCGGGGGAGAGCTCCCGCTCGCCGGGGCAGGCGAGCACGGCCGCACGGACGAGGCCGTCCATCGAGGCCAGGCCGGCGATCTCCGGCGGTACTTCGTATCCGCTGGTGTACTCGACGAGGTCGAGGAGCGGCCGGGCCGGGCTCCGGGCCGTGAGCAGCCAGGCGTCCACGAACTCCCCGAAGTGCGCGGCGAACCGCCCCCGCCAGCGCGGCGACATCGCCGGGGCCGTCATCCGCCAGGCATCGGCCAGGGCCCGCTCCAGGGCCGTGCGCGGTGGCGGGGTGCGGCCCAGGTCCACCGGCAGGAAGTCGAGCAGGGCGTCGGCGTAGGGCGGCGGCGGCCCGCCCGCCCCGCACTCCTCGGAGCGCCCGGCGAGGATGAAGAACCACGCCAGCCACGCGGCCCCCCGCTGTAACCGCCCGCACTCGGCGTCCGGCATCACCCGCGCCGCGAACGCCGCGCACCCCGCCTTCCGGAAGCGCCGCTGCGCGGAGAAGGACTGCGTGAGCCCTGTCCGCCGCACCCACCGCTCGACGAACGCGGCGGCCTCCGCGCCGTGCGGATTGACGCGGGGGGCGGACACCGGGCTGCTGGACATGCGTTCCTCACCGGGTAGTGCTCTGGGTGGGATGAGGTTCTACCCGGACGCGTACCTGCACCACGGCTCATCCGCGCACTACACGGCGCGCGTTGGGGGTTGCGCGCCCCGGGAAGAGGCTCGTGTCGCGGCGGTCGCGGGCCCTGTGGCTCAGCGCGCCGTCGCGTTCCGGCGGAGCGCCGCGCATGTCAGCGTCACCGCCGTCCCCAGCACCGCCCACGCCGACAGCACGAGCAGGGGGCCCGTCAGGGCGTTGCCGCGGAAGTAGGCGATGGAGCGGGCCGACCAGGTGCCCGCGCCGGGCGGGAGCGCGGGGCCGATGGCGCGCCAGAACGGCGGGAGGAGGGGGTAGGGATAGGCGCCGCCCGCGCTGGGGTTGCCGAGGACCACGACGATCGCGATGGCCAGGCCGATGCCGATGATTCCCGCCAGCCCCTGGAGCGCGAGGGTCGTGGCGCCGACGGCGAAGACCACCAGGGCCCCCAGCCCCCACAGGCCCAGGACGCTGCCGGGCAGCGCGCCCAGCACCGGGCCCGCGATGACGGCGCCGAGCAGGCCCGCGACAGCGGCGTAGAGCGCGAGCGCGGCGAGGCGGAAGCCCGCCCGCCGGGGGTTCGCGGGGCGGGCGCCGGCGCTGATCGCGAGGATCGCGGCACACAGATAGCCGCCCACGCACCAGCCCACCACCAGATAGAAGGAGCTCAGGCCGCGCGCGTCACCCGCATCGGCCGGAGCGATGTCGGTGACCTTCAGCGAGCGCCGCTGCGCGGCCTCGGCCCGGGTGACGACGGCCTCGGTGGCCTGGGCGAGCGAGGCGCCCGAGCCCCCGGCGACAAGCAGGGTGTCGGTGGTGCCGCGCGGGTCGACGACCAGGGCGGCCTCCAGGTCGCGGTCACCGATCCGGCGCCGCGCCTCCGCCTCGTCGCGGACCGCGCTCGCGTCCAGGGGGCCGCCGGGCAGCGCGCCCAGCTTCCGCACCAGCTCCCCGCTCACCTGCTGCGGGGCGACGACGCCCAGCGCGATGTCCTTCGGCTTCGGGGCGTGGAAGGCGCCGATGTAGGACGTGATGAACGCGAGCTGGAGCACCAGCGCGCCGATCACCAGCAGCGCCGCGCGGACGGTCACCGCCTCCCGCGCTTCCTCGGCGAAGGTGGGGCGGGGGCTGTCAGCCGGGGTGTGGTCCATGTCCCGAGCGTGCGGGGTCGGGCGGGTGGCCGCAGGCGCTGCGGGCCGTTCGGGCGACCGTCCGCCGTGTTCGTACGAATGTTCGAGCGAGTGGTTTATGGTGGATAGGGAGGGCGGAAATCAGCCAGGGGGTGAGCGAGCGGCAGGAGGTGCGATGGCGGGGTTCACGCACCTGCACGCCGCATCGGGGTTCTCGATGCGGTACGGCGCCGCGCACCCGGAGCGCCTCGCCGAGCGCGCCGCCGAGCGCGGCATGGACGCCGTCGCCCTCACCGACCGCGACAGCCTCGCCGGAGCGGTCCGGTTCGCCAGGGCGGCCGCCCCGGCCGGGGTGCGGCCGCTGTTCGGCGTCGACCTGGCCGTACGGCAGCCGACCCCCGCGCCCGGGCCCACGGTCCGCCGGCGCACCCCCGTGCGCGGCGGCGCCTTCGTCGACGAGTCCGCGCCCCGCGTGACCTTCCTCGCCCGGGACGGCGCGGCCGGCTGGGCGGCCCTGTGCGGGCTGGTCTCCGCCGCGCACGCGGCCGGCGGCCGCCCCGAGCTCGCCCACGAGGACCTCGCGGCCGCCGCCACCGGCATCCGGGCGCCCCTGACCGTCCTCCTCGGCCCCTCCTCCGAGATCGGCCGCGCGCTCGTCGCCGGGCGCCCCGACCGGGCCGCGCGGCTGCTCGCGCCCTGGCGGGAAATGTTCGGTGACCGCCTGCGGCTGGAGGTCGTCTGCCACGGCCGCACCGGCACCGGACCCGGCTCGCTGCGGCTCGCCGCCCGCACCCTCGGCCTCGCCGCCGAACAGGGCGTACGCCCCGTGCTGACCAACGCCGTTCGCTACGCCGACCCCGGCCAGGGGCCCGTCGCCGATGTGCTCGACGCGGCCCGCCGGCTGGTGCCGATCGACCCCCGCAAGCCCCTCGACAGCGGTGAGCGCTGGCTCAAGGGCCCGCGGGAGATGGCGGCCGTCGCCGAGCGGGTCGTGGAGGCCGCCGGATTCCGCCGCGCCGCCGCGCACCGGCTGCTCACCCTGACCGAGGAGACCGCCGCCGCGTGCCTCGTCGACCCCGAGGACCACCTGGGCCTGGGCTCCGTCCACTTCCCCGAACCCCACCTGGTCGGGGCCGGGCACCGCACCGCCGCGCGCGTGCTGCGCGCCCGCTGCGCCGGGGCCCTGGTGCTGCGCGGCCACGGCCGGGACCGCCGCTACTGGGACCGGCTGGACGACGAGCTGCGCATCATCGAACAGCGCGGCTTCCCCTCGTACTTCCTCACCGTCGCCCAGGTCGTCGACGACACCCGCGCCCTCGGCATCCGGGTCGCCGCCCGCGGCTCCGGCGCGGGCTCCCTGGTCAACCACCTGCTCGGGATCGCCCACGCCGACCCCGTCGAACACGGGCTGCTGATGGAGCGCTTCCTGTCGGCCCGCCGCACCGCGCTGCCCGACATCGACATCGACGTGGAGTCCGCGCGCCGCCTGGACGTCTACCGTGCGATCTTCGACCGCTTCGGCGCGGACCGGGTGGCGACCGTCGCCATGCCCGAGACCTACCGGGTGCGGCACGCCGTACGGGACGTGGGCGCCGCCCTCGGCATGGGCCCCGCCGAGGTCGACCGGCTCGCGAAGTCCTTCCCGCACATCCGGGCCCGGGACGCCCGCGCCGCCCTGAAGGAGCTGCCGGAGCTGCGCGGCGTGGCGGCGGAGGAGCACGGCAGGCTGTGGGAGCTGGTCGAGGCGCTGGACGGACTGCCGCGCGGCATCGCCATGCACCCGTGCGGGGTGCTGCTCTCGGACGCGACGCTGCGGGCCCGCACGCCGGTCGTGCCGACCAGCGGCGAGAGCTTCCCGATGGCGCAGTTCGACAAGGACGACGTCGAACACCTCGGGCTGCTCAAGCTCGACGTGCTGGGCGTGCGGATGCAGTCGGCGATGGCGTACGCGGTGGCGGAGATCGAGCGGGCCACCGGCCGCCGGGTGGACCTGGACGACCCCGCGCAGGTGCGGCCGGGCGACCCCGCGACGTACGAGCTGATCCGCTCCACCGAGACCCTCGGCTGCTTCCAGATCGAGTCGCCCGGCCAGCGGGACCTGATCGGCCGGCTCCAGCCCTCGACCTTCCACGACCTGGTGGTCGACATCTCGCTCTTCCGGCCGGGCCCGGTCGCCGCCGACATGGTGCGGCCCTTCGTCGAGGCCCGGCACGGGCGCGCGCCGGTGCGCTACCCCCACCCGGACCTCGCGGAGACGCTGCGCGAGACCTACGGCGTGGTCGTCTTCCACGAGCAGATCATCGAGATCCTGCGGATCATGACCGGCTGCGACCGGCACCTCGCGGACGAGACGCGCCGCGCGCTGTCGGACCCGGAGCTGGTGGGCCGGGTGCGCGCGTGGTTCGCGGCGGAGGCGGCCGGGCGCGGGCACGGCCCCGACACCGTCCGCCGCACCTGGGAGATCGTGGCGGCGTTCGGCAGCTACGGCTTCTGCAAGGCGCACGCCGTGGCGTTCGCGGTGCCGACCTACCAGTCGGCCTGGCTGAAGGCCCATCACCCGGCGGCCTTCTACGCGGGGCTGCTCACGCACGACCCGGGGATGTATCCCAAGCGGCTGCTGCTCGCGGACGCGCGGCGGCGCGGGGTGCCGGTGCTGCCGCTCGATGTGAACCGGTCGGCGGCCGCCTATCGGATCGAACTGGTGTCCGGGGAATTCGGGATCCGGCTCGCGCTCTCCGAGGTGCGGGGCATCACCGAGGCCGAGACGGCGCGGATCGTCGCCGGGCAGCCCTACACCTCGCTCCAGGACCTGTGGCAGCGTGCCCGCCCCGCCCGGCCCGTCGCCGAACGGCTCGCGCGCGTCGGCGCGTTGGACGCCTTCGGCCCCAACCGCCGTGACCTGCTGCTGCACATCGCCGAACTGCACCGGCGGCGGCGCGGCTCCGCCGACCAGCCGACGCTGGCCGACAGCGCCCGCGCCGCGCCCGTCGGCCTGCCCGACCTCGACGCGGAGGAGCGCCTCGGCGCCGAGCTGAGCGTGCTCGGCATGGACGCCTCGCGCCATCTGATGTCCGACCACCGGGCGTTCCTCGCCGAGCTGGGCGCCCTCCCGGCGAAGCGGCTGCGCGACGCGCGGCACGGCGAGACCGTCCTGGTCGCGGGCGCCAAGGCCGCCACCCAGACCCCGCCGGTCCGCTCGGGCAGGCGGGTCATCTTCACGACCCTGGACGACGGCACGGGCCTGGTCGACTGCGCCTTCTTCGACGACAGCCACGAGCGGTGCGCGCACACCGTCTTCCACTCCTGGCTGCTGCTCGTGCGCGGCGTGGTCCAGCGGCGCGGCCCCCGCAGCCTCAGCGTGGTGGGCGCGGCGGCGTGGGACCTCGCGGAGCTCACCAGGCTCCGCGCGGAGGGCGGCCTGGGCGCCGTGGCCGAGCTGCTGGCGAGCCCCGCGGGCCCGTCCGGCGCGGCACCGGCCCGCCGCATCCACCTGTCCACCGGCTACGCGATGCACCCCTGGGCCGACCTCCGCCCGGCGGGTGAAGGCGCGCCCACCGGGCGGAAGCTGTGGCACGCGAGCCCGGGGAGCGCGGGACGATGACCGAGCGCCGCCTTTCCCCCGTCCCGCCCCTCCCCGCGACCGGGAGCCCTGCCGCCGGAGCCCCGGCGCCGGGCACGATCGAGCCCGTCCCGCATACGAGCGCGCTGTCCGGCGCGGGGGAGACGACCGTCCTGTACGTGCACTTCCACCCCACCGGGGGCGCGCCCGTCGACGAGGAGACGTACGACGGCCTGCTCGCCCTGCTCACCGATGTGACGCCCGTCGTCCAGGCGCTGCCTCCCGACGCCGCGCTGATGGACGTCCGCGGCGCCGTGCGCTACTTCGCGCACGACCCGGCCGAGCTCGCCGGCCTGCTGCGCGTCCGCGCGCTCGCGCGGTACGAGGCCGACTGCACGGTCGGCATCGCGGCCAACCCGATGCTGGCCCGGATGGCCGCGCACGACGGCCCGCCCGGGGCCGTGCGCGCGCTCCCCGGCGACCCCGCCGCCGTGGCCGCCTTCCTCGCCCGCAAGCCGGCCGCCGCGCTGTACGGCGTCGGCCCGGCGACCGCCCGCACCCTGTGCTCGTACGGGCTCGACAGCGTCGGCCGGATCGCCGCCGCGCCGCTCCCCGCGCTCCAGCGGATCCTCGGGGCGGCCGCGGGCCGGCGGATCCACGAGCGGGCGCGCGGCCTCGACCCGACGCCCGTCACGCCGGGGGAGCGGGCCCGGTCGATGGGCGCGGAGCACCGCTTCGCCGGGGACGAACTGGACGACGGCCACCGGCGCCGCGCCCTGCTCACGCTCGCCGACGGGCTCGGGGCGCGGCTGCGGGAGGGCGAGCAGACCGCCCGCGGGCTGACGCTCACCGTCCGCTACGCCGACGGCTCCTCGACCACCCGCACCAGATCCTTCGCCGAACCGACCGCGCACACCCCGGTGCTGACCGCCACCGCGTACGCGCTGCACGCGGCGCTCGGCCTGCAGCGGGCCCGGGTGCGGGCGGTGGCGCTGCGCGCGGAGGGGGTCGGCCCGGCCGGGGTCGCCCCGTACCAGCTGACCTTCGACCCCGCCGACGACAAGGCGCGCCGTGTCGAGGCGGCCGTCGACCGGGCGCGGGCGCGCTTCGGGGTGGGTTCCGTGGGGCCCGCGGCGACGCTGGGCGTGGCGTGAATCTTTCTGTCCAACTCGGTCCATTTGCTTGACGAATGCAAGATCCGCCCGCACCCTACTCGCAAGTAAGTTCACGCCGTTTTAACGCGCCGGTAATCCCACCCACCGGTGCCGGTCCGGTGTGCCCACCCCCCACCTGCGAGGAGTCCAGATGAAGCTGCGCCGCAGACCCTTCCGTGCCCTGCTGCCCGCACTGGCGCTGACCCTGGCGGCCGCCGTCGCCCCGACGCTCGCGACAGCCACCCCGGCCCACGCCGCGCCGGTCACCAGTGGCTGGAACAACGACTCCTGCAAGCCCTCGGCCGCGCACCCGCGGCCCGTCGTCCTCGTCCACGGCACGCTGGAGAACGGCACCGACAACTGGTTCTCCCTCGCGCCGTATCTGGTCCAACGGGGCTACTGCGTCTACTCCTTCGACTACGGCCAAGTGCTCGGCATCCCCGCCTTCTACGGCCTCGGGCCGGTCGAGGAGGGGGCCGGCAAGCTCGCCTCGTTCGTCGACGCGGTGCTGGCGCGGACGGGCGCCTCCAAGGTCGACGTCGTGGGCCACTCCCAGGGCGGGATGATGCCCCGCTACTACCTCAAGTTCCTCGGCGGCGCGCCCAAGGTGGGCACCCTCGTGGGCATCGCCCCCAACAACCAGGGCACGACGCTGTCCGGCCTGACCAAGCTCCTGGACGTCGTCCCCGGCGCGCGCGGGGTCCTCAAGAACCTCACCCCCGGCCTCACCGACCAAATCGTCGGCTCGGACTTCATGCGCCGCCTCAACGAGGGCGGCGACACCGTGCCGGGCGTCAACTACACCGTGATCGCCACGAAGTACGACGAGGTCGTCACCCCCTACACCTCCGGGTTCCTCTCCGGCCCGAACGTGCGGAACGTCGTCGTCCAGGACCTCTGCCCGGTCGACATCTCCCTGCACCTGACCCTGGGCACGATCGACCGCCTCGCCTTCCACGAGACGGCCAACGCCCTCGACCCGGCGAACGCCACCCCGACCACCTGCAAGACCATGCTGAGCTGACCGGCTCGCGACCCGGGCGCCCGGCGCAAGTCCCGGGCGCCTCCGGGCACTTCACCACGGCCCGCGGAAAACCGCTGGACCCGGCGCCCGCCACCGGGAGACGCTGCCGCCGGACCTGACGGCGAAGAGCACGGAATCGAGAGCACCATGGCAGTTCTGACGGCGGGCGGCGACGTGACGGTCACCTTGACGAAGAGGGCGCGGACCAAGGTGCGCTACCCCGCCGCCGTGATCCACGACGACGGCACCCACCTCGCCGTCCGCGCGCCGTGGGCGGGCGCGGCGGACCGGGACTTCGGCTTCGTCCGCTTCGAGCACGGCGACGTCTTCACCGAGCACTACTGGCGCGACCGCTGGTACGCGGTCAAGGAGGTCCGGTCCGCCGACGGCACCCTGAAGGGCTGGTACTGCGACATCACCCGCCCCGCGGTCGTCGGTGACCGCGCCCTGGTCGTCGAGGACCTCGACCTCGACCTCTGGGTCTCGGCCGACGGCGGCACGGTGCTGCGCCTGGACGAGGACGAGTTCGAGGAGAGCGGCCTGCGGGACCGCGACCCCGAGGCGGCGGCCCGGGCCCTCGAGGCACTGGACGCACTGGAGGCGCTGGCCCGTGAGGAAGGGCTCGCCGGGCTGCTCACCTGCGGCGCGCGCTGACCGGAACGCCTGTCTAAGGTGTTGTCCGTGATCGATTCCCATGATGTCCGGCGTATCGCGATGGCTCTTCCGGAGACGGCGGAGAAGGAGGCGTGGAGCATGCCCACGTTCCGGGTCGCCGGGAAGATGTACATCACGGTCCCCGACGACGAGACGTCCATCGCCGTCCGCTGCCCCAGGCACGAGCGCGCCGAGCTGATCGCCGCGGAGCCGGAGAAGTTCTGGGTCCCGCCGCACGAGGCGGGTTCCTCGTGGGTACGGGTGCGGCTCGCCGCACTGGAGGACCTGGACGAACTGCGCGACATCATCGTGGACTCCTGGCGGCAGGCGGCACCGGAGCGGCTGCTCGACGCAGGCGCAGGCGCAGGCGCAGACACGGACGCAGAGGCGGACGCGGACGCCTGACGGCAGGCGGAGGTCAGTCCCGCAGCAGGGCCGTCAGCGGGAGGGCCGCCACATCGGCCGGGGGCCGCGACAGGTGCAGGGACGTGTGGAAACAGCCCTCGGTCTCCTTACCGCGCGGGTCCTCCCCCGTCGCCGCCACCGCGTCCACCGCGTAGCGCTGCTCCCGCTCGTCGGTGAAGCGGCGCTGCGGGAAGGTGGCGGTGCTCCTCTCGGTGACCAGCCCTTGCGTGGCCAGGGCCGCCGCGATGTGGTCGTACGAGCCGGTCCGCAGCACGAACGCGGCCACCCACGGCGGGACTTCGGCGGCGGCCAGGAGTGACCGGAACGTGCGGGGGGACAGGAAGCTCACTCCGCCGGTGACCGTGATCAGACGGGTGCCGCGCACGGCGCGGCACAGCGCAGGGGAGGGCGGGGCGGTTTCGAGATTCTCGGCGAAGCCCTCTTCCAGCAGGCCGGTCGCGACCGCGTAGCCGAGGGCGGGGGCGGCCGTGTCGAGGCCGGTCACCGGCACCGCGTCGGGCCGTCTGCGGGCGGCGTAGAAGGCGCGGTCGTCGGCGATCAGCGCGGCGGTGGTGAGGGCCTCGGCCTCGGGTGAGGTGTAGCGGGCGTGGAGCTCGTCCCACGTCACGTCGTGATTGAGCAGGGCGGCGTTGATGCCGAAGGAACAGCAGATGTCCAGCACGCCCGCCGGCCCCGGCCCCCCTCCCGCCGTCCGGTCTGCGGCCAGGCGCCGGAAGAGAGGCTGGGCATGGTGGGGCGTTCGGTAGCCCAGCGCCCCCAGCACCCGGAAGTAGGCCCGTGGGTCCGGCCGGCTGTAGAGGTCGTCGAACGGGGTCCTGCCCACCGCCGCCGCGCCGGTGCCTGTCGCCTCGCCCATCCCGCTCGCCCCTCTCACCCGCCGCCTTTCGACCCCGACAGTCTGTGCGCCGTGGTCACCGGCGAAACAACGGCCGTCCGGAACCGGCCAGGGAGCCGGGCACGCGGCAGCACGGGCCGCGGGTGAGTCTCGAAAACGGGAGCGAGGGCGTGGCAGGGTGATCACATGACTGCGAACAGCCCTCGTGCGACCGCCCTGGAGATCGTCGAAGCCGCCGTGGACCCCGGCAGCTGGCGGTGCTGGGACGAGCCCGTCGAGGTGACGACCGAGGACGCCGCCTACCGCGCCGACCTCCTCGCGGCCCGCGGGCGCACCGGGCTCGACGAGTCCGTCATCACGGGTGAGGGCCTGGTCCAGGGGCGCCGAGTGGCCCTGGTGGCCTGCGAGTTCCGCTTCCTGGCGGGGTCGATCGGGGTGGCGGCGGGGGAGCGGCTCGTACGGGCCGTGGAGCGGGCCACGGCCGAGCGGCTGCCGCTGCTGGCGGCGCCCGCGTCGGGCGGCACGCGGATGCAGGAGGGCACGGTCGCCTTCCTCCAGATGGTCAAGGTCGCCGCCGCCATCACCGATCACAAGGCCGCCGGCCTGCCCTACCTCGTCTATCTCCGCCACCCCACGACCGGCGGCGTCCTCGCCTCGTGGGGCTCGCTCGGCCACCTCACGGCCGCCGAACCGGGCGCCCTCATCGGCTTCCTGGGCCCGCGCGTCCACCAGGCGCTCTACGGCGAGGAGTTCCCCCCGGGCGTCCAGGTGGCGGAGAACCTCCTGGCCAACGGCCTGGTGGACGCGGTACTCCCGCCGTCCCGCCTCTCGGGGGTGGCGGCGCGGGCGCTGCGGGTCCTGTGCGGGGACCCCGGCGGGGACCCTGCGAACGGGCCGGGCGCCGGGCCGGGGTCCGACGCGGGTCCGGGGGCGAGGGGCTTCGAGGCCGGTGCTTCCGCAGTGCCCGGCGCCTCCGGCGGGCCCGGTGTCTCTGCCGTGCCCGGCGCTTCCGCCGGGCCCCGTGCCTCCGCCGAGTCCGGCGCTTCCGCTGAGCCCCGTGCCTCTGCCGTGTCTGATGTCTCGGCTGAGCCTGGCGCCTCAGCCGAGTCCGGCGCTTCAGCCAAGTCCGGTGCTTCTGCCGGGCCCGATGCCTCCGCCAAGTCCGGCGCTGCCGCCGTGCCTGGTGCCTCCGGGGGGCTCGATGTCTCGGCCGAGTCCGGTGCTTCCGCCAAGTCCGGTGCTTCTGCCGTGCCCGGCGCTTCCGCCGGGCCCCGTGCCTCCGCCGAGTCCGGCGCCTCCGCCGTGCCCCCTGCCGGGGAGGCCGGTTCCGTCGCCGGGAGGCCGGGGGCGCTCCCCGGGCCCGTCGCGGGGGGATCCGCGGCCGGGCCGGGCGCGGCTGCCGGGGCCGCCCCGCCCGGGGGCGTCCCCACCGCCGAGTCGATCCGCCGGTCACGCCTCCCCGGGCGGCCCGGCGTAAGGGAGTTGCTCGAGGCCGCCGCCACCGATGTGACGCCGCTCAGCGGTACGGCGGCGGGGGAGCGCGACCCCGGGCTGATGCTCGCCCTGGCCAGGGTCGGCGGCACGCCCTGCGTCGTCCTCGGCCACGACCGGGGCGAACGCGCCGTACCGGGCCTCGGGCAGGCGCTCGGCCCCGCCGGGCTGCGGGCCGCGCGGCGCGGCATGCGGATCGCCGCGGAGCTGGGCCTCCCCCTGCTCACCGTCGTCGACACGGCGGGCGCCGCGCTCTCGCGGGACGCCGAGGAGGGCGGGCTGGCCGGGGAGATCGCCCGCTGCCTCGCCGACCTCGTGACCCTGCCCGCCCCGACGCTCTGCCTGCTGCTGGGACAGGGCGCGGGCGGCGCCGCGCTCGCCCTGCTGCCCGCCGACCGCGTCGTCGCGGCCCGGCACGCGTGGCTTTCGCCACTGCCGCCGGAGGGCGCGTCGGCGATCCTCCACCGCACGACGGACCGGGCGTACGAGGTCGCCGACCGGCAAGGGGTGCGGTCCGCGGACCTCTCGGCCAACGGCATCGTGGACGTGGTCGTGGAGGAGGGGGAGGGGTTCCTCGCGCGCCTCGGCGCGGTCCTCGGTGCCGAGCTGTCCGCTCTCGCGGCGCGTGAACAGGGGGAACGCCTGTCGGACCGGCGGGCGCGCTATCGGAGGATCGGGCTGCCGGGGTGACGCCGCCCTGGGGATGAACGCGACATAACACACCGATTCCTTAAGGCGATTGACAAGGTTAGGCTCGCCTAACTTAATGTCTGTCTGTGGTCGAACCAGTGGCTCCGCGAGGCGCCCCCCACAGCCGGACGGACGTGGCGGGGCCGCACGCGCCCGCCGCCGCGCCCCCGCGGCGCGGGGCGGCGGAAGGGCGTCTGCACCTCCTCGCCCGCAACCCCACCGACTCCGTCACCGAAGGCTTCCTGCCCGCGGCCGCCGCGCTCGGGCTCGCCGTCACGCTGCTCACCGATCAGCCGGACGCCCACCGCGCCGCGTACGCGAGACGCGCGTCGCTGCCGCCACCGGACGTCGTGGCCTGCGACGTACGGGACTTCCGCGAGGTCATCGGCCGGATCGACCGGCTGGGGAGGCCCGACGCCGTCTTCACCAACAGCGATCACCTCCAGGTCCAGGCGGCGCTGGCCGCCGACTACTTCGGACTGCCCGGCAAGGACTGGAAGGCCGCGCTCCGCGCCAAGGACAAGGCGCTGCTGCGCCGGAGCCTCGCCGGGGCGGGCGCCGACACCGTGCGCTCCGCCGAACTGGGCCCGCACGACGACCCGTCCGGTCCCGCCCTCCGCGGCATCCCTTTCCCTTGCGTGCTCAAGCCGCGCGAAGGCGTGGCCGGCGAGGACGTGGCGCTGATCGGCGACGCCGAGGAACTCGCCCACCGCTGCCGGGAGACGCGCGCGCGAAGGCCCGGCGCCGCCCTGGTCGTCGAGGAGTACCTCGACGGTCCGCTGCACACCCTGGAGACGCTCGGCGACGGGCACGCCCTGCACACCCTCGGCACCTTCCGCACCGGCCTCTCCCCCCTGCCGTACTTCATCGAGGAGCGGCTCACCCTGCTGCCCGGCCCGCCGCTGCCGCACGCCGCCGACGCCCTGCGGCAACTGCGCGCGCTCGGCGTCGGGTTCGGCGCCTGCCACACCGAATACGTCGCGCAGGGCGACCGGGCCCGCATCGTCGAGGTCAACTACCGTGCCATCGGCGACCAGTGCGACCTGGCGCTCGCCGACGCCCTCGGCATCCCCCTCTTCGCGCACATCCTCCGCACTCACCTCGGCGAGCGGCTGCCCGCCCGCCTGGGGGCCCGCGCGGACGGCCGGGCGCGTGTGGAGTACGTCTGCGCCGACCGCGGCGGCACGCTCACCACGGCGCCTCCGGCGAGCGACACCGAGCACGACGGCGTACGGCTGGTGTACCGGCCGCTGCGCGTGACCGGCCAGGCGCACCCGCTCCACCGCACCAACCGCGACTATCTCGGCGTCATCCGGGCGACCGGCACCGACCAGGACCGGATCGACCGCGCCGTCGAGGAATTCCTGGCGGCGCGGCGCTGGGAGATCATGTCGTGGGCCTGACCGGCAGCGCCGCGCTGGAGGACGAGCTCCTCCAGCGCGTCCTCTCCCTGTGGGCTGCGCACTATGGGGAGGGCCCCATTATCTTCGGGTGGTGGATGGATGAGGAACTCCTCGAACCTCGCTGGGTGCCTGGGCGGGCGCGCCGCAGGCGCCATGGACCCGCACAATCAGCCCGTCCGGCGTTCGAGGACGCGGCCGCAGGCCGCTCCCGCCGCTGGGGGCACCTCCCCGCGGTAGCTGGGGGAGGCAACGGCGGGGCAGCCGGGGGCCGGGGCGCGAGCCCCCACGCGGCGGAGCCGCACATCAGGTGCAGCCGGGAAGGGGCGGGGTAGAGGAAAAGCCCGCCGCAGGCGACAACGCCCCCGCCCCGACAGCGAACCGCACTCAGAGCAACCCGCCGGCAAAGCGCAGCGCCCAACGGAGCCGCCCCGACATGACCGCACCCCCCGCCCTGACGTCCGCCGATCACATCGTCACCCACACCCTCCTCAACTGCCTGCTCAGAGAGATCTCGGGACCCGAGCACCAGACCGCCGTCACCGACGGCAGGCTGCTGCTCCGCCTGCCCCGCACCGGCACACTGCTCCGCGTAGCGCTGCGGCGCGTGTCCCTCATCGGCGCCCACCGTTTCACCGGGCCGGTCGCCGAACGGCGCGGCGACACCTGGACCGAGCTGACCTGGCAGGCGTTCGCCGAGCGCGTCCACCGGGAGCTGGAGCTGCGCACGGGCGTGGACAACGACGAGTTCCTCGGACAGGTGGCCGCCAGCCACGCCGGGGTGACCGCCGCTCTCGGCACCGCGCGCGACGCGGCGGGAGCCGACGCCTATCTGGACTCCGAGCAGTCCCTGCTCTTCGGTCACCGCTTCCACCCCACCCCCAAGGCCCGCACCGGCACGGCCGCCGACTGGCACCGCTACGCCCCCGAGAACCGCGCCCGGTTCCCCCTGCACCACCTGGCCGTACGCCGCGCGTGCGTGCGCGAGGAGGCCGCGACGGACGACGCCCTGGCCCCTCTCGACCGGCAGCGGCCCGTGCCCGAGGGATACCGCCTGCTGCCCGCGCACCCCTGGCAGTACGCCACGCTCCGCGGCCACCCCGCGCTGCGCGCCGCCCTCGCCCGGGGCGACGTCCTCGACCTCGGGCCCGGCGGCGACGGCTTCGCGCCCACCGCGTCCGTACGCACCCTCTACGACGGCCGGGACTTCCTGAAGTTCAGCCTCAACGTCCGCATCACCAACTGCCTGCGCAAGAACGCCGAGTACGAGCTGGCGGGCGCCGTCGCCCTCACCCGGCTCCTGGAGCCCGTCGCCACCGCCCTGGCCGCCCGCTTCCCCGGCGCCGACCTGCTGCGCGAGCCCGGCTACCGCACCCTCGACCTCGGCAGCCGCGACCTCGCGGAGGGCTTCGGCGTCATCGTCCGCGAGGGCCTCGCCGCCCGGCTCGCCCCCGGCGTCACCGGACTGCTCGCGGCGGCCGTCGCCGACGAATACCCCACCGGCGGTGCCCACCTCGGCCTGCTCCTGGCCGGCGCCGGGCCCGCCGGAGCGCTCGCCTGGTGGGACGCCTACCTCGAACTGCTCGTGCCGCCCGTGCTCGCCGCCTACTTCGACCACGGAGTCGTCCTCGAACCCCACCTCCAGAACGTCGTCGTGGGCCTCGGCCCCGACGGCATGCCCCGCCAGGTGCTCTTCCGTGACCTCGAAGGCACCAAGCTGCTCCCCGGCCGGCACGCCGCCGCCCTCGCCGCGCTGCCGCAGGACGTGGCCGGCCCCCTGACGTACGACCGGGAGCGCGGGTGGGACCGGGTCGTCTACTGCCTCCTCGTCAACCACGTCGCCGAGATGCTCGCGGCGCTCGCCGACCTCCACCCCCACCTCGAACCCCGGCTGTGGGCCGCTGTCCGCCGGACCCTGGCCGCCCGCGCCGCCGCGCACGGCGAACCGCCGCTCCTGCGCGCGCTGGTGGCCGGGGCGCCGCTGCCCGCCAAGGCCAATCTGCTGGCCCGCTGGGAGCGCAGGGCCGACCGGCACGCGGGCTATGTGCGCCTCGCCTCGCCCCTCGTGCCGGACCTGCTGTCCACGCTCACCCGCGACCCCCGTACCGAACCCTGGAGCACCGCACCGTGATCACCCCCCGCGTCGCCGGGCTCGCCGCCCGCCTGCCCGGCCCCGAACTGCCCGCGTACGTCCACGACCTCACCGCGCTCGACGCCCACGCCCGCGAGGTGCGTGCCTCACTGGAGGGCGTCGAGCTGTACTACGCCGCCAAGGCCAACCCCGCGCCGGAGATCCTCCGGGCGCTCGCCCCGCACGTCGACGGCTACGAGGTGTCCTCCGGTGGCGAACTGGCGCACGTCAGAGCGGAGGTTCCCGGGCTGCCGCTCGCCTTCGGCGGTCCCGGCAAGACGGAGGAGGAGCTGCGGCTCGCCCTCGAACTGGGCGTGGAGCGCTTCCACGTGGAGAGCGAGAGCGAGCTGAGGCTGCTCGCGGACCTCGCCGACGAGCGGCCCGGCGCCGCGCCCGCCGACGTACTCCTGCGCGTCAACCTCCCCATGGGCGCGAGCGGTGAACTGGACGGCGCGGTGCTGGCCATGGGCGGCCGGCCCGGCCCCTTCGGCCTCGACCCGCACCGGGCGGAAGCCTGCATTCCGCTGCTGCGCGGCCGCCGGCTGCGGCTGCGGGGCATCCACGCCCACCTCGCCAGCGGGCTCGACGCGGCGACGCATCTCGCCGTCGCGTCACGGGTGGTGAGCTGGGCGCGGTCCCTGGCCGACCGGCACGCGGTCGCCCTGACCGAGGTGAACGTCGGGGGCGGGATGGCCGTCGACTACGTCCGCCCGCACACCCGCTTCGACTGGCGGGCCTACGGCGCGGGCCTGCGCGAACTCGCCTCCGCGCACCCCGGCCTCACCCTGCGGACGGAACCCGGCCGCTCGCTGGCCGCGCACTGCGGCTGGTACGTCACCGAGGTGCTGGACCTCAAGCACAGCCAGGGGGAGGCGTTCGCGGTCCTGCGGGGCGGCACCCACCACCTGCGCACACCCGCCGCCAAGGCGCACGACCAGCCTTTCACCGTGCTGCCGGTCGAGGAGTGGCCGCGCGCCTGGCCGCGTCCCGCCGCGCTCGACGAGCCCGTGACCCTGACCGGGCAGCTGTGCACGCCCAAGGACGTGCTCGCGCGGCAGGTGCCCGTCGCCGAACTGCGGGTGGGGGACCGGATCGCCTTCGCGATGGCGGGCGCGTACGCCTGGAACATTTCGCACCACGACTTCCTGATGCACCCGGAACCGACGTTCCACTTTCTGACCTGACGAAGTGTCAATGCGCTATCGCCGCAGGTGGGATGCGTTACCGCCGGTTTCCGTTCGATCCGAATGTTTTCCCTGTTCGTGCATGGTGAATGCATCTATGCAGGCGTATCGTGATCTTCGCGGCGCGCCGCGAAGATCACGGCGGGCCTGTCACACACGGGGACAGCCGCATCCGGAACCGGCCGGGGCGGCCCAGCGAAGGGGAGCATCGCGAGCATGTGCGGCATCACCGGATGGATCGCCTACGAGCAGGACCTCAACGCAGCGCGCGGCACGCTCGACGCGATGAACGAGACCCACATCTGCCGCGGTCCCGACGCCGGCGGCATATGGCTGGACACCCACGCCGCACTGGGACACCGCCGACTGTCCATCATCGACCTCGACGGCGGCAAGCAGCCGATGCTCGTCGAGCACGACGGCCGCACCCTGCTCGCCACCACCTACAGCGGCGAGGTCTACAACTTCCGTGAGCTGCGCGCCGAGCTGGAGAGCCGCGGCCACACCTTCCGCACCACCAGCGACACCGAGGTCGTGCTCCACGCCTACCTCGAATGGGGCGAGGCCGCCGCCGAGCGCCTCAACGGCATCTACGCCTTCGCCGTCTGGGACCCGCGCACCGAGGAGCTCCTCCTCGTCCGCGACCGGATGGGCGTCAAGCCGCTCTTCTACTTCCCCACCCGCGACGGCGTGATCTTCGGCTCCGAGCCCAAGTCGATCCTCGCCCACCCCGACGTCCGCCCGGTCGTCGACGCCGAGGGCCTCGCCGAGATGCTGGCCTTCACCAAGACCCCCGGCCACGGCATCTACAAGGGCATGCGCGAGGTGCGGCCCGGCCACACCGTCCGGGTGCGCCGCGGCGGCCTGACCGAGCGCAGCTACTGGGCGCTCGAATCCCACGAGCACACCGACGACCTCGACACCACCGTCGGCCACATCCGCGAGCTGCTGGAGGACATCGTCTCCCGCCAGCTCATCGCCGACGTCCCGCTGTGCACCCTGCTCTCCGGCGGGCTCGACTCCTCCGTCATCACCGCCCTCGCCGCCAAGGGCCTGGCCGACGGCGGCCACGGCCCGGTGCGCTCCTTCGCCGTCGACTTCGCGGGCCAGACCGAGAACTTCAAGGCCAGCGACCTGCGCGGCACCCCCGACGGCCCCTTCGCGCACGCACTCGCCGAGCACGTACGCGCCGACCACGCCGACATCGTCCTCGACACCGCGACCCTGATGGACCGCGGCAACCGCGACGCCGTGCTGCGCTCCCGCGACCTGCCCGTCGGCTTCGGCCAGGTCGACACCTCGCTCTACCTCCTCTTCAAGGCGATCCGCGAGCACTCCACGGTCGCGCTGTCGGGCGAGTCGGCCGACGAGGTCTTCGGCGGCTACCGCTGGTTCCACGACGCCGAGGCCGTCAACGGAGACACCTTCCCCTGGCTCACCGCCCGCATCTTCGACACCGTCTCCGGCGACGGCAGCGGCGACCGCACCGACTTCCTCGACCCGGGCCTCCTGACCAAGATCGACCTCGCCGGCTACCGCGAGAACCGCTACCGCGAGGCCCTCGCCGAGGTCCCCCGGCTCGCGGGCGAGACCGGCCTCGAGGCCCGCATGCGCGAGATCAGCTATCTGCACCTCACCCGCTTCGTGCAGCTGCTGCTCGACCGCAAGGACCGCGTGAGCATGGCCACCGGCCTGGAGGTGCGCGTGCCCTTCTGCGACCACCGCCTCGTGCAGTACGTCTTCAACACCCCCTGGGCGATGAAGACCTTCGACGGCCGCGAGAAGTCCCTGCTGCGCGCCGCCGCCCGCGACCTGCTCCCCACGTCCGTCGCCGACCGCGTCAAGAGCCCCTACCCCAGCAGCCAGGACCCGCGCTACCCCGACGTCCTGCGCGCGGAGCTGCGCCGCGTGCTGGCCGACCGGAACAAGCCCGTCCACGCCCTGCTGGACACCGCCGCCGTCACCGGCTCGCTCACCCAGGGCACCGGCGCGGCCTTCCAGTCCACCACCGAGCTCGTCCTCAGCCTGGACACCTGGCTGACCACCTACGGCGCGTCGCTGGAGCTCTGACGCCACCCGGGCACGGTGGGACCGCCTGACGCACAATGGGTGACACAACCCTTCGCCGAACCGGGAGTCCCACCGTGGCCCTGCACCTGACCGTCGACCCCGACGCGGCCGAGCCGCCCTTCGAGCAGATCCGCGCCGGCATCGCCGAGCGGGCCCGCTCCGGCGCCCTGCCCGTCGGCTACAAGCTCCCGACCGTACGGGGCTTCGCCGAGGAACTCGGCCTCGCGGCGAACACGGTGGCCAAGGCGTACCGCGCGCTCGAAGCGGACGGAGTCATCGAGACCCGGGGCCGCCACGGCACGTTCGTGGCGGCGCCCGGCGACACGGCGGCCCGTGAGGCGGCGGCCGCGGCCGCCGCCTTCGCGCAGCGCGCGCACCGGCTGGGCCTCGACCGCGCCGCCGCCCTGGCCGCCGCCGAGG
The DNA here is from genome assembly GCF_055558795.1 of Streptomyces sp. NPDC025618. NCBI lineage: Bacteria > Bacillati > Actinomycetota > Actinomycetes > Kitasatosporales > Streptomycetaceae > Streptomyces > Streptomyces sp. NPDC025618. The sequence continues at coordinate 57,070 of NZ_JBVHLW010000022.1, read as the reverse complement.
ACGCGCTGCGCGCCACGTACGGCGGCTGAGGCGGCCGGGGAAGCGCTTGAGCAGGGGGCCGAAGTCCCCTTCGGCAGCGCTCTGAAGGGACACGGGGCGGCGTCGGGGTGCGGCTCCGCCGCGTGGGCGCGACCGGCCACGACGGCGCCGCGGACGAGCGACGGCACCTCTCGGTACGGCCGGCGGAGCGCTCAGAGATAGAGCCCCGCGTCCTGCCCGTCGTGCTGCGCCGGCACCGACGCCGGCCCCGTCCCCCGCCGCAGGGCGAAGAGCTCCGCGAGCGTCGCGCCGTCCCGTCCCACGCCCTCCTCCCGGCCGAGCCAGGCCACGGACTCCTTGCGCGTCAGCGGGCCCACCTCGATGCGCGCCAGGCAGCGGCCCGGCCGCACGACAGCGGGGTGCAGCCGCTCCAGATCCTCGTTCGTGGTGACCCCGACCAGGACATTGCGGCCCTGCCCGAGCAGCCCGTCCGTGAGGTTCAGCAGCCGCGAGAGCGCCTGCCCCGCCGTGTGCTTCGCCTCGCCGCGGATCAGCTCGTCGCAGTCCTCCAGCAACAGCAGCCGCCAACGGCCCTTCGCCGAGCCCTCGTCCTCGCCGATCGCGATGTCCATCAGATAGCCGACGTCGTTGAACAGCCGCTCCGGGTCCAGCACGCAGTCGACCTGGCACCAGTCACGCCACGACCGGGCCAGCGTCCGCAGCGCGGACGTCTTGCCGGTGCCCGGCGGGCCGTGCAGGAGCAGCAGCCGGCCCGCGATGTCGTCCGGGGTGACCTTCATCAGCCGGTCCATCGCGTCGGCCACCGGCGCCGTGTAGTTGGGCCGCACCTCCTGCCAGGTGCCGGCCGAGATCTGCCGCGTCGTACGGTGCGGGCCGCGCCGGGGCGAGACGTACCAGAACCCCATCGTGACGTGCTCGGGCTGCGGCTCCGGCTCGTCCTCCGCGTCGTCCACGGCCTGGCCGAGCACCTTCCCGGCCAGGTCGTCGCTGGTCGCCGTCACGGACACGTCCGCGCCGCGGTTCCAGCGGGAGATCAGCAGCGTCCACCCGTCGCCCTCGGCGAGCGTCGCGCTGCGGTCCTCGTCCCGCGCGGCACGCACCACGCTCGCCGAGGGCGGCAGCAGCGAGGCGCCGGGCTTGACGCGGTCCACGGAGCGGCTGCGCGCGTACGGCTGTTCCCCGGTGGCGAACCGGCCCAGGAACAGCGCGTCGATGACATCGGACGGCGAATCGCTGTCGTCCACGTTCAGCCGGAGCGGGAGCGATTTCTCCGCGGGGGTGGGGGCCGGGTCGGTGGGCAGGATCTGCCTCCTGGCTTCGGGACGGACATCGGCGCACATGCCGCCCATGATCCGGCACCGGAGGCTCTTGCGCACACAGGTTTTTCCCGCTTGTCCCCGTGTTCGCGCGGAAGCCGCCGCACATCGGTCCACCCGTGGATACCCTTGCCCGTGATGGCGCGTCATGGGGCACCTCGGGCGTTTTTCTCTCGGACAGGGCGGTGGCGGGTCGCCGCACTGCTCGTGAGCGGCGTGCTGGCGCTCGCGCTGCTGGTCGCCGTCCTCAGCGGCGGCTGGGACGGCGGTGGCGGATCCGGCGGCCCGGGCGGCCCCGGCGGTTCGGACGGCGACCGGGGCGGTGGCGGCGCGGCCGCCCTGGGCTTCGGCTTCACCCACACCCAGTACAGCGCCGACCACGGCGACGACGGCGCCCGAGCCGCGGCGGCCAAGCTGCTCGCGGACGCCTCCCTGCCGCAGAACCAGCACATCATGGGCTGGGGCGCCGACAACCCCGAACCCAAGCCCGGCACATACAACTTCGGGGACCTCGACCGGCGTGTCGCCTTCATGCGCAAGACCGGCGCGACCCCCGTCCTCACGCTCTGCTGCGCCCCCGACTGGATGAAGGGCGGCACCGCGGGCGCGACCGACTGGTCGCAGAAGTCCCTGGAGAAGGCGCCCCTGCCCAGCCACTACAAGGACTTCGCCCAGCTCGTCGGCGTGATCGCCAAGCGCTATCCGGACATCCACCACTTCGTCGTGTGGAACGAGTTCAAGGGCTTCTTCGACGAGTCCAGGAACCGCTGGGACTACGAGGGCTACACCCAGCTCTACAACCTGGTCTACGCGGAGCTGAAGAGACAGAACGCCCGCAATCTCGTCGGCGGCCCCTATATCAACGTCGACAGCCACCCCCCCGACAACGCCACCAACGCCTCCTCCCTGCGCGGTGCCTGGGGCTCGGTCGACCAGCGCTCCGTGGACGCGATCTCCTACTGGAATACGCACAAGAAGGGCGCGGACTTCGTCTCGGTCGACGGGGCCAGCTACACCCGCGAGAACGACCGGCTGCTGCCCGACGAGTTCGGCGCCACCCGGAAGTTCGCCGACGTGACCGCCTGGCTGGCCAGAACCACCGGCCTGCCGGTGTGGTGGTCCGAGTGGTACGTCGAGCCGCCCGACGCCAACGACAACCGCAACGGCTGGACGGAGGAGCACCGCACGGCCGTGCAGGCCGTGGCGATGCAGCAGCTGGCCGGGGCCGGGGCCGCGACCGCGTTCTACTGGAACCCGGAGTCGAGAGCGGCCGACTGCCCCGGCTGCCTGTGGCGCAGCACCGAACTGCCGGACGGCGGCACGGCACTGCCCATGCTGGACCTGCTGGCACGCTTCGCGAAGTCCTTCCCGACGGGCACGCGGTTCCACTCCGTGGACGTCACGGGGGCGGACGCGGGAACCGTACGCACCCTGGCGTCGGACACCACGACCCTGGCCGTGAACACGCAGAACCGGGCGCTGACCGCGACGGTGGACGGCCACACGATCGACCTCAAGCCGTACGAGGTGCGGTGGCTGGGCTGACCGCCCCGCAGGCCGGACCGCTCCGGGCCCCTCCCGGGGAACGGGCGGCCTACGAGAACGTCGCCATACGGGTCACCAGGGACACCAGCAGGACCACCAGCAGCGGCAGCGCGAACCAGTAGGAGCTCTGGAGCCAGCGCAGCTGGCGGACTCCGGGGCGGCCCACCACCCGCAGCACCTCGCGCGCGGACAGGAGCAGCAGCAGCGCCCCCGCCGCCAGCGCACCGATCACCGAGACCGGTGTCCACGTCACGATCGGCCCGGGCGGGCCCGGGCGGGGCTGCGGGGCCTCACCCGCGGGCGGGTTCCTCAGTTCGTAGAGCACCGCGTCGTCGTTGGACAGCACCCGCCGCAGCTCCGGCCGGCCGTCCAGGGTGTGCCGCACCCGGGCGTCCCAGTCGGGCGCGTAGCCGGAGTCGAGCTGGAGATAGACCGACTGGCCGCTGTTCACCATGAGGTACGCCCGGGGCCCGGCCTTGCGCAGCGCGGCCACCAGGTCGTCCACCCGCGCCGGGTCGCGGGGCGCGAGCGTCGGGTCGTAGAGCACCCGCTCCATGTCGCGGCTGCCCCAGGGCATGGCGGGCGTGACGTTCTTGACGGTGTCGTTGCTCATCCACAGCAGGTGCGCCGTCGGCTTGTCGTGCGCGTACACATAGTTCATCGCGGCGACCTCGCCGGGCCGCACCCGCTCGAAGGACTCGTTGCCCCAGCGGGCCACCAGGAAGCCGAAGACGAGGACGAGCCCGGCGACCAGCGCGGCCACCGGCCCGAGCACGCCGCTGCGCGCCGTCGCGCGGGTGCGTGGGAAGAGCGCGAGCGCGGCCAGGACACAGGCGCCCGGAACGGCGAACAGGAAGACACGCAGGGCGACTTCACCGCCGTACGACTGCATCCCGAAGGCGAGGAACGGCACCGCCGTGAGCAGCAGCAGTGCCACGTCGCCGATCCCGGACCGGCGGCGGCGCCACCAGCCGAGCGCGGCGAAGGCCAGCACCCCGCCCGCCAGCGCCACCCGGACGTACAGCACCAGCTTGTGCGTGGCGCTGCCGCCCTCGATGCGGCCCGAGACCGACGAGGAGACATTGCCGCCCAGGGAGCCCAGGCCGCCGAAGAGCTCGTCGAAGTGGCCCGACCAGTAGGGCTCCGCGAGGAAGCCCACCCACACCGCGACCATCACCGCGCACAGCAGGGGCAGTCCGCGCAGCGTGCAGCGCCGGGTGACGACCAGCGCGGTCACCACCCCGAGCATCACGAACGGGGTGAGCTGATGGCTCGCGACCGACGCGGCGAACACCGCGAGCACCACCGCGAGCAGGACCCCCAGCTCGCCGCGGCCCGCGAGCGCGACCTCCGCCTCGCCCGGCAGCAGCTTCCCGCGCAGCTGCCGCGGCCAGCGGAACCACACCAGCAGCACGGCCACGAACAGCAGATACAAGAGGTAGTTGAGCGCCTGCGGCGAGAAGTAGTCCTGGCCCACCCAGCCGCACAGCACGAACAGCCAGGCCGCCGTCCACTTCGCCCGCCACCCCGCCCGCACGGCCCGCAGCAGCAGGGCCAGCGGTGCCAGGCTCAGCAGCTGCACGGTCAGCGGCCACCAGCGCAGCACCCCGGAGAGGTCGCTCACCCCGCAGGCCCGCGCCACGAACGCGGCGACGGCGAAGAAGCCCGGCCAGCTCCAGCGGGCGTCGAGGTCGGGCGCCGCCACCCCCGCGCGGTCGATGAAGTCGATGAACCCCAGGTGCTGCCACGCCGTCGCGAAGCGCGGCTGCGCCTCCAGCACGGCGGGCGCGGCGTGCAGGGAGACCACGGTCAGCAGCAGCACCGCGGTCAGCAGCCACCGGCGCTGCCGGGCGAGCCCCAGGGCGGCGGCGAACGACACGATCAGCAGGGCGGCGCCCGCCAGCGTCGCCACGGGCAGCACGGAGACCAGCCCGAGCCCGCCCATGCCGTCCAGGCCGGGCTCGCCGAGGGAGGCCAGCGGGGTCCAGTAGAGCGCGAGCGCGCCGAGGAGGAGCAGCCAGATCCCGGGCTCGGGCCGCCGCCACCAGGGGGTGGCCGGGCGGGGGAGCGGCCCGTCCGCGGCAGGCTGCTCCGCGGCCGGCTTCGCCGCGGGTGACCGCGGTGCCGCCTGGCCCTCGGCGGGCCGCGCCTCGGCCGGGGCGGTCGTGGCCGGGGCGGTCGTGGCCGGTGCCGCCGGCACGGGTTCCGCCTGGGTCGGGGCGGCGGCGTCCGCCTTCGGCAGCGGCGGCGGCACCGAGGACAGCGCCATCCCGTCCGGCGTGTGCCGGAGATCGGGGCGCCGCTCCAAGTGGTCGAAGTCCAACCGCACCCCCAGGGGCATCGTGTCCGCGTCGAGCGCCGCTCTCAGCGCCCAGCGCGTGCCGTACCGCCCGCCCTCGCGCTGCCCGCCGTCCGAGGCCGTCCGGGCCGCTAAGGCCCGCCCGAGGCCCCGCCGGGCCGGGCGCGGCCCGCCGGGGGCGTCCCGCCGGTCACCGCGCACCGCGAGATCCGCGAGGTCACCGTCGGGCGCCACATCGGGCGCGTAGGCCACCGGGGGGACGGCCCGCGGCGTCGCCGCCTTGAGGATCCTGCGCAGCTTGACCGCGGAGATGGAGACGATCACCGCGAGGCTGGAGATCTCCGCGACCCCGGCGCCCGTGAGGCCCATCCGGGGCAGGAGCAGCAGTGTCAGGCCCAGCACCAGGACGCACAACAGGCCCTGGAGATAGGCGAGTCCGGCCGTGCGGCTCTGCGCCCGCAGCACCGCGAAATAGGTCTCCATGACCACCCGCAGCGCCGCCCCCACCGCGAACCAGCGCAGCAGCGGCGTCGCCGCGTCCGCGTAGCCCTGGCCGAAGACCCGCAGGATGTACGGCGCGAGGACGAACAGCAGCACACAGACCGGCACCATGATCTTCGCCATCCGGCGCAGCGCCGCCCGGCAGTTCTCCGCCAGCCGCGCCGGGTCGTGCGAGCCCTCGACCGTGAGGGAGGCGCCCATGTTGATGGCGAGCAGGTTGGTGGTGCCGCCGATGGTGGTGGTGATGTAGAAATACGCGTTGTCCGTGGCGCTGACCTGCGAGGCGATGATCACCGGCACCAGATAGACCACGGCCAGGGAGAACAGCGACCCCGTGTAGTCCCCGGCGAGGAAGCGCCCCATCTCGCGGTACGACGCCGTCCGCGCCGTCGCCTCGGTCGCCGCCACGTGCCGGGGCACCAGCCGCCGGAAGACCAGCCACCCCAGCGGCAGCACCGAGACACCGATGGAGACGACCCAGGAGACGAACACCCCGGACGTCGGCAGCGCCGCCGAGACCCCCACCAGCAGGGCCAGCTTCACGGCCGAGAAGACCGTATTGCCCACCGGCACCCAGAAGGCGCTGCGCAGCCCGGTCAGCACCCCGTCCTGCAGGGTGAGCACCGACCAGGCGGCGACCGCGATGATGAAGCCGATGCCGTGCAGGGGCCCGTGCAGGAAGCGGTAGGAGGGGCCCCAGAGGTTGAGCGTGAGCAGGAAGACCGTCGCGGCCAGCGCGACGACCACCGAACTCCCCGCGTACGTACGGAAGACGAGCCGCCCCGTCATCCGGCCGGCCGTGGGGATGAAGCGGGCCAGCGCCCCCGTCAGGGTGACCGCGGTGAGCCCCGCCAGGAGCTTCATCGCGGCGATGGCCGCGGAGCCCTGGCCGACCGCGTCCTCGGAGTAGTACCGGGCGGCGACCAGCCAGTAACCCACCCCGAGGACGGCGCTGATGCCCGTGTTGAGCATCAGCGCGAAGGCGTTGCGGAACAGCGGACTTCCGCCGCCCCGCCCCGGCAGTCGCAGCCTGCGGCCGGCCGGCCCCTCCGTCTCCCGTTCCTCGGTGCGGGTGGACGTGTCAGACACGGGCTTCGCTTGCCTTCCTGACGGCTTGTCGGGTTCTGCGATATATGGCGTACCCCTTGGTCAGCGTGCGGTCCCGGACGAAGAGCCGGCCGAGTGACCGGCCCTCGACGAGCCGCGCGAACTCGCCGAGCCCGGTCGAGCGCCGCACCGTGACCCGCTCCAGGGCGTACGGCCCCTGCGGGCGCGCGGCGAGGGTGTTGCCCACGGCCAGCGAGACGCTGAAGCCCGCCGCCCGGACCGTGCGCCGCACCCGGCGGTCGGAATAACCGTAGGGATAGGCGAAGGACACCGGTGGGCGCCCCAGCTCACCCGCAAGGATCTCCCGGCACCGCTGCACCTCGAACCACAGCCGTTCATCGGCCAGTTGATCGAGCTGCGGGTGGGTGTGGCTGTGCCCGCCGACCTCCACCCCCGCCGCGACCAGCTCCCGCACCTGGTCCCAGGTCAGCATCAGGTCGAGCGCGCCGCCCGTGTCGTGCTCACCGCGCAGCCACCCCGTGGACGCGAAGAGCGTCGCGGTGAAGCCGTGCTGCACGAGCGCGGGAAGGGCGTGCCGGTGCACGCCCTCGTAGCCGTCGTCGAAGGTGATCAGCACGGGCTTCGGCGGCAGCACGGCGCTGGTCCGCCAGGCGGCGGCGAGCTGCTCGGCCGTCAGCGGGGTGAACCCGCGCTCGGCCAGCAGCCGCATCTGCCCCGCGAACGACTCGGGGGAGACCGACAGGCCGTACGCCTTGCGCGCGGGGGTCTCCGCCACGGCGTGGTACATCAGTATCGGCACCGTCTCCGCGCTCATCCGGTGGCCTCCTCGGCGGGAGGGCCGGCTGCCGGGCCGTTCGGACCGTGTCCGCCGTGCGGCTCCTCGGCCGGCGGGCCGCCCACGGGCGCCGCCGCGACCGCGAACCGGGCTCCGCCGCGACGGGCCCGCAGGGTGCCGAGGGCATAGCCCCCCACCGTCACCGCGAGCCCGGCCACGATCGCCCCGGCCCGGCCCGCGCCGCCCGGCCTGCCGAGCAGGGCGTCCCGCACCCCGCGCGCGACGCCCGCGGGCAGCACGCGCGTGGTGTAGCGGCGCTCCGAGGCCAGCCCGCAGCGCGTCCCCACGCTCCGGGTGACCAGGGCCTTGGACAGCCCCTCGGCATAGGCCCGCTGACGGAAATAGCGAAAGCGCTCCCGCGCGGCGGGCACCCGGTGGTGGATCACCGACCGGTCGTCGATCAGCAGCACCGCCTCCGGCACGGCCCGGGTCAGCCGGATGCACAGCTCCGTCTCCTCGCCGCCCAGCGGCAGCCGGTCGCCGTCCCGGCCGATGCCGCTGGCGAACCCGCCGGCCAGCGTGAACGCCGACCTGCGGAAGGAGGCGTTGCCGCCGAGGATGTTGCGCACCCGGACCCGGCCGGGCGCGAGCCCGCGGTAGGAGCAGCCGACGACCCAGTCGAACTCCTCGGGGAACCAGGCCGGCCTGCGCCGCGACTCCCACACCGGCTCCGTACGGCCGCCGACCGCCATCACGCGCGGGTCGGTGTAGGCCGAGGCGAAGTGGCGCAGCCAGTCCCGCTCGGCGACCGCGTCGTCGTCCAGGAACGCGATCACCTCGCTGGAGGAGGCGGCGATGCCGGTGTTGCGGCCCGCCGACAGGCCGCGGGGGCCCGTGTTGGCGAGCACCCGCACCCCGGCCGTCGCACCGGCGCCGTCGTCGCCGTAGCGCTTGGCGAGACGGCGCAGCAGCGCGTCGTTGTGGTCGACGACGACCAGGGTCTCCAGCGCGGGCCAGGACTGGTCGCGCACCGAGGCCACCGCGGCGAGGATGTCGTCCCAGCGGTCCTCGGTGTAGACGCAGATGACCACGGAGACGTCCGGTGCGCCGGCCGGGGCGGCAGGAGGGGGACTGCTGCTCAAGAGACTTCCCTGCGGTTGGCCGCCGGCGCGATGGCGAGGCGGTGCGGGCGCCGGCGGCGGGCCCCGTGCTCCTTGAGAATGACCTTCAGGACCCGCAGCCCGTCGCGCACGGCACGGAGATTGCTGGTGCCGTGGATGCGCACGAACTCATGGCTGGGGATCTCCTGGACGCGCAGTCCGGCCTTGACGACTCTGATGTTCATCAGGGTCTCGACCTCGAACCCCGCGCAGTCCAGGGCGATTTCATCGAGGCAGTGCTTCCAGAAGGCGTTGTAGCCATAGCACAGATCGGTGTAGCGGGCGCCGAACTTGTGATTGACGAGGGAGCACAGGACGCGGTTGCCGAGCTTGCGGATCGGTGTCATGTCATCGGTGCCGCCGCCGTTGGCGAAGCGGGACCCCTTGGCGAAGTCCGCGCCGCCGACGAGGGCGGAGACATAGGTGACGATCTCATTGCCGTCCGCGGAGCCGTCCGCGTCGACCATCACGATGATCTCGCCCGTGCAGGCGGCGAAACCCGTGATCAGCGCGTCGCCCTTGCCCTTGCCGCGCTGCTCGACGACCTTGACGTCGGGCCACAGGCCCCGGGCGACGGCGATGGTGTCGTCGGTGGAATTGCCGTCCACGAGGACGACCTCGTGGATCCAGGCCGGCAGCGTCTTGAAGACGTACGGGAGGTTCTCCGCCTCGTTCATGGCGGGGATGACCACGCTCACCGGAGGCGCTATCGCCAGGTGAGAGCTCACCGGTCGGTAATGGCCGGCGGGCGGCGCCGGCTCCTGATCTGTCGCAGGGCGAAGGAAAGAACTCATGAGTCGGATTTCCCTCTCGTCCGGTGGACCGCCCCCCGGCGGTCCAATGGCTGATCCGGTTCGAAAAGGGGGTACTCGCCTCGCCCGCCACTGCGTGAAGCACCGTACGGACAGGGTGAGTTGACAACGAAGACCGGTCGCGTGGCGTGCGACCCTGCGACCGTGACTACCGAACGCGGCACCCCCCACCGCGCCCCGCCTCCGACACCATCGCGGCGCTTGAGCCCTCCCCTTGAGCCGCTGTAACTGATGGGCCGATGCGGGTGGATGTACGACGGTATTGATGCTTGAGACTGTATGGCAAGAGCTGGTGCGGTGACTCCTCCTTTGGGTGTTTTTTGCGCCCGTTTCACACGCCTGGTTGACGGAATGCGCCGTAGGCGGCGCACTCGGAGGCGCGCGCCCGCGCCCTCAACTCCCCGCGCGGAACCGCCCCATGCGCTTGAGCAGCCGGTCCGCGTGCTCGAAGAGCTCCGGCCGTGCCAGCACGGTGTTGCGCAGTGCCCGCACCGGCGCGCGCCGGGCCCGGTGTCCCAGCGCGACGGGGTGATGGCGCGTCACCCACCCTTCGGACACGCTGAGTTCACGTGTCTTGAGGGAGTTCTTGTACGCCTTGTCGCCGCGGCCCAGATCCAGATAGGCCACGCCGGCGGCCGCGGCCCCCTCGGCCATCCGCAGGTGCAGCACCAGACCCGGCGAGTATTTGGCGAACGCCGGGTCGTACGCCGGGAACCAGCAGGCGAGCACCGGGCCCGAGTGCAGCCCGAAGTGCGCCGCGACCGGCCGCTCGCCGGCGTAGAGCACCGAGAGCAGCCCGCCGAACGACGCGCCGCGGGTGTGGAAGAGCTGTTCCACCAGATGGGAGATCCAGGGCCGCGCGAAGCGGTCGCTGCGCCCCGTTCTTCGGTACTGCGCGGACTTCCAGCCGATCAGGGTGCGCAGCACGGCCGGGTCGCGCTCGTCGTGCACATAGCGCACCTCGCCGAGGTCCCGGCCGAGCTTGCGCTCCTTGGCGAGGGTGGTGCGGGTGAACTTCGGCGACTGCTTGCGCAGCGCCGCCAGATAGGAGTCGAAGCCCTGCTCGACGTCGACCACGGGCGAGCCGTACGACCCGGAGGCGCCGACCTCGAAGGGCTTCTGGCCCTCCACCAGGTGATCGAACTCCCATACCGAGAGCCCGCACGCGAGCAGCAACTCCCGTGCGTCCCACTGGAATCCGGGCCGGTGGACCAGCCCCTGGGCGTCCGAGACGCCGAGGCCGATGGCCCGGCCCACGCCCAGCGGGGAGCGCTGGTAGGGGAAGAAGGCCACCGGCTCGCCCTCCTCCCGCACGACCGCGACCCGCACCCCGTGCCGGCAGCGGCCGACGGCCATGGCGAACTCCGGTGCCAGGAAGGGGTTCGCCAGCTGCGGCGAGCCGTCCTCGAAGGCCCGCGACTGCAGGGCGGACCAGGCCGCCCGGTCCGCAGCGGTGAGCTCGCCGGGGCGGTACACGCTGATGTTCACGTCAGGAAGCCCGACTTTTCGCCGCGCGGCCCCGCCGGTGCCGCGCGTGTGCCAGCAGGAACAGCAGGAGGCTGACGGCCGCGACCGCGGCGACGCCACCCCGCACTGTCCAGGCGTGCAGCGCGAGCATGACCTGCGCGATCAGCAGGTCGACGGCGACGGCGCCGCCGGCCGCCACCACGGCCCGGCTGAGCGGGTCGAGGCCGCGCAGGGCGGTCCCGACGGCACACGCCGGCGCCACTATCAGGAAGAACAGGGTGAAGGGCGCGCGCAGCGGCGAGCCGATGTCGGCGAGCGCGAGTGCGGCGCCCACGCCCCCGATGGCCGTCGCGGCCCCCGCGATCATGGGGAGGGAGTCCCCGGCCGACGGCATCCCGCCCGCGGTGGTGTACTCCCGGGCCGCGGCGGCGGCCCCGCCGGGCGCGCGGGGCCCGGAGGACTCGTCGGATTCGGAAAGCTCGGAAAGCTCGGACAGATCGGTCAGCTCGCTCACGCCAGTTGGATCGGTGAGACCGGTGGGATCAGTGAAGCTCTGCATTGGCGACTTTGCCCCCCGAAGCGCCGGATGCCAAGTTTCAATGTCGCGCAATCGGCGGAGGCGCGTCAAGATGTGAAGGCCGTGCATACAGACTCCGGTTACGCCATAGGGGAGCGAACCGGAGTCTTTCCGTCAGGACGGCCCTCACCGGAATCTGTCGATCCGTCAGAAGATCTCCACGAGACGATCGTCAAGCATTCACCTATCCCATGGTTTTGACATGGACACTTCCATCGCATGCGGGTGACTGCTACCACGGAGTGAGCAGCGCCCCTGGTAAAGGAGGTTCCATGAAACTGTCCAGAGTCGTGGGTTCCGTATCCGCGCTGGCGCTCACCGCCACCCTCGCCCTGCTCGGCGCCGGGCCCGTCCAGGCCGCCGGGGAGGCCGCAACTCCCGGCTATGTGGCCCTCGGCGACTCCTACTCGGCCGGTGTCGGGGCCGGTGACTACGACGCGGCGAGCGGCTCCTGCAAGCGCAGCGCCAAGGCGTACCCCGAGCTCTGGGCCGCCGCGCACGCCCCCGCGAGCTTCGCGTTCACCGCGTGCTCCGGCGCCCGAACGGGTGATGTTCTCAGCGGGCAGCTCGGCCCGCTCAACGCCTCCACCGGGCTCGTCAGCATCACCATCGGCGGCAACGACGCGGGCTTCGCGGACACCATGACCACCTGCGTGCTCAGCATGGAGAGCGCCTGCCTGGACCGCATCGCCCAGGCCCGCGCCTACATCCAGAACACGCTGCCCGGCCGGCTGGACGGCGTCTACTCCGCCATCAGCGCCAAGGCGCCCTCGGCCCGCGTCGTCGTCATCGGCTACCCGCGCTTCTACAAACTCGACGGGAGCTGCTTCGGCGGGCTCAGCGAGAAGGTGAGATCCGCGGTCGACGACGCGGCCGACGCCCTCGACACCGTCATCGCCAAGCGCGCCGCCGGCCACGGCTTCGCCTACGCCGACGTCAACACCACCTTCAGCGGCCACGAGATCTGCTCCGGCAGTCCCTGGCTCAACAGCGTGTCCTTCCCCGTCGACGAGTCCTACCACCCGACCGCCCCCGGCCAGGCCGAGGGCTACCTGCCCGTCTTCGCCTCAGCCGCCTGAGCCGTACGTACCGCCGTACCCGCCGCCGCCCGGGGTCGAGCCGCCCGCGGAAGGCGACCGGCCCGGCGAGCTCGCGGGACCGGACGACACCGGCGGACTGCTCGGCGACGGCTTGTCGCACCGCACCGTGAACGACACATGAGAGGAGGTCAGCCGCTGCGGGCTCTTGACCTCGACGGCGATCCAGTCGTCACCCGCGTCCGAAGGGCCGCGGTCCGACTCCACATGGCTGAAGGTCTGTGTGCGGGCGGTGGTGAAGCGGAGTGTCCGCCAGCCGCCGTCCGTGACCTTGCCGCTGCCCGTCACCCAGCGGTAGACGACGTCCACCGGGGCGCGGCCCACGGCGACGGACGCCCGGAACGACGGCGCGGCCCCCGCCGACGGCGGGCAGGTGCCGGTGTACTGGTCGCGCTGCGCCGCGACCGTGACGCGCACCCCGTAGTCGGCGGAGTCGCCGGGCGAGGCGGCGGAGCTCCCGGAGCCGGTGGCCGGCGGCACGCCCGCGTTCCGGCTGTCGGCCGAGGGGGCGCCGCTCCCGGACGCCTTGCCGCCGGAGTCGCCGCCGCCGCTGGTGAGCGCCCACACCAGGCCGCCCACCAGCAGCGCGGCCACCAGCGCCGCGGTGACGAGCACCAGGAGGGTCCGCCGGTGCTGCCTGTCCTCGGGACCGGGCGCCGGCTCCGGGGCGCCGGGCGTGGTGCCGAAGCCCGGGGGAGGGGTGCGGGGGCCGGTGTCGTAGGGCGGCGGGGCGGCGGGACGCGCGGGGACCGTCGGCGCGTGGGACGGGTCCGCGCCGGGCTGCCCGCCCGCGACGGCGCGCAGCATCCGCTCCGCCTCCTCCGCCCCGAGCCGCCGCTCCGGCTCCTTGCGCAGCAGCCCTTCCAGTACGGGCGTGAGCGCGCCCGCGCCGCGCGGCGGCGGGAGTTCCTCGTCCACCACCGCCCTGATCGTGCTCAGCGGGGTGTCCTGGCGGAACGGCGAGAAGCCCTCCACCGCGGCGTAGAGCGTCACGCCCAGCGACCAGAGGTCCGAGGCGGGGCCGGGCGGCCGCCCGAGCGCCCGCTCGGGGGCCAGGTATTCGGGCGAGCCCACCAGCTCGCCGGTCCGCGTCAGCGCGGAGCTGCCCGCGACCGTCGCGATGCCGAAGTCGGTGAGGACCACCCGGCCGTCGTTCGCCAGCAGGACGTTGCCCGGCTTCACATCGCGGTGCAGCACCCCCACCTGATGCGCGGCCCGGAGCGCGGCGACCGTCTCCGCGCCGATGTGCGCCGCGCGCGCGGGCGTGACGGAACCCTCCGCATCCAGGACATCGGCGAAGGAGAGGCCACGGATCAGCTCCATGACGATCCAGGGGCGGCCGTCCTCGGTCACCACGTCGTAGACGGTGACGACACCGGGGTGGGATATGCGGGCCGCGGCCCGGCCCTCGCGCTCCATCCGGGCGTAGAGCTGCCGCACCTCGTGGTCGAGCAGCCCGGCCGGTGCCCGCACCTCCTTCACGGCCACCTCGCGGTCGAGCACCTCGTCCCGCGCCCGCCAGACCACGCCCATACCACCCTGGCCCAGCCGGTCCAGCAGCCGATACCGGCCCGCCACCCACCGCTCGCCCTGGCCGCCGTACCCGGCTCCGGAATTCCCGCTCATCGACGGGCCCCCTCCCGCAAGAGAGCAATTCGGGGTGAATGTACCGCAACGGAGCGTGATTGCCCCCCGTTCCGCGCATTCCGGCCCGCACCAACTCGCGCCCAGTAACGGCAGGTTCACGCCAGGTTCGTCAACGCCCTTGACGGAGTGGTGAATACGGCCTGCCGATGCGCGGGTGACGGAATGGGGCGGTAGGGTTACTCTGCCTGGGCCGGGGTGCCTCGTACGGGTGGGGAGTTTCGATGGATCAGATAGCGATGCGCGGCAGGGCACGAGTGCCTGCCATCAACTGCAACAGCGGTGCGACCAGTGCGCGCCTCGACCGCCATCTCGCGGTGCTGGGCGGACCCGCCCTGCCGCAGCGGGAGGTCGAGAACGCGACCCTGCTGATGCGGGAGCTGACCGCGCGCGACCGCGTGGCGGCCAAGCAGAGCAGGACCGCCAAGGTCTCGCTCCTGGCACCGCTCAGACGACTGCGCCGATCGCTCTTCGGCAACCACGGCTGACCCGGACCCCGGCCCGGATCGCGTAAGCCGCCCACCACACCGACCCGGCTCAGCGCCGTCGGCCGTACGCCCTCTCCCCAGGGCGGGCCGATCGGCGCTGCAGCATGCCCGGGGCCGACGGTGCCCTCAGGCCGCGTCGCGCCCGTGACGCCGGACCGCCGGCGGTGCGAAGACCGCAGGCAGGACCGCCGCCCAGCCGAGCGACGCCGCGACGGGGCGGGCCACCGGCCAGGAGACGCCGGGGGCGGCCCGCCGTTGCCGAAGAGGCCCCGGGCCGCGGTGACCGGCGCGCTGACGGGGTTCCACTCGGCCACCGTCCGCAGCCGGCTCGGCATGCCCGCGGTCGGCACATAGCCGTTCGAGAAGCAGGGACGTGCGGGCGCCCAGTTGTCCCGCCGCCTCCTCGCCGCCCACCACCAGCCCGGCGCAGTGCCCCACCCAGGCCGTGGCCGGCCCGAAGAGCGGCAGCGGGGAGAAGGCGCCGACGTGGCGGCCGGTCCGCCCCGGTCGCGGCCGGGCGTCGATCAGCTGTCGGGCAGGGCGAACGTGGTCGTGCGGCCGCCTTCTCGGCGGCGGTGGGTGCGGTGAGGCGCGGGAATACCCCGTCCAGGCCGCCGCGGCTCACAGCAGCGCGAACTGGCCCTCCGGTCCCTCCTCCTGGTGGCCCAGCACCGTCGCGGGCCGCCGGGCGGTGGGTGGCGGCGGGAGCACGCCCGCGCGGCGCAGCTCCCCGGCGTCCGGGCCGCCGTCCGGTACGGGCAGCGGCCGCCGGTCCGCCGTCTCCGCCAGCAGCGCCAGGACCGTGATCAGCTCCAGCAGCTCGGACGTCCACTCCGGCAGCCAGCCGGCGGGCCGCAGGGCCTCCAGCGTCCCGGGCTCGCCCGTGGCCGTGCGCTCCGCGAACCAGCTCTCCAGCACCCGAGCCCCGCCCGCGCGGAACTCCCAGGCCCCCTCCGGCACCGGCGCGATCCGGCCCGTGCCCAGCAGCAGCGTCTCCTCCGCCGGGTCGTAGTCCAGGCTCCCGGGCGGACCGGACGCGACGGCGGCGCGGACGTAGGGCCTGCGGCCGCCCGGCAGGCGGGGTCGTTCACCCGGCGCGGGGGCGCACCGCGCGCCCCGGGTGTGCACCCACACCACATGTCGGCCCAGCGCGACTCCCTCCTCCCACAGCCGGGGTGACGCGGTCAGCGGGACGGCCGTCCCGGCACGCGTCGGGCGGGCGGCCACCGCGGTCCAGGCGAGGAAGTCCTCGGCGGACACGGCCCGTCCGAGCGTGCCCGCCAGGTGGTCGAGGAGGCCGGGCGCGAGATTGGGCTCCAGCCCGCCGGGGCGCCGGTAGAGCGGCCGGATCCTGCCGGGCCTGCCGTCGGGGGAGTGCCCGTCGGGCAGGAGCGCGGAGAAGGCCGGGCCGTCCGTCCCCGGCGCCGCTTCCAGCAGATGGATCTGACGGTCGTCGGCCACCCGCCACAGCTCCGGCCGCGCCGCGTCGACGAGCCGGTGGTCGGGCAGCAACCACTGCTCGTCGTACGGCCCGTGAGCGATCCGCACCGGTTCGGGGCACGCCCCCATCCCGTGCGCGAGCCGCCCGGTCGACGTGGCCTGCCCGGGGAGCTGGGCCACTGCGCTGAGCGGTGTGCGGTGGCGGGTGGGGCGGAAGAGTTCGTCGCGGGTCTTCTCGTCGGGTGCGGCGGCGAGCGCGGCCCAACGGGCTTTCAGGGACGCGGCGTCGGGGGCGGTGACCCAGGGGCGGCCGAGGCGCCAGGGGGTGACGGCCCAGGGCATGAGGTCGGCGATGAGGGGCACGTCGGCGGTCACGCGGGGCATCGTAGCGGGGTGGTGTGCTTTTCGGGATGCGGGCCGGTGGGCGCCTGCGGCAGGCTTTTTCCCCAGCCCCGCCCCTTCCCGGCTGCGTCTGATGTGCGGCTCCGCCGCGTGGGGGGCTGCGCCCCAGACCCCGCAACGCGGCGAAGCGTGTTGCCGGGGCGTCGGCTATCGCGCATCCACCGTCACCGAGAACGAGAAGCGGTCCCCGCGATAGTGGATGCGCGCCACATCCACCACCCGCCCCGCCTCGTCATAGGTCACCCCCGTGTAGAAGAGGATCGGGCTCAGCAACGGCACCTGGAGCAGCCGAGCCGTCTCCGGATCCGCGAGCCTCGCCTCGACCGTGTCGGTGATGCGGCTGATGCGCACGCCCACCGCGTCCCGCAGCACCTTGGTCATCGGCCACCGCTCCAGATCGGCGAGCCCGATGCGCGCGGCGAGTTCGGGGCGGACGAGGTTCTCCGCCCAGTTCGTCGGCTCGCCGGTCCGCTCGTCGCAGCGCAGCCGCCGGTAGGCCATCGCCTCGTCGAGCCCGGGGAAGTGCTCGGCCAGCTCGGCCGGGATCTTCTCCGGGCCGTGGCCGAGCACCTCCGTCCGCTCGCCGGACTGCTGCGCCACGATGGCGTCCACCGAGCCGAGCAGCCGCACCGGCGAACTCCGCCGCGCGCTCGGCTCGATGAAGGTGCCGCGCCGCCGGTGCCGGCTGATCAGCCCCTCCGTCTCCAGCTCCTTCAGCGCCTGCCGCATGGTGAGCACGCTGACGCCGTAGTGCGCGGCGAGCGCGTCCTCGGTGGGCAGCCGCAGCGGGTCACCGGCGCTCCGCCCGAGTATCGAGGCGCGCAGCGACTGCGACACCTGATACCAGAGCGGCAGCTTCCGGTTGAGCGTGACGGAGTCGGGGGCGAAGGTGGTCACGTGGGGCTCCGGCTCTACGGCTGAGAGGAAGGCGTTCGACGGTAAGGGCGGGTCGCCGTCACCGGCGGTAGTGGCGCTCCAGACCCTGCCATACGTCGTCGTAGCCCGCCTGAAGGTGGTCCGCCGTCCTGGCCCGCTCCGTCGTCGTGACCGGCCAGCGCGTCTCGAACATGAAGGCCAGCCCGTTGTCCACCTTCTGCGGCCGCAGCTCCGCCGCGCTCGCCTTGTCGAAGGTCTCCCGGTCCGGGCCGTGCGCCGACATCATGTTGTGCAGCGACCCGCCGCCGGGCAGGAAGCCCTCCGCCTTCGCGTCGTACGCGCCCTCGATCAGGCCCATGTACTCGCTCATCACGTTCCGGTGGAAGTACGGCGGCCGGAAGGTGTCCTCGCCCACCAGCCAGCGCGGCGCGAAGACCACGAAGTCCACCCCCGCCAGCCCCGGGGTGTCCGAGGGCGAGGTGAGCACGGTGAAGATCGACGGGTCGGGGTGGTCGTAGCTGATCGACCCGATCACATTGAAGCGCCGCAGGTCGTAGACGTACGGGACGAGGTTCCCGTGCCAGGCCACGACGTCCAGCGGCGAGTGGTCGTAGGTCGCCGACCAGAGGTTCCCGCAGAACTTGTTGATCACCTCCACCGGGCGCTCGACGTCCTCGTACGCGGCGACCGGCGCGAGGAAGTCCCGGGCGTTCGCCAGCCCGTTGGCGCCGATCGGCCCGAGTTCGGGCAGGGTGAACGGCTGCCCGTAGTTCTCGCAGACGTAACCACGCGCCGCCGGACGCCGCCCGCCGTCGGACGCGGTGTCCAGGAGCTCCACCCGGAAGCGCACCCCGCGCGGGATCAGCGCCACGTGGCCGGGCTCGGCGCGCAGCAGGCCGAACTCCGTCCGCAGCAGGAGCGCCCCGCGCTCGGGGACGATCAGCAGCTCGCCGTCGGCGTCGCTGAACACCCGGTCGGTCATGGAGGCGTTGGCGGCGTAGAGGTGGACGGCCATGCCGGTGCGCTGGGTGACGTCGCCGTTGCCGCCCAGCGTCCACAGCCCGGCGACGAAGTCGGTGCCCTCGGGGGGCTCGGGCAGCGGGCTCCAGCGCAGCCGGTTGGGGTCGGGCACGGAGTCGGTGAAGGGGGCGCTGCTGATGTCGCCGTTGCCCATCCGGGTGAACGGCGGGTGCGCGGCGGAGGGCCTGATGCGGTAGAGCCACGAGCGCCGGTTGCTGTGCCGGGGCTCGGTGAAGGCGGTGCCGCTCAGCTGCTCCGCGTAGAGCCCGAGCGGGGCCCGCTGGGGCGCGTTCCGCCCGTGCGGCAGCGCCCCGGGGACGGCCTCACTGCTGTGCTCGTTGCCGAAACCGGCCGAGTAGGCCAGTGCTTCGGCGGACTTCCGGGCCTGCTCGTCGCCCGTATCGCTCATCGCGTGCTCCCCGCGCCGATGGATTCCTATGGGAGACCGTAGGATTCCGGGCCGGGCGCGTCAATGGATCAGCGTCAGGGCGTGGCGGCTGCGAGGATCGGACACCTGAGACCAAGGGGGGACCGATGCGCCAGTGGCCGGAGTTCATACGGTGGAACGAGCCGAGAGGCGAGGAGTTCGCCCAGGCCGTCCGCGGACTCTCGCAGCGCCTGGTCGCGCTGGACAACGAGCCCGGCGGACCACCGGCCGCCGACGCGGCCGTACGCGCCTTCACCGCCGTGCGCCGGCTGCTGCGGGAGCGCGGGCCCGAGCGGCCGTACGAGCGCGACGTCCTGGCTGCCGCGGCCGAGCTGGCGGAAGTGGCGGGCTGGGCCCTCTTCGACGCCGAACGGCCGGGCGAGGCGGCCGGGTTCAACCGGACGGCCCTGTGCCTGGCCAGGCGCTCCGGCGACCGGGCGACCGAGCTGCTCACCCTCCAGAACACGGCCCTCGCGTCCGGCTGGTCCGGCCGGCCCCGGGGCGAGCTGGCGGTGGCACGGTCGGTGCTCGACCGGGGGCGCCTGTCGCCGCGCCTCGAAGCGGTCTTCCGCGTGCGGGAGGCCCGGGGCCTCGCGGGCACAGGCCGCGCCGCCGAGGCCGCCCGCTCCTTCGGCCGCGCCCGCTCGCTCCTGGCCGAGGGCGAGCGGGGCGGCGACCCGTTCTGGGCCTGGTGGATGACCGCGGACGAGATCGACGGGCACCAGGGGTTCGTGCTCCAGGAGGCCGGCGACCTGCGGGCGGCCGTGCCCCACCTGCGCCGGGCGGCGCTCCAGGAGGCGGGCGCCGGGGCGGGCTACCGGCACATCTTCGCCGCGCGGCTGCTCGACTGCCTGCTCGGCCTCCACGCGTGGCGCGAGGCGGAGGAGGTGGCGAAGGGGCTCGTCCCGGTGGCCGCCGCCGGGATCGCCTCGGCCCGCACCCGCGGCCTCCTCGACGGCCTCACCCGGCGCGGGCGGGGGCTGCCCTCCAGCGCCCCGGCCGGCCTTCGCGAGGTGCTGGAACACCTCGGGGCGCCGGCCGGTCGGCCGGCATGACCCACCGTGCGCGGGGCCGGACTTGAGCACTTCACGGCGTCGGCCGGGGGGCATGCGCAGGAGCGGACATGAGCCGCTTACGGCGCCGGCCGGTCAGGCCGTGTGGCCCACCATGCGCAGGACCAGATCGGCGTAGAGCTCGCCCACCTCGTCCGGAGTGCGCTTGCCCTCCGCGTTGAACCAGCGGGCCACGTCGATGCACAGGGAGAGTACGGCGAGCGTGGTGCCGCGCACGTCGGGGACGTCGAAGTCGCCCGCCGCGACGCCGTCCTCGATGATCGCGCGGACCGTCGCGTCGGTGTCCCGGCGCAGCCCCACGATCTCGGCGTGGTGCTCCTCGCCGAGCGCCCCCAGCTCGTACTGCACCACGCGCGCGGTGGTGTGGTGCTCCGCGTGCCAGCGGACGAAGGCCCGTACGGCACCGGCTAGGCGCTCCGCGGGGGTGCCGTCGCCCTCCTGCTCCCGGCGGAGGACGTCGAGGGCGAGCCGGTGCCCGACGCTGCTGATGCGGTAGAGCAGCTCTTCCTTCGTCCGGTAGTGGATGTAGAGCGCGGCCGGGCTCATGCCCGCGCGGCCGGCGATGTCGCGGGTGGTGGTGGCGTGGTAGCCGCGCTCGGCGAAGGCGGCGACGGCGGCGGTCACCAGCCGGCGCGCGGCGTCGGGTGTGACCTCGGCCCACTCCTCGCCCCGCGTGTGCTTCGCGTCCATCCCGGGCCCCCGCTCCTCGGCTTCCGCCGCGGACTGCCCGGCGGCGGAAGGAACACCATACCCCCGAGGCTGAGCAAGCGCTTAGGCCGTGGCCCGGGTGGCGTGGGCCTCCCCCGCGGCCGGGGCTCCAGGAGTGGCCGCGCGGCCCGTCCTCCACGGCCCTCGTCCGGGGGCCGCGACGCCTTCGCGCCTCCGCGTATACCGCCGACCGGACGGGCATGCATCCGGCAGGGGCATGGCCAGGGCGGGAGACACTCACATGGCGAACAAATGGCAAGGCCGGGCGGGGCGCTTCGGCACCCTCCCCGTCGCCGCGGTCGCGCTGACCGCGACGGTGGCGCTCTATACGGCGCTCGTCGCCTTCGGCAACATCACCGACTTCGGCACCAACCAGCAGTTCGTCCGGCACGTCCTGGCGATGGACACGACCTTCAACGACGACGACCTGATGTGGCGGGCCATCACCGACCACACCGTGCAGGACATCGCCTACGTCGCGATCATCATCTGGGAGACCGTCGCGGCCCTCGTGCTGATCACGGGCACCGTGCTCTGGCTGCGCGGAGCGGCGGCGCGCGGAGCGGCCCGGCGGATCACCACCGTCGGGCTCGTGATGCTCCTGCTGCTCTTCGGGATGGGTTTCATCGCGATCGGCGGCGAGTGGTTCGCGATGTGGCAGTCCGCCAAGTGGAACGGACTCCAGGCCGCCGAGCGCAATTTCGTGGTGGCCGCCCTGGTGCTGGTGGTGATCCACCTGCCGATGCGCGACGAGACGTGAGGCAGGCGGCCGTTCACCCCTGCGGGAACACCACCAGGGAGCGGCCGCCCCGCCCCGCGAGCATCGCTTCGAACGCCTCCGGGATGCCCTCCAGCCCGATCCGGCCGGTGACCATCGCGGACAGGTCGAACCGCCCGGCCCGCACATGCTCGGCGATCACCGGCAGGTCCTTCGCCGGGTCGCTGTTGCCGTAGACGCAGCCCGACAGCGTGCGGCCGAAGTGGAAGAGCTCCAGCGCCGTGAACGTCACCCGCTGGTCCCGCCCGCCGATGCCCACGACCGTGGTGCGCCCGCCCCTGCGCGTGGCCGACCACGCCGTGCGGATGGCCTCGGCGCGGCCCGCGCACTCGACGGCCACGTCGGCCCCGTGGCCGCCGGTGAGTTCGCGGATCCGCTTGGCGGTGCCCTCACCGGCGACGAGGAACTCGGTGGCACCCGCGGCGCGGGCCAGCTCCTCCTTCTCCGGCGAGACGTCGACGGCCACGATCGTCCCCGCCCCGGCGATCCGCGCCGCCTGGAGCGCGGCCAGGCCCACTCCGCCGATGCCGTGGACGGTCACGGACTCCCCGGCGCGGACCCGCGCGCTGTGGTGCACCGCGCCGTAGCCGGTGAGGACCGCGCAGCCCAGCAGCGCCGCCTCCGTCAGGGGCACGCCGTCGGGCAGGGGGAGGGCGGCGCTCGCCCGGACGACGGTCTCCTCCGCGAAGACGGCGGTGCCCAGGCCCGGATAGAGCCCGGTGCCGTCCTCGCTGAGCGTGGCGTACGGAACGGCCGCCGCCGTGCCCGCGTCCGCGCACAGCCAGGGCTCGCCGAGCCCGCAGAAGTGGCAGGTCCCGCAGGAGGGCGCCCAGTTGAGCACCACCGCGTCGCCGGGGGCCACATGCGTGACGCCCTCGCCCACCGCCGTGACCGTGCCGGCGCCCTCGTGCCCGAGGACGGCGGGGACGGGCTGGCGGAGCGTGCCGTTGGAGAGCGACAGGTCGGAGTGGCAGACCCCGGCGGCGGCGAGCCTGATCCGCACCTGCCCCGGCCCGGGGTCCGGGAGGTCGATCCCGGCGATGCGCAGGGGAGTGCCGGTGCTCGTCAGGACGGCGGCGCGGACCATGGCTTCCTCTCGGGGAACGGCGAACGGCGAACGGTGAACGGCGAAAGACGAACGGTGCGTCGCGCACGGCGCATGACCGAACGGTGCGTCGCACACGGATCAACAGCGCGCGGTGCGGGGTCACTTGCTCCCGCCCGCGCCTCTCCCGTCGGTCTGTGGCGTCAGAACTGCAGGGACTTCGTCTGCAGGTATTCCGTCAGGCCGTGCGCGCCCAGCTCCCGGCCGACGCCCGACTGCTTGTAACCGCCGAACGGCGCGAGGATGTTGAAGCGGCCGCCGTTGATCTCGACCTGCCCGGCGTCCAGGCGCCGCGCGAAGGCCGCGGCCGTCGCCTCGTCCGCGGCCCAGACTGCGGCCGCGAGGCCGTAGACCGTGCCGTTGGCGATCCGCAGGGCCTCCTCCTCGTCCTCGTACTTGAGGAGCGAGATCACCGGGCCGAAGATCTCCTCCTGCGCGATCGTCATCTCCGGGGTGACGTCCGCGAAGACGGTCGGGCGGACGAAGTAGCCCTTCTCCCGGCCCTCCGGCGCGTCGGAGCCGCCGACGACGAGCCGGGCGCCCTCCTGGACGCCCTGGTCGATGTAGCCGCGCACGCGGGCGTGCTGCTTGGCGTTGACGACCGGGCCGACGCGGACCTCGGGGTCGGTCGGGTCGCCCGGGACGTACGCGGCGACGGCGGCGGCCGCCAGCGAGACGGCCTCCTCGTACTGATCGCTGTGGACGAGCAGCCGGGTCAGGGCGTTGCAGGACTGCCCGGTGTTGCGGCAGACGTCGGCGACGTTGGCGGCGACGGCCTTCTCCAGGTCGGCGCCGGGCAGGACGACGTTCGCCGACTTGCCGCCCAGTTCGAGGGCGAGGCGCTTGACGCCCGCGCCCGCGATCGCGCCGATCCGCTTGCCGACGGCGGTCGAGCCGGTGAAGGAGACCAGGTCGACGCCGGGGTGCTCGGCCAGCGCCTGGCCCGCGACCGGGCCGAGGCCGGTCACCAGATTGAAGACGCCCGCCGGGATCTCCGCCGCGGCCACGCACTCGGCGAACAGCTGGGCCGTGAGCGGCGTGTCCTCGGCGGGCTTGAGGACGATCGTGCAGCCCGCCGCCAGCGCGGGGGCCACCTTGTTGACGATCTGGTGCAGCGGGTAGTTCCAGGGCGTGATCGCGCCGACGACGCCGACCGGCTCCTGGAGCACCGTGGAGTTGCCGACCCGCTCCTCGAAGGCGTAGGTGGCGGCGAGCTCCGCGTACGAACCGGCGACGGCGACCGGCAGTCCGGCGTGCACCCGCGTGGCGAAGCCGATCGGCGAGCCGAGCTCGGCGGTCACCGTCGCCGCGATCTCGTCCTGCCGGGCGGCCAGCTGGTCGCGCAGCGCCGCGATGAACTCGCCCCGCCGGGCGGGCGCGGTGGCGGCCCAGCCGGGCAGCGCGGCGCGGGCGGCGGCCACGGCGGCGTCGACGTCCTCGGCACTGCCGGCGGGCACCTGGCCGATGACCTGCTCGTCGGCGGGGTTGACGACCTCGATGGCGCCGGTCCCGACGGCGGGCCGCCAGCTGCCATCGATGTACATACCGTCGTGCGCGATCACGGTTCATCTCCTCGCGGTGTCGGTGCTCGATGTTCCGTACGAATCATCGAATTCCCCGTGGCCTCAACCTAACGCCCGCCGGAACGCGGGCACCAGAGCCCCTCTCACCAGGTGAAGCGGCTCACCGACTCCGCCACGCACACCGGCTTCCCGCCGCCCTCGCGCTCGACGGTGACCGCCGTCGTCAGCTGGACGCCGCCCTCGACCTCGGTCACCTCGGTGATCACCGCCCGTGCGCGCAGCCGCGAGCCGACGGGCACGGGGGCGGGGAAGCGGACCTTGTTCAGCCCGTAGTTGATGCCCATCCGCATGGGGGAGACCCGCATCAGGAGCGGCACCAGGGACGGCAGCAGGGAGAGCGTGAGATAGCCGTGCGCGATCGTCGTGCCGAAGGGGCCCGCCGCCGCGCGCTCCGGGTCCACATGGATCCACTGGTGGTCCCCGGTCGCCGCGGCGAAGAGGTCGATCCGCTTCTGGTCCACCTCCAGCCAGTCGCTCGGGCCGAGTTCCTCGCCGACCGCCGCCCGCAGCTCGTCGGACGAGGAGAAGATCCGGGGTTCCGCCATGCCGCTGCCTCCCGAGCACGACCACAGTGTCTAAGCGCTTGCTCAGGATGTTCGGTGCGGGTCGCGATGTCAACGCCCCGGCTGACGTAAGGTCGGACCCGTGCCGCAGATTCCTTTCGAGGTCCACGAACTCACCGTCGGACAGCTGTCCGCGCGCAGCGGCGCGGCCGTGTCCGCGCTGCACTTCTACGAGACCAAGGGTCTGATCAGCAGCCGCCGGACGTCGGGCAACCAGCGCCGCTACGACCGTGACGCCCTGCGGCGCGTCGCCTTCATCCGGGCCGCGCAGCGCGTCGGCATCCCGCTCGCCACCATCCGCGAGGCGCTCGCGGAGCTGCCCGACGAGCGCACGCCCACCCGCGAGGACTGGGCGCGGCTGTCCGAGCTGTGGCGCGGCGAGCTCGACCAGCGCATCGAACAGCTGGGCCGGCTGCGCGACCACCTGGACGACTGCATCGGCTGCGGCTGCCTCTCACTGGAGAGCTGCGTGCTCTCCAACCCGGACGACGCGGTGGGACGGCTCGGCAGCGGTTCCCGCCTGCTCGTGGAGCGCCGCCGGTCCGCGGCCGGCCGGTCCGGCGACTGAGGACACCGCCCGGGCGGCGCTCACCACATCGACGGCCGCCGCCCGGCCCACGGCTTCGCCGACTCCAGCTGCGCCGCCAGCGAGATCAGCGTCGCCTCGTCCCCGTACCGGCCCGCGAGCTGGATGCCGATCGGCAGGCCCGCCGCGTTCCAGTGCAGCGGCACGCTCACCGCGGGCTGCCCGGTCGCGTTGAAGAGCGGGGGGAAGGGCAGGAACGGGATCAGCGCCGCGAACTCCGCCGCCGGGTCGCCGTCGTTGCGCAGCGCCCCCACCGGCAGCGGCGGCTGCGCGAGCGTCGGGGTGAGGATCACGTCGTAGCCGGTGCCCGGCGCCTGGAGGCCGTCGGCCACCAGCTGGGTGAGCTTGCGCATCGCGTACAGCGCCCGCGAGAAATCCGGCCCGCTGACGGCCTTGCCGCGCTCGCGCAGCAGCCGGGTGAGCGGCGTCAGCAGCTCCTCGCGGCCCGGCGGCACGGGCTGGACGGCGGCCAGCACCTCCCACACGCGCGTGAACGCCTCGGCGAGCGTCGGGTCGTCCGGCAGGGACAGCTCCTCGACGTCGTGGCCGAGCCCGCCCAGCAGGGCGGCCGCCTCGTCCGCCGCCGCGAGGCAGTCGGGGTGCGCGGTGACGCCCGGCACCGGAGTGCCCGTCAGCCGCACCACCCGCAGCTGCCGCGGGGCGCGCCGCGCATGCTCGGCGAAGGTCTTGCCGGGCGGCAGCGGGGGCGCGCTGTAGGGGTCGCCCGGCTCCGTGCCCGCGAGCACGTCGAGGAGCGCCGCCGCGTCGGCGACCGTACGGGCCAGCGAGCCGGAGGTCGAGAGCCCGGTGATGTCGTGCAGCACGGGGCCCGAACTCACTCTGCCGCGGCTGGGTTTGATGCCGAAGAGCCCGCACACGGAGGCCGGGATGCGCACGGAACCCCCGCCGTCACTGGCGTGCGCCAGCGGCGCGAGTCCGGCCGCCACCGCGGCGCCCGCCCCGCCGCTGGAGCCGCCCGCGGACCGGGTGAGGTCCCACGGCGTACGGGCGGGCGGCGCGATGTCGTTCTCCGTGTGCGCGGGCAGGCCGAACTCCGGGGTGTTGGTCTTGCCCAGCAGGATCGTGCCCGCCGCGCGCAGCCGCCGCACCACGTGGTCGTCCACGGCCGGGACGTGGTCCGCCAGCGCGGCCGAGCCCAGGGTGCACCGCACGCCCGCGACGAAGCTGAGGTCCTTCACCGGCACCGGCACCCCGTGCAGCGGGGACAGGGGCCGCCCCTCGCGACGGGCCGCCGCCGCCTCGCTCTCGGCGTCGGCCGCCTGCTTGCGGGCCACCTCGGGAGTGACCGTGATGAACGCCCCCACGGCGGCGTCCAGCCGCTCGATGCGCTCCAGATAGTGCTCGGTCAGCTCGACGGGCGAGACCCGCCCGGCCCGTACCGCCGCACCCTGCTCCAACGCGGTCAGATCGTGCAGCTGCGCCATAGCCGTCCGCCTTTTCGTCGCCCGAAGAGCCGTGTGCGCCGCATCCTCGCACCACGGACGGCCGGCGGTCACCACCCCCTTGCTCCGCGCTCCATGGGGCTTGAGGCGTGGACCGTGGTCCGTGGCCTGTGGCCCGCGGATCGGCGAACCACGGTCGCCGGTTCCAGCCTGTCCGGCGGTCGAGGACCACGCGGCGGAGCCGCGACACGGACGCGGCCGGGGAGGGGCGGGGCCGGCGGGTCACCACCCCTGCACCGCGCGGTCACACGACCGCGTACTGCTCCTGGAACATCCGCCGCCGCGCGGTCGTCAGCGCGGCGGTGGTGAGCACGGGCACCGGCACCACGATGCCGCAGTCCGTGCAGACGGGCCCTTCCATGGGATAGCGCTCCAGGTCGGAGCGCCATTCGAGCTGATCGCTGCGGCAGACGGGGCAGCCGTCGCCGGGGCCGGCCTCCATCGCGGCGATCACCCGGCGCAGGACGTCGGAGAGCCGCGGCGCCGGATACACCGTGGGACTCACGCAGGGCACCACATCACAGCCGCCCCAGGTGTTGCGGTGCCAGTCGTCCACCGCGCAGGGCTGGCGGATTCCGTCGTGCTTCTCGCGCTTGCGGCGGTCGGCGAAGGACGCCTCGTAGGCCAGCCAGACCGCGCGGGCCTCCTCCAGTTCGGTCAGCGCCGCGATCAGCCGGGCCGGATCGGGGGCGCGGTCGTCGGGGTCGAGCCCCGCCAGGGCGCACAGGTGGTGCCAGGTCGCCCGGTGCCCGTAGGGGGCGAAGCGTTCGAGGCATTTGCGCAGGGAGGTCCGTCGCAAGGCGATGGTGTTCCGTGGATTGCGCACCTCTCGTGCGAGTGCTCTGAAACCTGCCACTGCATCCCACCTCCGACAGCGCGGACTCGGATCGACATGGAAGGGACGTAACGCGTCGCGATTCGGATCCATCGGACGTGCCACGCCGCCGACTCCGCTCTGCTACCCCGAAGACGCGGACAGATGTGGGGTGGGTGGGAGATTGCGCGAAGGTGGCGGATCCGCGACCTCCGCTCAGCGGGCGCCCCGGGCCGGTCGCCGGCCGCCCGGCGCTCAGCGCGTGATGCCTCCGGCGAGCAGGACCACCCGCGCCAGCTCCGGGTGACAGATGTCGCTGTGGGCTCCCGTGGGCGGGCCGCCGTGTGCGACGACCGCCGACGCGTCGACGTTCACACAGCCGTATGCCGGCAGGTCACCGGAGAGCGCCTGCGCGAGGGTGAGCCCGGCGCAGGCGTCGACGGACTGCATACCGTCGTGCCCCAGTGCGCCCCACCGCGAGTCGTCCAGGCCCAGCACCGAGTCGTCGTCCCCGGAGAGGCGGGACGCCAGCGGATAGAGCACCCCGAGCGCCGTGTCATGGCCGGAAAGGCAGCACACCACCGGCCCGTTCACCCGGTCGTACAGCCCGCTCAGCGCACCTCCCCGGTCCGTCGCGAACGGCAGGCTCGTCGCGAACGTGTAGTGCGAGAAGGCGCCCTGAAGCAGCGTCAGCGAGGCCACCGGCGAGCGGCCGTCCGGGAGCCCGCTCAGCGCGAACGACACCAGGCGCGCGCCGAAGCTGTGCCCCACCAGATGCACGCGCACCTCCGGCCGGGAGCCGGCCAGCAGGCCGAGGAAGGGGCCGAGCCCGCGCCCGCCGACCGTGCCCGCCCGCCGCTTCATCGTGTAGTACGAGATCTGCCGCAGCAGTTCGTAGGCGCCGTGCCACAGCCGCTTCAGGCCGCCGCCGAGCAGCTCGGCCGAGAGGGCGCCCGTGTGCGCCAGCGCGTCGGCGAAGCTCCCGCACACCGCCTGCGCGTCGGCGGTGAGCATGGCGGGCAGCGGGCCCGGCCCCAGGTCGGTGGCCCCCGGCGGCAGGGCGGTGGCCAGGCCGCGGACGGTGGAGACGAACTCCTCCAGCCGCGCCGGGTCCTCGGGCCGCTCGGCGAGCAGCCCCGACAGCCGGTCCACCACCGCCGCCTCGCAGGACAGGACGCGGACGAGCGCCTGCCGGGTGGCCGGATCGAGCCCGGCACCGGGCGGGGCGGCGGTCGCCGCCGAGGACGGGAAGTGGGGGATCGGCTCGTCAGGGAAGTCCATCGACGGCCAGATCACCCCCGCGTAGCCGAGGCGCCTGCCGCCCGCGGCCCCGGAGAGCAGGCCGGGGAAGGGGGCGAAGAACTCGCTGTAGAGCCGGGTCGCCCCCGTCCGTTCGTTGTTCCAGCCGTGCGCGAACACCACCAGATCCGTGACGCCCTGCCCCGCGACCCCGGCTATGAGGCCGTCGCGTTCGGCCGGATCCACGTCCCCGTCGTTGTCGAACGTCAGCTCCCAGTACGGCTCCACACTCATGTCCGGCATGGCAGGTCCCCCTTGTGCGGCCAGATGCGCGGGCATCGTCCCGCCGTCAAAGGGGCCTGTCCAGGCTCATGGCACGGGTACACACGTCCGTGGCGCGGGACTACTGGGGCGGCAGGAGGTCCGCCGCCCGGACGCGGTGGAGATGGACCAGGATGTCGTAGCCCTCGCCCAGCGCGGTCGAGTAGTCCGGAGTCGGATAGTCCGTGCCGATGTCGCGGGTCGGCCGCGCCACCGCCAGCCACTTCCGGGCCGCGGCGGGGGCTGTCCGCATGTCCAGTACGTAGTCGCGGTACGGCACCTGGTCGAGCGTGTGCTCGTTGCTGCCGGGCGCGGCCGGGCCGAGCGTGACCACCCGGGTGGGTTCGCCGTCGCGCATGGCGTTGAACGAGCCCTCGTTGAACGTGAGACGGACGTTCACATAACCGGCGCCCAGCCGGTCCCTGAGGAAGGCCCCCTGCATCCGCGGGTAGTTCGCCGGGTCGTCGCTCACGTACGCGACGTGCGCGTTGTGCGCGGACAGCAGGATCTTCCGGCCGGTGTGCTCCTGCCACCAGGCGGTGTTGGCCGCCATGGTCGCGTCCCGGAAGCGCATGCAGCCGGCGACGCCCTTGGGGTCGTCCATGTCGAACGCGTACATCTCCGCCACCTGCGCGACGGCCCGCGCGTGCTGCACCGCCCACGTGAACTCCTCGCCGCCACCCGCCGGGCGCTGCCGCGACAGCAGGCCGAGGGCCGCACGCGCGCTGTCGGCCATGGAGCGCCGCTCGCTCAGCGGGCGCTTGAGGTAGCCGTTCATATAGCTGTCCACGCTGGTGCCGGGCGCGGGCCGCTGCGCGCGGTAGAGCTCGGTGAAGCGGGGCAGCAGGGCCGGGCGGTGGGCGCGCACGTAATCGGTGACCTTGTCGAAGAGCGCGGGCCCCGCGTAGGCGGAGTCGTCGCCCACGAACCGGAGCTTCTTCGCGTGGGCCGTGTTGTACGCGCGCATCCACTCGATCAGGTCCAGGTATGCGCGGTTGTTCCACATGCGGTAGGAGTTCTGGAACTCCTCGCGCATGATCTGCCGCGCGTCGCCCCTGCCGTGGACGACGTAGTCGTCGAGCCGCACGCCGGCGCTCCAGTTCGCCTCCAGGGCGAAGGTGGTGAACCCCTTCTCCTCCACGAGATAGCGGAAGACGCGGTGCTTGCTGGTGAAGAACTCGTGCGAGCCGTGCGTGGCCTCGCCCATCCCGACCACCGTGGCATCGCCCACCATGGCGCCCAGCGGCCGCAGGTCCCGCAGGTCGCCCGTGGGGTCCGTGGTGCGCAGCGGGTGGGCGGCCCGGGTCAGCGCGGCCACCGGGCCGGTGGCCGCCCCGGCGGGCTTCGCCGCGACCAGCGGGCCCACGGCGGCCAGCAGCGTGAGCGACAGCGCTGACCGGCGGGTGAGCTGTGCGGAATCCATGGGAACGCTCCAGGAGGTCGGTCGGAACTCTCCTTGACACGATCGTTTCCGGGGCACTCCCGCCACCATCCGATCCGCCCCCTTCCCCGGCGGGGGGCCAGCCCTACTCCGGGGCGCCGGACGCCCCCTTCCGTCCCCACATACCGACTGGTTAGTCTGCCCGTGCAGCCGAGCGAGGGAGACGTCAGCGTGGGTACGGTGCGGGACGCGGGAGTTGTGGTCACCGGAGCGGGCGGCGGCATCGGAGCCGCGCTCGCCCGCAGGTTCGCCGCCGAGGGCGCCCGCGTCGTGGTCAACGACCTCGACGTCGCCAAGGCCGAGGCGGTGGCCGCGGAGATCGGCGCCACCGCCGTCCCCGGCGACGCCTCCAAAGTGGTCCCCGCCGCCCGCGAGGCGCTCGGCGGCCGGGTCGACATCTACTGCGCCAACGCGGGCGTCGCCCCCGGCGGCGGGCCCGAGGCGGAGGAGGATCTCTGGGAGGCCGCCTGGGACGTCAACGTCATGGCACACGTACGGGCGGCCCGTGAGCTGCTCCCCGAGTGGCTGGACCGGGGCAGTGGCAGGTTCGTCTCCACCGTGTCCGCCGCCGGGCTGCTCACGATGATCGGCTCGGCCCCGTACAGCGTCTCCAAGCACGCCGCGCTCGCCTTCGCGGAGTGGCTCTCGCTCACCTACCGCCACTGCGGGATCGACGTCCACGCCATCTGCCCGCAGGGCGTGCGCACGGACATGCTGCGCGGCACCGGCGCGGCGGGCGAGCTGGTGCTCCTGCCCACCGCGATCGAGCCCGCGCAGGTCGCCGACGCCCTCTTCGAGGGCATGGCCGCGAACCGCTTCCTGATCCTCCCGCACCCGGAGGTCGCCGACTACTACGCGGCCCGCGCCACCGACCCCGACCGCTGGCTGCGCGGCATGAACCACCTCCAGCGCAGGCTCGAAGAGGTGCCCGGCCAGGGCCGGATGTAGGCGCGGACCATGACGCCGACGACCCCCTCCTACCGGGACGCGCCCTGGCTCGCGCGGCTCGCGCCCGCCCAGCGGGTCCCGGGCACGCCGCCGCCGACGGTGCCGCACGCCTTCGCCGCCACCGTGCGGCGCGCCCCGGACCGGCACGCGCTCGCCTACTTCGACGGGCGGATGACCTACCGCGAGACCGACGAGCTGTCCGGCGCGCTCGCGGGCCGGCTCGTGGCCTGCGGCTTCCGGCCGGGCGACCGGGCCGCGGTCATGCTCCAGAACACCCCGCACTTCGTGCTCGCCGTCCTCGCCGTCTGGAAGGCCGGCGGCATCGTCGTGCCGGTGAACCCCATGTT
Organism: Streptomyces sp. NPDC025618; assembly: GCF_055558795.1. Classification (NCBI taxonomy): domain Bacteria; kingdom Bacillati; phylum Actinomycetota; class Actinomycetes; order Kitasatosporales; family Streptomycetaceae; genus Streptomyces; species Streptomyces sp. NPDC025618. The sequence continues at coordinate 25,187 of NZ_JBVHLW010000022.1, read as the reverse complement.
CAAGGCGGGCGAGGTCCGGCACATCCTCGACGACTCCGGCGCCACCGCGCTGATCTGCCGGGACCGAGCCTGGGCGGAGTTCCTGCGGGACGTCGCGGCCGCCTCGGCCGCCCGCATCGCCTTCACCGTCTGCCCCTTCGGCCTCCAGACACGCGACGACGCGCGGGTGCTGCGCGGCGAGCGCATGCCGCCGCCGGACGGCGCCGAGGACCTGCTGGCCGCCGCGCGCTCCGGGGCCCGCCCGCCGGCCGGCCCCGGCCTCGGCCCCCAGGACGTGGCCCTCATCAGCTACACCTCGGGCACCACCGGGGCCCCCAAGGGCGCCGTCAACACCCATGGCAACATCGCCCACAACGCCGAGCGGGCGCGCATCGGCTCCGGACTGCCCGACGGCTCCGTCTACTTCGCCCTCGCCCCGCTCTTCCACATCACCGGCATGGTCGCCGAGCTCGGCTCCTGCCTGGTCAACGCGGGCACGCTCGCCCTCGCCCACCGCTTCGACGCGGCGGTGGTGCTCGACGCGTTCCTCGAACACCGCCCGGCCTACACCATCGGCCCCGCCACCGCCTTCATGGCCCTCCTGGCCCAGCCGGGCGTCGGCCGGGACCACTTCGCCTCCTTCCGCCTGGTCTCCTCCGGCGGCGCGCCCCTGCCACCGGCCCTGGTGGAACGGTTCCGCACAGTCTCCGGCCACTACCTCCACAACGGCTACGGCCTCACCGAGACCACCGCCACCACGGCCTCCGTCCCGCCCGGCACCGAGGCCCCGGTCGACCCGGCCACCGGCACCCTCGCCGTCGGCGTGCCCGGCCCGGGGACGCTCGTGCGCGTCCTGGACGAGCGCGGCGCGGAGGTGCCCTTCGGCGGGCACGGCGAGATCGTGGTCAGCGGTCCCCAGGTCGTCCCCGGCTACTGGCGGCGCCCCGAGGACACCGCCGCAGCCCTCCCCGGCGGTGAACTGCGCACCGGCGACATCGGGTTCATGGACCACGACGGCTGGCTCTATGTGGTCGACCGCAAGAAGGACATGATCAACGCCTCCGGCTTCAAGGTCTGGCCCCGCGAGGTGGAGGACGTCCTCTACACCCACCCCGCCGTCCGGGAGGCGGCCGTCGTCGGGGTGCCGGACGACTACCGCGGCGAGACCGTCCGGGCGTACGTCAGCCTCCGCCCCGGCGCCGCGCCCGAGCCGGCGGCGCTGGTCGCGCACTGCCGGGAGCGGCTCGCGGCGTACAAGGTCCCGCGTGAGGTGCTCGTCCTCGCCGACCTGCCCAGGACGACCAGTGGCAAGATCCTCCGGCGGGAGCTGCGCGAGGATCCCGCGGCACGACAAGGGAAGACAGGTGGCGCATGACCAGAACGGTGACGGCGGGAACGCCGGAGGGCGGCACGAGGCCCGTACCGCAGCGGCTGCTGGCCGCCGCCACCCGGCTCTTCGCGGACCAGGGCTACGACCGCACGTCCGTCCAGGAGATCGTCGAGGCGGCGGGCGTCACCAAGGGCGCCCTCTACCACTACTTCGGCTCCAAGGACGACCTGCTGCACGAGGTCTACGGCCGGGTCCTGCGGCTCCAGCAGGAGCGGCTGGACGCCTTCGCGTGCGCGGACGCGCCCGTGGAGCGCAGGCTGCGGGACGCCGCCGCGGATGTCGTGGTCACCACCATCGAGAACCTCGACGACACGAAGATCTTCTTCCGCTCGATGCACCACCTGGGCCCGGAGAAGCACCGGCAGGTGCGCGCCGAACGGCGCCGCTACCACGAGCGCTTCCGTGCCCTGGTCGAGGAGGGCCAGCGCGCGGGCGTCTTCAGCACGGCCATCCCGGCGGATCTCGTCGTCGACTACCACTTCGGCTCCGTCCACCACCTGGCGAACTGGTACCGCCCCGAAGGCGCCCTGACCGCGGCCCAGGTGGCCGACCACCTGGCGGATCTGCTGCTGCGCGCGCTGCGCCCCTGATCCCGGTCCGCGTGGTGCGTGTCGTGCGGGGCCGGGCGTCGTTGAGCGGATGAAGGGCCTTTCGGCCCTTTCGTCTGCTGTCGAGAAAAAGGATCAGGGATGCGCCTTTTCCGTCCTGTCGCCGTCGCCCTCGCGGGCCTCGCCCTCGCCATGGCCGTGCCCCCGGGCACAGCCATCGCCTCGAAGGGCTCGTTCACGTGGGTGGGCCCCAAGGGCAAGCCCTTCTTCGTCGAGAACCCGCCGGACGGCAAGTGCCTGACGATGAGTCAGGAAGCTCGCGGTGCGTACAACGGGACGGCGGGCCCGGTCACCATCTACACCGGCAAGAAGTGTGACGGGGCCTCCAAGCGGCTCGCCAGGGGCGAGCACGGCCCGTCGGACACGTCGTTCTCCAGCGTGAAGTTCAGCGCGCACTGAGTCCGTGGCGTCACCTCGACGCCGGACGGGCTGTGCTTGTGCACCCACACCAGGCACAGCCGGCCCGTCCGGCGTTCGAGGACACCGCCGCGTAGCGGTCGTGCGGACGACAGGACCCGTGGCCGGCCGCTCGGATCAGCCACTGCCACCGCGTCGGACTAGACGTACCGCCGCAACTCCCGCCGCGCCAAGGACCGCTGATGGACTTCGTCCGGCCCGTCCGCCAGGCGCAGCGTCCGTGCCGCCGCCCACAGCTCCGCCAGCGGGAAGTCCTGGCTCACGCCGCCCGCCCCGTGCAGCTGGACGGCCCGGTCGATGATGCCGGCCACCGTCCGCGGCGTCGCGATCTTGATGGCCTGGATCTCCGTGTGCGCACCGCGGTTGCCGACCGTGTCCATCAGCCACGCCGTCTTGAGCACCAGCAGCCGCAGCTGCTCCACGGCGACCCGGGAGTCCGCGATCCACTCCTGCACCACGCCCTGCCGGGCGAGCGGCTTGCCGAAGGCCGTCCGGGAGACGGCCCGCCGGCACATCAGCTCGATCGCGCGCTCGGCCATGCCGATCAGCCGCATGCAGTGGTGGATCCGGCCCGGCCCCAGCCGCGCCTGGGCGATGGCGAAGCCGCCGCCCTCCTCGCCGACGAGGTTCGTCGCCGGGACGCGCACCCCGTCGAGGACGATCTCCGCGTGGCCGCCGTGGGCGTGGTCCTCGAAGCCGTAGACCCGCATCGCCCGGCGGATCTCCAGGCCGGGCGTATCCCGGGGGACGAGGACCATCGACTGCTGGCGGCGCGGGTCCGCCCCCTCCGGATCCGTCTTCCCCATGACGATGAAGATCTCGCAACCGGGGTACATCGCACCGGAGATGTACCACTTGCGGCCGGTGATGACGTAGTCGTCGCCGTCGCGCTCGATCCGCGTCTCGACGTTGGTGGCGTCCGAGGAGGCGACCTCCGGCTCGGTCATCGCGAACGCCGACCGGATCTCGCCCGCGAGCAGCGGCTCCAGCCACCGCTCGCGCTGCTCCTCGGTGCCGAACTGCGCGAGCAGCTCCATGTTCCCCGTGTCCGGGGCCGCGCAGTTCAGGGCGGTGGGCGCGAGGTGCGGGCTGCGGCCGGTGATCTCGGCGAGCGGCGCGTACTGGAGATTGGTCAGCCCGGCCCCGTACGCCGCGCCGGGCCGGCTGTGCTGGTCCACGAAGAACAGGTTCCAGAGCCCCCGCCGCCGGGCCTCCGCCTTGAGCTCCTCGACGACCGGGGGAGTGTCCCAGGGGGAGGCGAGCGCGGCGCGCTGTTCCTCGGCGGTCGCCTCGGCCGGGTAGACGTGCTCGTCCATGAAGGCCAGCAGCTCGCCGCGCAGCTCTTCCGTGCGGGCGTCGAATGCGAAGTCCATGGTGCTCAGCCCTCCTGAAGGGTGGTGAGGCCGTTGCCGATGAAGAGCGGTACGAGCTGCCCGATGCGGTCGAAGCCCGGCCCCACGGTCTGCCCGAGGGTGTAGCGGTAGTGGATGCCTTCGAGGATCACGGCGAGCTTGAAATAGGCGAAGGCGGTGTACCACGGCAGTGCCGAGACGTCGCGGCCCGACCCGGCCGCGTACCGCTCCACCAGCTCCGCGGGCTCCGGGTGGCCCGGGGCCTCGCGGGTGGTGGCGATGGGCGAGCCGGGCACGGGCCGCTGCTCGCAGTACATCACCAGCAGGCCGAGGTCGGTCAGCGGGTCGCCGAGCGTGGACATCTCCCAGTCGAGGACCGCCCGCACGGTGTCGTCGGCGCCGACGAGGACGTTGTCCAGGCGGTAGTCACCGTGCACGACGGTGGGCGCGGGCGAGGCGGGCAGCGCCGCCGCCAGGGCCGTGTGGAGCTCGTCGATGCCGGGCAGCTCGCGCTCGCGCGAGGCCGCCAGCTGCTTGCCCCAGCGCCGCAACTGCCGCTCCAGGAAGCCCTCCGGCCGCCCGAAGTCCGCGAGCCCGGCCGCGGCCGGGTCCACGGCGTGCAGCTCCACGAGGGTGTCGGCCAGCCCGAGGGCGACCCGGCGGGTGCGCTCGGGGCCGAGCGCGGCCAGCTGCTCCGCCGAGCGGTACGGCGTGCCGGCCACGAACTCCATCACATAGAACGGCGCTCCCAGGACGCTCTCGTCCGCGCACAGCAGCAGCGCCCGGGGCACCGGCACGGGAGTCGGGTGCAGCGCGCTGATCACCCGGTGCTCGCGCGCCATGTCGTGCGCGGTGGCCAGCACATGCCCGAGCGGCGGACGGCGCACCACCCAGCGGCCGGTGCCGTCGGTGACGGCGTAGGTGAGGTTGGAGCGGCCGCCCTCGATCAGCTCGGCGCTCAGCGGCCCGCGCACCAGCCCCGGGAGCTCCCGCTCCAGATACCCGCGCAGCCGGTCCAGGTCGAGTCCGGGGGGATTGCCCTTGCTCATCGAGTGCTCCTCCATGGGGAATTGAGCGCGCGGACGCGGTCGGGCCGGGGCCGCGGCGGGCGCGGCACCGGTCCGGGATCATCATGCCGACCGGTCGGTATGCCGTCCAGACCTCCCGGCGACAATCCGCCACCGCCGTGCGCGCGTCAGGCGTGGCAGGTGAGGGGCTTCCCGCCGTTCATCGTCCGCATGTCACCGAGCACCAGGGGCAGATCGAGCTGGACCCCCAGCGGCAGGCCGTCGAGCTCGGCGTACGCGCGGTGGAGGTTGCCCACCAGCCGCTCGCTCTCGTGCAGGTGCGCGAACTCGCCGAGGTCCGCGCGCCGCGCGGCCTCCAGTGGGGTGCGGCCCGCGGCGTACTCGGTCGCCGCCAGGTCCTGGAGCCAGCGGAAGTAGCGTTCGAGTACGTCGTAGACGCCCGGGTCGGTGACCGGGCCGTGCCCCGGCACGACCCTCTCGGCGTCCAGGCCCCGCAGCACCTCCAGGGCACGCAGCGACCCGGCGAGGGAGCCCATGGGGATGAAGGGGGTGCCGCCGTTGAAGACCAGGTCACCGGTGAAGACGATGCCCTCCTGCGGCAGGTGGACGATCGTGTCGCCGATGGTGTGCGCCGGGCCCGGGTGGATCAGCCGCAGCTCGGTGTCCCCGACGTGCAGGGTGAGCGAGTCGTCGTACGTGACGAAGGCGGGCGTGATGGCGATGTCGCCGTAGTCGATCCAGGGCCACTGGCCGTGCAGCTGGAAGCCCACCGCGAGGGTCTCCTCGCGGCAGCCGGTGTGGCCGATGATCGTGGCCTCGGGGAAGACGCAGTTGCCGTAGGTGTGGTCGCCGTGGTGATGGGTGTTGACGACGGTCGTGGGCGGTGCCGCGCCGTGCGCCGTGGCGGTGTCGCGCAGCAGCCGCGCGCGCCGCTCGGTCGCCGCCGTGTCGATCAGGACCGTGCGGCCGCCGGAGCTGATGATCCCGGCGTTGTTGAGGCACCAGCCGCCGTCGGGCTGGATGAACGCGCGGACACCCGGCGCGAGCTCGACGGTGTACGGCTCCGTCGCAGCGGTGCCGACGGGCGACACGGTGGTGCTGGACATCGAAGGACCTCCCCTCGCCGTCCGCGCCGAGTGCGCGGAACGGACTGACCGTCAGAATACGGGCGCGGGGCGATCAAGGGGACAGCCGTCAGCCGCGCCGCTCCATGCCCGGGCGGAGCCGCTCCAGCAGGCCGTAGAGCGTGGCGCGCTCCTCCTCGTCCAGTGCGTCGAGCGCGCTGTGGGTGGCCTGCATCTCGGCGCGCACACGGCGGATGATCTCGTGGCCCTCGTCGGTGGCCACGACGTTCTTCACCCGCCGGTCGGCCGGGTCCGCCTCGCGGCGGACGAGCCCGCGCGCCTCCAGGCGGTCCACGATGCCGGTGACGTTCGAGGCGTCGCAGACCAGCAGGGTGGCCAGGCCGCGCATCGGGACCGGGCCCTTGAGCTGGGCGAGGAGCTTGGCCTGCACGGAGGTGAGGCCCTGGCGGGCCGCGGCGGCGGCGAAGTCCTGCCACTGGGCGGTGCCGAGCGCCGCCACCAGCTCCAGGAGCTGGGCCTTGGTCGGGGTCCGGGGAGGAGTGGCGGTCATGCCTCGAGTCTACTCAAGAGCTTGAGGTAATGAAACATTAACTTGACTACCTGAAGTATTCGGGCCTAGCCTTCCCTGGTTGCTTGACGATCTCAAGCATCAATGTCGTGAAGCAATCCGGAGGATTCCCCGCATGAGCTCCCCAGCCGCCGCCGAGAGCGGAAGACGCAACGAGACGGTCATCGTCTTCGCCCTGAGCCTCGCCGCCATGGTCGTCTCGATGATGCAGACGCTGGTCGTACCGATCCTCGGACTCATCCAGAAGGACCTCGGCACGACCCCGGCCAACGTCAGCTGGGTCACGACCGCCACCCTGCTCTCCGCCGCCGTCTTCACCCCGCTGCTCGGCCGCTTCGGCGACCAGCACGGCAAGAAGAAGACCCTCGTCGGCGTGCTGGTCGTGATGGTCGCGGGCTCCGTGCTCGCCGCCGTCACCCACTCCCTGCTGTGGCTGATCGTCGGCCGGGTGCTCCAGGGCGCCGCCACCGCGATCTTCCCGCTCGCGCTCTCCGTGCTCCGCGAGGAGGTGCGCCCCGCCAAGCTGCCCGGCGCCATGGCCATGGTCAGCGGCACCCTCGCCTTCGGCAGCGGCCTCGCGCTCGTCGCCACCGGCCTGCTCACCTCCGGCGACAACCCCGACTACCGCAGCGCCTTCTGGCTGGCCACCGGCCTCGCCGCGCTCGCGCTGATCGCCGTCGTCTTCCTCGTGCCCGCCACCCGGGAGACCACCGGCGGCCGCACCGACGTCCTCGGCGCGCTCAGCCTCGCCGCCACGCTCGTCCTGCTCCTGCTGCCCATCACCCAGGGCCACGAGTGGGGCTGGTCCTCCGCCCGGACGATCGGCTGCTTCGCCGGCGCCGTCGTCATGGCCGCCGTGTGGACGCTCGTCGAGCGCAAGGTGAGCGAGCCGCTGGTCGACATGAAGATGTTCGCCCACCGCCCGGTGCTCTTCGCCAACCTCTCCGGACTGCTCGTCGGCTTCGGCTCCTTCGCCCTCTTCATCGGCGTCTCCTACCTCGTGCAGATGCCGTCGAAGATCGCGGGCTACGGCTTCGACGCCAGCGTCCTGCGCGCCTCCGTCGAATTCCTGCTGCCCAGCACCATCGTCTCGCTGCTCGCCGCCCCGGTCGGCGGCCAGCTCGTCCGCCACAAGGGCCCGCGCCTGGTCCTGCTGCTCGCCTCGCTCTTCGGCACCGCGGGCTTCGCGTGGATCACGCTCGACCACGACCACGCGTTCTCCGTGATCGCCGCCGGCATCCTCGTCGGCGCGGCCATCAGCTTCGGCTACGCCGCCATGCCGGCCGTGATCGTCTCCAGCGTGCCGCACCACCAGACCGGCATAGCCAACGGCATCAACTCCATCTCCCGCTCCACCGGCAGTGCCATCGGCTCCGCGATGATCACCACGGTGCTGGCCTCCAAGAGCATCGAGCACCTGCCGCCGGGCGCCCCCAAGCTGCCCGCCGAGAGCCAGTTCACGCTGACCTTCGTCATCGCGGGCGTCGCGCTCCTGCTGGTCGCGGTCGTGGCCGGACTGGGTCTGCGCAAGATCCACACCCTGCGTTCCGAGGTGGCGGGCCAGGCCCCCGCGAAGGACGCTGAGACCGCACGCGCCACCGTCTGACCCGCTGTTCGCACCCCCCACGAGGAGCACCACCATGAAGGCCATCAGCTACCGCAGCTACGGCGGACCCGAGGTCCTGGAGTACGGCGAGCGGCCCGACCCCAAGGTCGGCCCCGACTCCGTCCTGATCAAGGTCAAGGCCGCCGCGGTCAACCCCGTCGACTGGAAGGCGCAGGCCGGCTACCTCGACGCGGCTCTGGACGCCGTCTTCCCCGTCATCCCCGGGTGGGACGTCTCCGGCGTGGTGGTGCAGCCCGGCGCCGACGTCGGCGAGTTCGCCGTCGGTGACGAGGTCATCGGCTACGTACGCGAGGACTTCCTCTCCCGCGGCACCTTCGCGGAGTACGTCGCCGCCCCCGTGCGGACCCTCGCCCGCAAGCCGGCGAACCTGACCTTCGAGCAGGCCGCCGGGCTCCCGCTCGCGGGCCTGACCGCTTACCAGTCGCTGGTCAAGGCGCTCCGGGTGGGAGAGGGCGAGACCGTGCTGGTCCACGCGGCGGCGGGCGGCGTCGGCTCCATGGCCGTCCAGATCGCCCGCCACCTGGGCGCGCGGGTGATCGGCACCGCGAGCGAGCGCAACCACGACTACCTGCGCGGCCTCGGCGCCGAGCCGGTCGTCTACGGCGAAGGGCTGGCCGACCGCGTACGCGCGCTGGCCCCCTCCGGCGTCGACGCCGTCCTCGACCTGGCGGGCGGCGAGGCGCTCACCGTCTCCCCGGCCCTCCTCGCGGAAGGCGGCCGCATCGCCTCCATCGCCGACCCGTCCGTGCTCGGCCTCGGCGGCCGCTATGTCTTCGTCCGCCCCGACGCGGCCGACCTCACGGCCCTGACGGAACTGGCGGAGAGCGGCGCGCTCACGGTCGAGGTCGCAAAGGTGTTCCCGCTGGAGAAGACGGCGGACGCGCAGCGGCTCAACGCGGCGGGCCACACGCGCGGCAAGATCGTGGTGACGGTGGACTGACCACCGGCCGAAGGTCCCCCGGCGAGGGCCGGGGGACCTCGCGCGTGCTCAGCCGGCGTCGTGCTCGCGCAGCAGGCGGTACGCCGCGAGCCCGTCCGGCACCCAGTCCCACTCCGGGAGCCGGGCCTGAAGCTCCTCGTCGGAGAGGAACGCGTGCCAGGCCACCTCCGACTCCTGCGGTGAGACGGCCGCGTCGCACCGGACCTCGTACACCGCCGACCACCACGACTGCCCCGGCGCGTCGTAGAGGAAGCGGAACAGAGGCGTCGGCGCGGGGAGCCCGGTGACGCCCAGCTCCTCCTCCGCCTCGCGCAGGGCCGCCTCGTCGTAGGACTCGCCGGCCCCGACGACGCCGCCCACGAACATGTCGTAGCGCGAGGGAAAGACGAGCTTGTGCGCCGTACGGCGGTGCACGAAGATCCGCCCCCGCGCGTCCCGGGCCCGCACGAACACGCAACGGTGGCGCAGGCCGCGCGCATACGCTTCCCCGCGCGGGGCCTGCCCCACGACGCGGTCCTGCTCATCGACGATGTCCAGCACTTCGTCAGCTGGCTGAGGCTGCGGATCGGTCATACGCCCATCCAATCAGCCGGCGCGTGGCGGGGGCTTTGTTTCCCCTGCCCCGCCCCTTCCCGAAACCGGGGAGACCCCGGACCCCAGCGCCCTGCGGGCGCGTCCTCAAACTCCCCCCAGCTACCTCCCCCAGACTCCGTCCGGGGGTGCCCCCAGAGGTGCCCCCAACGGGCTGAATATTCAGCCCGTCCGGCGTTTGAGGACAACGCGGCGAAGCGTGTTGTAGGGGGTCTGGGGGCTTGCCCCCAGCTTCGGGAAGGGGCGGGGCTGGGGAACAAGCCCGCCGCAGGCGCACAACAAACCCGCTCCCCTAATGCGGCTGAAGATCCCGCACCCGATCAGGCGCGGCGGAGCCGGACGGCATGGCCGGATGCCGTCCGATCAGCACGATGCCGACCACGATCGCCACCAGCCCCGCCGCCTCCCAGGCCAGCGCCCCCGGCGTCGTCCGCAGCCGGTCGCCCAGGAAGCCCACGCCGCAGGCGATCCCGGCCAGCGGCTGGGCCGCGGTCAGGGCGGGCAGCGACAGCCGCAGCGGCGCCGTCTCGAAGGCGCTCTGCACCAGGACCAGCGCCGTGACACCCAGCGCGAAGACCCCGTACGGCTGCCAGCTCACCACCAGCGTCGTCCAGCCGCCGTGCGCGAGCCGCTGGCCGCTGACCCGGGTGAGGGCGTCCTGCACGCCGTAGAGCAGGCCCGCCGCGACCGCCAGCAGCGCCGCCTCCACGCTCATCCGCAGCCGCTTGGAGACCGTCGCGAGCAGCAGGGCCGAGCCCACCATCAGGCCGATGATCAGCCAGTGCCGCAGCGGATCGGTCACCGAGTCGCCGCCGTGCGGGCGGCCCGCGACGATGAAGGCCGTCACCCCGCCCGCCAGCAGCCACAGCCCGCACCAGCCCGTGGCGCCGAGCGGCTGCCGGGTGCGCCAGCGGGAGAGGGCCATGGCGAACAGCAGGTTCGTCGCCAGCAGCGGTTCCACCAGGGAGATCTCGCCCTGCCCGAGCGCGATCGCACCGAGCACCATCCCGACGATCATCAACGCGATGCCGACCAGCCACTGCGGCATCCGGACGAGGTCGAGCAGCAGCCGGAGGGAGAGGAAATCGCTCATCGGGGCCCGCTGCGCCGCGCTCTGCTGATAGACGAAGCCGACGCCCAGGCAGCAGGCCGCACTCACGGCGAAGGCGAAGACCATCACGTCGCGCACCTCAAGACCGCTGGGTCGTAGGGGACTTGACAGAAAAACGATAGCCGCTCCGGGGAGGGTGTGACGGCCGGGTACCCGTCTTTCGGCCGTGCATTCCCTCCCGCGTTCCCTCCCATGGCGTATAGAACATATATGCGAAAAATGCCCTTCCGGTCACCACTCCACCGTACGTCCGGGCGGTGGTGGACGTCCTCTGATCCGGGCGAGCCGCCGGAGCGTAACCCGATCTGAGGGGTGGTGAGTTGAGGTGCTGTCAGTTCCAAGATCACCCTTGACTCGGAGCCGTGACTACCGCTTTGCTGTGCGTGACCGAAGTGGTGGATTTCGATGACGCCTCGCGCGGGCGCCGGGAGGGGCAGCAGCCCGTGGAGGATCTCCGCCGATGACGCCACCGCCCTTGGGCCGCCCACGGAACAAGGACGGACCGGCCTTCGACCCGGCCCTGGACGACACCGCGCTCGCCACCGCCCGTGACGCCCTCGCCCGCGGCCGCTGGGCCGGGGCCCGTCGGCTCCTCGCCGAGACCGGCGACGACTGGGACCGGCGCGGCCACCGCCTCGTCGTCCTCGCCGAGGGCACCGCCAGCACCGCCTGGGCCCGCGAGTGGCAGCTCGCCGAGCCCGACAGCCCCGACGCCGCCGCGCTCCTCGCCTGCGCCACCGTCTTCCGGGCCGTGCGCGGCCGGGAGATCCCCGAGATCGCCCGCGCCGCCTGCCTCACCGCGGCCAGGATGGCCCCCGCCGACCCCACCCCCTGGCTCGGCATCCTCATCCTCGCCCGCCGCACCGGCACCGCCGACGAGCGCGTCCGCGCCTTCGACCAGGTGCGCGCCCGCCACCGCGATCACCACCACGCCCACCACCTCATGGCCGCCTGCCTCGCCGAACACCAGACGGGCGACCGCGCCGACCCTCTCCACGAGGTCTACGACTTCGCCTCCTGGGCCGCCGAGCAGGCACCCGCCGACTCGCCCCTGGCCGTGCTCCCCGTCGTCGCCCACGCCGAGCGCTACCGCGTACTCGCCCGCTCCGGCGTCGAGCCCCACGACCCCGCCCGCTCCGGCCACTGGACCACCCGCCGGGCCCGCCAGGTCATGAAGGCCGCCTTCGACTGGTGGCTCGAATGGGACGTCGACGACGGCACGGCCCACCCCCGCCGCAAGGTCGACCTCAACTACCTCGCCCACGCCAAGCTCCACGAAGGCCGCCCGGCCGAGGCCGCCGCCCTCCTCACCCGCATCGGCCCGCACGCCACGCACGCCCCCTGGTCGTACCCCGACGGGGACGCGCGCAAGGCGTTCCAGGCCGCCCGCCGGACCGCGCTCGGCGCGGCCTGACCCCGCACAGGCACGACCGCCCCGCTCACCCACGGGAAGGACGCCCCCGCCATGCCGACGGGCACGACGAGCGAGATCAGCACCTTCAAGGGCCAGGGCAGACGGCTGCGCGCCGACCGGATGGGGCCCGCCGGCCTCCTGCTCTCCGTGGTCGCCGCCAGCGCGCCCCTGATGGTGACGGTGGGCGTCATGCCCACCACGTACGGCACGATGGGGGTCGTCGGCCAGCCCCTGCTCTTCGTCATCCTCGGCGTGGTGCTGACCCTCTTCAGCCTCGGCTACGCCGAGATGAGCCGCCACGTCCACAACGCCGGCGCCTTCTACGCCTATATCGCCCGCGGCCTCGGCGGCACCGCCGGAGCGGCCGCCTCCGTCGTCGCCCTGGTCGCCTACAGCACCCTCCAGTTCGGCATCTACGGCATCTTCGGCTTCGAGCTCGCCGGCCTCCTCGACGAGCACCTCGGCATCAGCGTCGCCTGGTGGGTGCCCGCCCTCGCCGCCGCCCTCGCCGTCGGCGTCCTCGGCCGGCTGAAGACAGACCTCAACGCCAGGCTCCTCGGCGTCCTCCTGCTCGTCGAGTGCGCCATGGTCGCCGTCTTCGACCTCGCCGGCGTCACCGCCCCCGGCGAGGAAGGCGTCTCCTTCCACGCCTTCGACCCCACGACCCTCGGCGGCGGCGGCCTCGGCACCGCGCTCTGCTTCACCATCGCCGCCTTCGTCGGCTTCGAACAGGCCGCCGTCTACGCCGAGGAGACCAGCAGGCCCCAGGTCGTCGTCGCCCGGGTGACCTTCCTCGCCGTCGGCTTCGTCGCCCTCTTCTTCGCCGTCAGCTCCTGGGCGCTGAGCGTCGCCGCGGGCCCCGGCCGCGTCGTCGGCCTCGCCCGCGAGCAGGGCCCGAACCTCCTCTTCGCCCTCACCCGGGACCGGCTCGGCGGAGCCGTCACCGACGTCATGCACGTCTTCTACGTGACCGGCATGTTCGCCGCACTGCTCAGCTTCCACAACGTCGTCGCCCGCTACGTCTTCGCCATGGGCCGCGAGGGCCTGCTCCCCGCCGCCATGGGCCGCACGACCAGGGGCAGCGGCGCGCCCGCCCACGGCTCACTGCTCCAGAGCGCCGTCTCGGTCCTCGCCGTCCTGCTCTTCGCGCTCACCGACAGCGGACCCCACGGCGACCCGACCGCTCCCGTGCAGCGGCTCTTCACCTGGAGCGGCAACGTCGGCGCCCTCGGCGTCATCGTGCTCATGGCCGCCGCGTCCGCCGCCGTCATCGCCTTCTTCGTACGCCGCGGCGCCGCCCGCGCCCAGGCCCCCCGCCTCATCGCCTCCGGCATCGCGGGCCTCGCGCTGATCGTCATCGCCTGGTACGCGGTCAGGGACTTCTACGTCCTCCTCGGCGCCGACCCCGGCTCGCCGCTGCGCTGGATCCTGCCGGGCATCATCGGCGCCGCGGTCGTCGCCGGGACCGGCTTCGGCGTCGTCCTCAAGCACGTACGCCCCGCCGTCCACGCCGGCATCGGCCTCGGCAACGAGGCGTTCCAGCTGGAGAAGGCGGCGACGGCCTCGGCCGGGCCCGGCCGCTAGCCGTCGAGCCCCTTGCCGACCCGCCGCGACGCGGTGAACTCGTAGAGATCCAGCACCCCCGGCGGGTCGGCCACCCCCGGTCCCCCCGACCGTACCCACGCCGCTATGTCGGCCAGCGCGTCGTCGTCGTTGACCAGGCCCAGCCAGACCGGCCGGCCACCCGCCGCCCGGCCCGCGGCCGACGGCTGCACGACCATCACATTCGCCTGGTCGCAGACGTCGAGACACTCCGACACCCGCACCCGCGCCGCGTCCCCGACGGCCGCCCGCAGCCGGGCCGTCTGCCCCGCGTGGTCCACCCCGGGCACCTTCCGCGGGTCGCCGCAGCAGCAGCCACGGCACACGGTGATCCGGCAGGGAGCGGTTTCCGGGGCGGCGCGACGGGCACGTTTGGAGATCATCAGGCAGATGATACGCACGCCCGTACCGCTCAACCCCCGTGGAGAGGAAGCCCATATGCCCGGCAGAACCGCCCTGGTCCGCCGTCCCGGCCCGCGCCTCGCCGAGGGCCTGGTCACCCATATCGCACGCACCCCCGTCGACACCTCACTCGCCCTGCGGCAGTGGGACGACTACTGCGGGGCGCTGCGCGACCACGGCTGGCGGACGGTCGAGGTGCCGCCCGCCGACGACTGCCCGGACGCGGTGTTCATCGAGGACGCGATGGTCGTCTTCCGCACCGCCGCCCTCATCGCCCGCTCCGCGGCGCCCTCCCGCCGCCCCGAGACCGCCGGTGCCGAGGAGGCCGCGAAGGCGCTCGGCCTCACCGTCCACCACGTCCGCGCGCCCGGCACGCTCGACGGGGGAGACGTCCTCAAGGTCGGCGACACGGTCTACGTCGGCAGGAGCGGCCGCACGGACGCCGAGGGGATACGCCAACTCCGCGCCGCCTTCGAACCGCTGGGCGCGCGCGTGGTGCCCGTACCGGTGGAGAAGGTCCTCCACCTGAAGTCCGCGGTCACCGCCCTCCCCGACGGCACGGCCCTCGGCCACCCGCCCCTCGTGGCCGACTCCTCCCTCGTGTCCCGCTTCCCCCGCTTCCTCCCCGTCCCGGAGGAGCCCGGCGCCCACGTGGTCCTCCTGGGCGGCCCCCACGTCCTCCTCTCGTCGAACGCCCCCCGCACCGCGGCCCTCCTCGCGACCCACGGCCTCCACCCGGTCCCGGTGGACATCACGGAATTCGAAAAACTGGAGGGCTGCGTGACGTGCCTCTCGGTACGGGTGCGCTGACCGGCGGGGCTCGGAGCGCGCGAGGGGCCGGTCTTCACGGCGGGAATCAGCGGCCTGCCCCGGCCGGCAGCCGAACTGGCGGATATGCGGTGGACCGACGCCGGTCCAAGGGGGCGTAATCGCCGGGCCGTCGGCACATGGTGGGTCACGCCACCGCCCGGAAACGCAAAAGACCCCAGATGAACTGGGGTCTTAGCTGGTGTCCGAGGGGGGACTTGAACTCTCCACTCGGGCACCAGCCCACAACTGCTCTGACCTGGGGAAACGTCCGTCGACAGGCTTGATTTCGGCGGGCGTTTCTCCTCTTCTTTCCTGCTGTTTCAGGCCCTCTCGGGTCCCTGTTGGTCATGCGTTGGTCACGTGACCAACCCTCCTCCGAGGCGTCCGTCCCTGGTCAGGCTTCCCGGACGGCGCCACGGGCTACGCCCAGTGTGCACGGGCAAGTGCATGGCCACGTACCTGGGGTGGGCTGGGCCGGTTGGGGACCTGTTTATGCAAGAACACGCATAGTCGCGTTCATGCATGGACGCAGTGCGCCACCCCCCTCTACGGTCGTTCGCAGGCGGCCCAAGCAGGGCCAGAGCGAGGGGGTTTGGCATGTCTGAACGCGCGGCGCTTACCCGGCTCACGGGCAGTGGCAACGGCGAGTGCGGAGAGAAGGACTGCCCGAACGTCTACCGCGACGAGACGGATGGCGGGATTGTCGTCCAGGGCGATCAGTGCGCCGCGTTCCAGCCTCCGGCCGGTGAGGCGCTGGTGAAGATTCCCGAGCACGTTCTGAGGGAGGCTGTTCGTGCACTTGGATGGTGAAGCGTGGAATGACTGCTTCGATTCCATGGAGCGTGAGGCGTGGCGGCTGGAAACGTTGCCCGTCTATACCATGCCCCAGGAAGCGGAGAAGCTGAAGCGCTTCCTCGCTGGGGAGAAATCCCCCGACGATTACACGTCGGCCTGGATGGACGAGCTCCGGCAATGGGCCTCGGAAGGAAAGAGCGTCGGCAGGGTGCACGTCGTGACCCGCCCGCTCTCGGACTACCTTCGGTTCGAGTTCGAGTATTACTACCGGCACCACGTGAAGGTGGGCGAGGATATCCGCATCCTCGACCTCACGGACCGGGAGAACCCGGGACTTCCGGATCAGGATTTCTGGATGTTCGATGAGTCCAAGGTGGTCCTGATGAACTACCGGGCAGACGGGACGCAGATAAACCGGGAACTGCACGAGGGTGATCCGGAGTCGTACCGGCAGTGGAAGCGGATTGCCGTTGCCGAGTCGGTTCCATTCCTGGAGTACGTGAGCGGGTGACGTTCGATCCTGAGCAGTTGGGGCAGCCAAAACAGGAACTGGCGGCCTTGCTGAAAGAACTACGCAAGCGAGCCGGCCTCACTGGGGACCGGCTCGCTCGGCGTTGCAACATGTCCCAATCGAAGATCAGTCGGATCGAGAATGGGAAAGTCCTGCCAAGCCTGCTCGACCTGGAGAGAATCCTCCGGGCCGTTGTTGCTCCGCCCGAGGTCATCGAGGAGGTCATTGCCCTCGCAAGGCTGGCCAACACCGAATGGCAAGACCTTCGCTCGCTGCGGCGTAGGGGCCTGGAGAAGAAGCAGACTGAACTTGCGGCCCTTGAATCATCGTCTACGGAGTTCCGCTTTTTCCTGCTCTCGATGATTACAGGACTGCTGTCCACCCCTGAGTACATCCGCGCCAGCCTTGCCCATTCCCCGGCCGATGCCACTAAGACAATCGCGAGGAAGCTGGAGCGGCAGGAGGTTCTTTACGACACGAAGAAGTGGTTTACCTTCATCCTGACTGAGCAGGCTGTGAGGTGGCCGCTCCTGCCCCCGGCTGCGATGGCGATGCAGATTGACCGACTGGCCTCACTGACTCACCTTACGAACGTGAAGCTCGGCGTCATCCCAATCGCGGGACACAAGCCCATGGCTCCGATGGATACCTTCACCATCTATGACAACACGCTGGCCACTGTGGAGAACACGACCGGTGTCGTGATCCTGAGAGATCCAAGAGACATCCAAATGCACTTGGAGCTGTTCTCCACGCTAGAGGGTTATGCGTCGTTCGGTAACGAAGCGCGAGCCTTGTTGGCGGAATGGTCTGCCGCTTGCCGTTCATGATCTTTAGTCCATGACGGGAAAGAACTACACAGCCGCCGCTTTCCGGGTCAATGATTTCCCCCATGACGGCGACCGAGCGAGGAACGAGAAACCGCGACGGCGGGCGCATGGCTCTGCGGGTGTCGTACGACGGCGGTAGGACGTACGGCCCGGTGCGCACGGTGAAGGTGAACCCGCGCAACGCGGTGATCGTGGGTTCACCGACCAAGTACCCGCCGTGCGGGTGCCCTCGGTGCACGGGGCGTCTGTCGCCGGGGGCGGCGTGATGTCTGGCTTAGGGCGGTGGGTGCTGCGCCGCTTTGGCCGGTACGCAGGTCCGCTCTACCTGGCGATGATCCTCGGCGGCCTGGCCCTGGTCCTCGCCGGAACTCTTGCGACCCGGTGACCGCCGCGCTCGTCGCTGTCCCCTCTTGCTTCCTGCCGGATTCCCGGTGGGAGTTCCCAAGAGAGAGGTAGTCCGATGGTGGAAGAGAACACCACTTCGGTGACCCCCGAGGGGGGTGGACTGCTCGTCGCGAAGCGGAAGATCGTGGCCGCGCGCACCCGCGCCGAGCAGGAGTCGGACGTCAGCAGTGGCCGTTCCGACGGCAACGACTGACGGGAGCGCCCACGGTGCTTGATGCAGCCTCGTGGGCGGGGCGTCTGGGCGGGGACAAGTTCCTCGCCCAGACGTACCACCGCTCCTACGCGCATTTCCCCGGAGTCGCCGACACGGCGGGCCTGTTCTCCTGGGACGACCTGAACCGGATCATCGCAACGCAGCGGCTGGAGCCGCCCCGCCTGCGCCTGTCAGTCGATGGCGAGATGGTGCCGCTGCACCGCTACGCGACCCCGACCACTAACCGCCGAGCGGTCACCTGGTCCCGCATCCAACCGTCCGACTTCCACGCCCAGCTCAGAGACGGGGCGTCGCTGGTCCTCGACGCGGTGGAGAAGATCCACCCCGCTGTGGGGGCGGTTGCGGAGGGGCTGGAGCGCTTCCTCGGGACTTCCGTGCAGGCCAACGTGTACGCCTCGTGGACCGAGCGGGAGGGCTTCGGCCGGCACTGGGACGACCACGATGTGGTGGTGGTCCAACTGCACGGCTCGAAGCGGTGGCGCCTGTGGGGGATGACCCGTGAGGCGCCCACCTTCCGGGACGTGGAGTCGCCGGAGGAGCCGGAGGGCGACCCGGTGGCGGACCTCGTTCTGTCCCCGGGTGACGTGCTCTACCTGCCGCGCGGCTGGTGGCACGCGGTCACCGCTGACCAGGGGACGGAATCCCTTCACCTCACATTCGGCATGGTCCCGCACACGGGCGCTGACCTGATGCTGTGGGTCGTCGATCAGCTCCGGGCGTCCCTCGCGCTGCGCAGGGACATTCCGCGCTTCGGCTCGCTGGCGGAACAGTCGGACTTCGTCGACGCCGTACGCCGGGAGGTGGCCGACATGATGGCGGACCCGCGCCTCGTGGAGCGGTGGGCAGAATCGATCGACACGACCGACCTGGGACACGCGATTCCGTCCCTGCCGTACGTGGACGGACTGCCCGCACGGGGGGAGATCACGGTCAAGCTCACCGCTCCGAGGGGTCGCCTGACGGCGAACCGCGAACAGGGCACGGTCACCTTCTCGGCGGCCGGTACCGCCTGGGACTTCGCCGAGTCCGCCGCTCCCGCATTGGGCACGCTGCTGACCAACCAGCCGACCACGCTGGGCGAGATGGCTGACTCCGCCGGACTGGAAGTCAAGGAGGTGGCCGAACTGGTCTCCGTCCTCATCGACGGCCATGCCGCCGCAGTGGTGGGGACGGCGCTGTGACCGCCGCGCTCTCCCTGGGGACATACCGCGTGCGTGCCGTCAGTCAGGCGGCGCGCACCGCCCTGGCCGCCGGTAGCCCGTGGGTGGACACGGCACCCAACTACGGCCATGGTCGGGCGCATGAGGAGCTGCGCCCGGTGCTCGGAGAGTTCCCGACCGTTCGGGTAGCCACGAAGACGGGGTTCTTCACGGAGGAGCAGGGCCGCACCGCACTGGCTGAGGGCGTGCTCACACGAGAAGCGGCGGCAGGTAGGCACAGCCTTGAACGGGGCTTCGTGCGCTGGCAGACGGAGCGTTCGTTGGCCGCGCTCGGGCGCGTGGACCTGGCGTTCGTGCACAACCCGGAGCACCACGGCAAGAGCCTTGACCGTGCGGCTCTGCGCGGGTGTGTGCGGGAAGTCTTCACGGCGCTGGAGGAGTTCGCCCATGCGGGCAGGATCGGCGGGTACGGCGTCGCCACATGGTCGGGCCTGACCTCCGGAGCGTTCAGCGTGCCCGAGTTGCTCGCACTCGCCCGGCAGGCGGCGGGTTCCGCCGAGCACCACTTCACCGGCTTGCAGATGCCCGTCAGCCTGATCATGGATGCCCCGATCACGCAGGCCCTGAACGGTGGCGGACCGCTGGTGCAGGCGAAGGACGCGGGGCTGATCACGTTCGGCTCCGCGCCCCTGCACGGGGGCGAACTCCTCGGTGCCATGACACCCGAACTGGTGAACCTCATCCGGCCCGGCCTGTCGTCCGCAGCCGCTGCCATGCTGGCCGCTGGCTCGTGCCCTGGCCTCGATGTCGTCCTGACTTCCGCGAGCACCCGCGACCACTGGGACGATGTGGCCAAGGCTCTGGCTGCGCCTCTGACGGCCCAGGAACTCAGGAAGGTAACGGATGAACTCGCCTCTGAATGAGGAGGTACAGGCCCTGATGGAGGCTGCCCACGGCCGGGCGGCCAAGGCACTGGGGCTCACATGTACGGGCCCGCTGGCGTGGGGCTTCCTCGGTGTCACCCTCGGGCGCCGAGCGGGGGACCGGTGGCTACGGGTGAGCCGGACGGCGAAGAGGAACGCGGGCAGGAAGGAGGGGGAGGGCATCGTCGGTGCCTCGGAGCTGGTGCCTGACGGCGTCCCGCGCCCTCGCCTGCACGGGGTGCACGACTGGACTGACGGCGAGTGGGCTTTCGAGGCGGAAGTCCTGGATTACCTCACACAACCCGTGGTGTCCCCGGACCGGGCCGACATCGACCACGACCCGGGGTTGCCTGACGAGTGGTGGGCGGACCTTCGCCAAGCCCTTGCTTTGCTCGCTGAAGCGGAGGGTGTGAAGACAACCGTCCGGGATGGGTGGATCGAACGGGCCTTCCCCCAGTTCCTTGGCGTCCCGGCCCCTGCCAAGGTGGAGCGGGTGACCGGTCACGGTGACCTGCACTGGGGGAACCTCACGGTTCCGCCGTTGATCCTGCTGGACTGGGAGCGGTGGGGCTTGGTGCCCTTCGGCTATGACGCGGGGCTCCTCCACGCGAACAGCTTGCTCGTGCCCGACGTTGCCGCCCGCATCCGCATGGAGTTCGCGGCGGTCCTCGACACCCCGGCTGGTCGAATCGGGGAGCTCGCGGCCCTGGCGGAGATGCTGCAAGCCGTAGCCCGTGGCTGGTACCCCGAGCTTGCACCCCGCCTCGTTGCCCGCGCGGAAGCCCTCACCGGTGTCCGCCCGCCCGTCCCGGTGCACTCGGAGGTGAGTGCCTGACTGCGCCTCTGTGCGCCTGTCTCAGGCGCTCTCACCGATGTGCCGGTACAAGGTGGCTCGGGAGATCCCCAGGGCCTTAGCGATGGCTGTGACGCTCTCTCCCTTGGCGTGCCTGGCGCGGGCTACGGCTAGCTTGTCGTCGTCCACGACGGAGGGGCGTCCACCGTGGTTGCCCTTGCGGGCCGCAGTGTCCAGCCCTTCCAACGTCTTCTCCCGGATGCCTTCCCGCTCCACCTCGGCGGCCACGGCCAGGACGGCGAACACGATGGCGCCCGCCCCGTTCGGGTCGTACACCCCCTGCAAGGGGCCGGAGAGGAGTTCCAGTTGGATGCCGTCCGCTTGCAGGGTGGAGGACAACGTCATGAGTTCCGCCGCGTTACGGGCAAGACGCTTCATCTCGCACACGGTCAGGATGACGGGCTGGTTCGGCGCAGCCGTCTTGATGTCCCGTGCCAGGGCCAACGCCTTCTCCAGTTCCGGCCGCTCCTTCACGCGGGTGCTGATCTTCTCGGAGAAGACGCGATTGCAGTCGGCACGGGCGAGTAGATCCAACTGGGACTGGAGTTCCTGCCCGACCGTGGAGCAACGGGCGTAGCCGATACGTATCGCTGCGCCCGGAGTCGCCTCGGGTGCCTGCACCACGGGTGCGCCTTGCGTCCATGCCTTGCCGGGGTTGCGGTCGGCCGGGGTCTTCACGGTGAGTTCCGCCTTGAGAGACGGCACGAGGGGCGAAGCGCCCGGGCAACACCTACCGGCTGCGCAAGCTGACCAAGGACGGAGACGACAACGCGATCATCTACGTAGGCCAAGCCCTGATGAACGTCCTCAAGTGGCAGAAGGAACGCCAGGACGCGGAGCGGGAACGCCTCGGGGATCTCTGGTTGGACCATGACCTCGTGTTCGCCCGTGACGGCTTCAAGCTGTACCGGGGCGAGGCAGGCGGACCGCAGGACCCCGAGAAGGTGTCGGCCCGCTGGCGGACAGCACGCAACCGTCTGCACCTGCCGGAGAATTTCCGGTTGCACGACTGGCGGGCATCGAAGATCACGAACGACCTCGACAACCACGAGAACCCGGTAGAGGTCGCAGCCAACGCCCGGCACCACTCGCCGGGCTACACCATGGCGCGGTACGGCAGGCGTCGCGCCGAAGGAGCGAAGAAGCTGGCCGCTTCGAGTGTCAGCCATCTCGGCCTGTCATCCCTGGTCTGACCAGGAAGTTCGCTCGGCTGTTGGTCACGTGGTTGGTCACGCCACACCCCAGAAAACAGAAAGACCCCAGATGAACTGGGGTCTTAGCTGGTGTCCGAGGGGGGACTTGAACCCCCACGCCCGATAAAGGGCACTAGCACCTCAAGCTAGCGCGTCTGCCATTCCGCCACCCGGACCAGGTGTTTTGTCTTCCGGGCTGTTCCCCTTCCGACGAGGAAAACAATACCAAAGATCTGGAGTGCTCGATCACGCGGTCGGTCGCGGCGGCCGGGCCGGCGTGACGGGCGTATGTCGGGAGCATTGCGGCCTTGGGCTGCGGAGACGGGAGAGAGAGGATGGCGGAGGACCACGCCGTGGGCCGCCCCGCGGGGGGCGGGACGCGGCAGCGAACCAGAGGAGGCAGCGTGAGCGAGTCGAAGCCCGTCGGTAACGGGCCGGGCAGGAGCGCCGAGGACGAGGTCGTCGACCTCTGCCGCGATCTGATCCGCATCGACACGAGCAATTACGGCGACCACTCCGGGCCGGGCGAGCGCGCCGCCGCCGAGTACGTCGCGGAGAAGCTGGCCGAGGTCGGGCTGGAGCCGCAGATCTTCGAGTCCCACAAGGGGCGGGCCTCGACCGTGGCCCGGATCGAGGGCGAGGACCCGTCGCGGCCCGCCCTGCTCATCCACGGCCACACCGACGTCGTGCCGGCGAACGCCGAGGACTGGACCCACCACCCCTTCGCGGGCGAGATCGCGGACGGCTGC
Source organism: Streptomyces sp. NPDC025618 (assembly GCF_055558795.1). Taxonomy (NCBI): domain Bacteria; kingdom Bacillati; phylum Actinomycetota; class Actinomycetes; order Kitasatosporales; family Streptomycetaceae; genus Streptomyces; species Streptomyces sp. NPDC025618. The sequence goes on along the minus strand of NZ_JBVHLW010000022.1, from coordinate 2,630 downwards.
CTGTGGGGGCGCGGCGCGGTCGACATGAAGGACATGGACGCGATGACGCTCGCGGTCGTCCGCGACCGCATGCGCTCCGGGCGCAAGCCCCCGCGCGACGTCGTGGTCGCCTTCCTCGCCGACGAGGAGGCGGGCGGGGTGTACGGCGCCCGCTATCTGGTGGACAAGCACCCCGGGCTCTTCGAAGGGGTCACCGAGGCGATCAGCGAGGTCGGCGGCTTCTCCTTCACGGTCAACGAGAACCTGCGCCTCTATCTCGTCGAGACCGCCCAGAAGGGCATGCACTGGATGCGGCTCACCGTGGACGGGACCGCGGGGCACGGCTCGATGACCAACACCGACAACGCGATCACGGAGCTGTGCGAGGCGGTCGGGCGGCTGGGGCGGCACGAGTTCCCGGTCCGGGTGACCAAGACCGTGCGGTCCTTCCTCGACGAGCTGTCCGACGCGCTCGGCACCCCGCTCGACCCGGACGACATGGAGACCACGCTGGTCAAGCTCGGCGGCATCGCCAAGATGATCGGCACCACCCTGCGGAACACGGCGGCCCCGACGATGCTGGGCTCGGGCTACAAGGTCAACGTGATCCCGGGCCAGGCCACCGCGCACGTCGACGGGCGCTTCCTGCCGGGGTACGAGGAGGAGTTCCTCGCCGACCTCGACCGGATCCTCGGGCCGCGGGTCAAGCGCGAGGACGTGCACGCGGACAAGGCGCTGGAGACGACCTTCGACGGTGACCTGGTCGACGCCATGCAGAAGGCCCTGCGGGCCGAGGACCCGATCGCGCGCGCGGTGCCGTACATGCTCTCGGGCGGCACCGACGCCAAGTCGTTCGACGACCTCGGCATCCGCGGATTCGGCTTCGCTCCGCTCCAGCTGCCGCCGGAGCTGGATTTCGCCGGGATGTTCCACGGTGTGGACGAGCGGGTGCCGGTGGAAGGGCTGAAGTTCGGGGCACGGGTGCTCGACCGCTTCCTCGATGAGAGCTGAAAGTTCGTAAATCTGTGCTGAGTTAACCGAAAAGTGTGAACGATCATAGGGTTGCGTAGCCCGATTACCTCCTCGTCGTTACAGGTGTGCGGTCCGCGGCTGGGACCGCATTGCCAACAAGGAGGATCCAATGCTCAAGAAGGTTGCCGCCGCTGCGGCTGCCACCGGTGGTCTCGTGCTCGCGGGCGCGGGCATCGCCGCCGCCGACTCGGGTGCCCAGGGCGCCGCGGTGAAGTCGCCCGGCGTTGTGTCCGGCAACGTCATCCAGGCGCCCGTCCAGGTTCCGGTGAACGTCTGCGGAAACTCGGTCAACATCATCGGGCTGCTGAACCCCACCTTTGGCAACACGTGCGTCAACGACTGACGTTGTGCCTCAACCCGTAAGGGTGTGAAGGCGGCTCCGGAGTGTGCGCCTCGCGCTGCTCCGGAGCCGCTGGGCTTTCGCGCGTGGGTATCCATCCCGCGCGCATCCCGCAAGAAGGTCTAGAGAGGCAGTACAGAAATCATGCGACACGTGACCAAAAAGAGCCTGATCACGGTGGCGGCCGCGACCGGCGTCATCGCCATGACCGGTGGCATCGCCGCCGCGGACTCCGGCGCCCGCGGTGCCGCGGTGAACTCCCCGGGCGTCGCGTCCGGCAACACCGTCCAGGTCCCCGTGCACGTCCCGGTCAACGCCTGTGGCAACACCGTGACGGTGATCGGGGCCCTCAACCCCGCCGTGGGCAACCACTGTTTCAACGGCGGTGGCGGCCACGTCCACCAGGGCCACGGAGGCGGCCACGGTGACCACGACCACGGCAGGGGTGAGCACGGCGGCCACGGCGGCTCGGGTGCGCAGGGCGCCAGCGTCGGTTCGCCCGGCGTGATCTCCGGGAACACCGCGCAGGTGCCGGTGGAGGTGCCGGTCAACGCCTGTGGCAACAGCGTCAACGTCGCCGGTGTCGGCAACTCCGCCACCGGCAACGACTGCGTCAACAACGGTGGTCACGACCACCGCGGGGGCGACAACGGCGGGGAGCACAGGCCGCCGCACACGCCGGGCAAGCCGGGGGAGCACCAGCCCCCCTGCGACGAGGACCACGACCACGGCCACAAGCCGGGCGACCACCACCCCGGTGACCACAAGCCGGGCGATCACAAGCCCGGTGACCACAAGCCGGGTGACCACAAGCCCGGTGACCACGGTCCGGCCCAGCACCCGGCCGGTCACCAGCCGGCCGACGTGCACCCGGCGCACCACGCCCCGGCCGTCCACCCGGCCGCCGCGGTGAAGCCCGCGCGCCAGGAGGCCGGTGTCCTCGACGTCGCCGCCGCCCCGGTGACCAAGGCCGCCCAGCTCGCGCACACCGGTGCGGGCCAGCTCGGCATGGCCGGTGCCGCCAGCGCCGGTCTGCTGCTCGGCGGCGCGGTGCTCTACCGCCGCGCCCGCTCCGCGCAGAACTGATCCGGACACACAGGGCTGACCGCCTCGGCACGGAGCGGGGGGGGGGGGGGGGGGGGGGGGGGGGGGGTTGGGTGTGTCGGGGGGGGTGGGGGGGGGGGGGGGAAGAAAAAAAAAAAAAGAAAAAAAAAAAAAAAAAAACCCCACCCACCCTCCTTCCCCCCAAAACCACCCCCCCCCCCCCCCCCCCCCCCCT
>NZ_JBVHLW010000021.1:87179-114909 GCF_055558795.1 Streptomyces sp. NPDC025618 | reverse complement strand
GCGCCCCCCGCCCCCTCTCCCTCCGGGTGGGTGGCGGTACCTCCTTTCCCCCCCCCCCCCCCCCCCCCCCCCCCCCCCCCACCCCCCCCCGGCCCCCCCCCCCCCCCCCCCCCCCCCCCCCCCGCGAGCGCACAGGGCAGCTCACCGGCTGCGTGGACGAGCGCGAACTCCTCGCCCAGCACTCCCCCTTGATGTCACCGCTGGTCTGGGACCTCGCGCACATCGGCAACCAGGAGGAGCAGTGGCTGCTGCGCGCGGTGGGCGGCCGCGCGGCGCTGCGCCCGGAGATCGACTCGGTGTACGACGCGTTCGAGCACCCGCGGGCCCGGCGCCCGGCGCTGCCGCTGCTGCCGCCCGCGGAGGCGCGGGGCTATGTCGCGGACGTGCGCGGCCGGGTCCTCGACCTGCTGGGCACCACCCCGCTACGCGGCGCCCCGCTGGTGGAGTCCGGCTTCGCCTTCGGCATGATCGCCCAGCACGAACAGCAGCACGACGAGACCATGCTGATCACCCATCAGCTGCGCCGGGGCCCGGCGGCCCTCACCGCGCCCGAGCCGCCGCCCGCGGCGCCGGACGCGGGCCTGCTGCCCGCGGAGGTCCGTATCGAGGGCGGCCCGTTCACGATGGGCACCTCCACCGAGCCCTGGGCCCTGGACAACGAGCGGCCCGCCCACACCCGTTCGGTGCCGCCCTTCTTCCTCGACACCCTGCCGGTGAGCAACGCCGCCTATCTGCGGTTCATCGAGGACGGCGGCTACACCGACCCGCGCTGGTGGCTGCCCGAGGGCTGGGAGCAGGTGCGCGCCCAGGGACTGGCCGCGCCGCTGTTCTGGCGGCGCGAGGGCACGGCCTGGGTGCGACGGAGGTTCGGGGTCGTGGAGCCCGTGCCGCCGGACGAACCGGTGCTGCACGTCAGCTGGTACGAGGCGGCGGCCTACGCCGCCTGGGCCGGGCGGCGGCTGCCCACCGAGGCCGAGTGGGAGAAGGCCGCCCGCCACGACGCGGCCGCGGGCCGCTCGCGCCGCTACCCCTGGGGCGACGAGGACCCCGCCCCGGCCCACGCCAACCTCGGCCAGCGCCACCTGCGCCCGGCACCGGTCGGGGCCTATCCGGCGGGCGATTCACCACTGGGCGTGCGGCAGTTGATCGGTGACGTGTGGGAGTGGACGGCGAGCGACTTCCTGCCGTATCCGGGCTTCCGGGCCTTTCCCTACCGCGAGTATTCGGAGGTGTTCTTCGGCAGCGCCCACAAGGTGCTGCGCGGCGGGTCCTTCGCCGTCGACCCGGTCGCCTGCCGGGGCACGTTCCGCAACTGGGACCTGCCGGTGCGCCGGCAGATCTTCGCCGGATTCCGTACGGCCCGCGACGCGGAGCCCTCCTGATGTGCCGTCACCTGGCGGTCGTGGGGCCCGAGTCCCCGCTCGGCGCGACCGTGGCCGAACCGCCGCACTCGCTCGTCCGCCAGTCGTGGGCGCCCCGCCGGCAGCGCCACGGCACGGTCAACGCGGACGGCTTCGGCATCGGGTGGTACGCGCCGGGCGACCCCGTGCCCGCGCGCTACCGGCGGGCCGGGCCGGTGTGGGGCGACCAGACCTTCGCCGACCTCGCCCGGGTGGTGCGCGCGGAGGCGCTGCTCGCCTCGGTGCGGGACGCCACCGAGGCGGACGCCGACGGGGAGGCGGCGACCGCGCCGTTCTCCTCGGGGCCCTGGCTGTTCAGCCACAACGGGGCGCTGGCCGGCTGGCCTGACTCGGTCGCCGCGCTCGCCGCCCTGCTGCCCCCGGGCGCGCTGCTGCGGCTGGCGGCGCGGTGCGACTCGGCGTTCGTCTGGGCGCTGGTCGAGCACCGGCTGCGCGAGGGCGCGGCCCCGGGGCCCGCCCTCGCGGGCGCGGTCGCGGCCCTGTCCGGCGCCGCTCCCGGCTCCCGGCTGAACCTGCTGCTCACCGACGGGACGGCCATCGCGGCGACCGCGTGGGGCGACTCGCTGTGGTGCCTTCGCGACCGGGCGGGGCGCACCGTCGTCGCCTCCGAGCCCTACGACGACGACCCCGCCTGGACCGAGGTCCCCGACCGCACCCTGCTCACCGCCACCCGCGCCGGCGTCGCGCTGTCGCCCCTCTCCCCGCTCGCCCCGCACTCCGCGCTCAAGGAGCCCGTTCTGTGAGTCCGTTCGCCCTGACCCGCACCCTTCCCGCCGACGCGACCGCCGCCGCCCTGCGCGCGGACGTCGCGACCGGGCTGACCCGTACGCCCAAGGCGCTCCCCCCGAAGTGGTTCTACGACGCCCGCGGCAGCGAGCTGTTCGACGCGATCACCCAGCTGCCCGAGTACTACCCGACGCGCGCCGAGCGGGAGATCCTCCTCACCCGGGCCGCCGGGATCGCCGAGGTCGTGCGGCCGCGGACGCTGGTGGAGCTGGGCTCCGGCTCCTCCGACAAGACCCGCCACCTCCTTTCGGCACTGCCCTCCATCGACCACTACGTGCCCGTCGACGTCAGCGCGAGCGCCCTGGAGGGCGCGGCACGCACACTGCTCGCCGAGAACCCCGGCCTGACCGTGCACGCCCTCGTCGCCGACTTCCAGTACGGCCTGGCGCTGCCGGACACGCCCGGCCCCCGGCTCCTCGCCTTCCTCGGCGGCACGATCGGCAATCTCCGGCCGGAGGAGCGGGCGGTCTTCTTCGGCGCGGTGCGGTCCGGGCTGGCGCGCGGTGACGCGTTCCTGCTGGGCACGGACCTCGTCAAGGACGAGCGGACGCTGGTCGCCGCCTACGACGACGCCGCGGGGGTGACGGCCGAGTTCGACAAGAACGTCCTCGCCGTCGTCAACCGTGAGCTCGGCGCCGACTTCGACCCCGCGGACTTCGACCACGTCGCCCTCTGGGACGACCGGCGGGAGTGGATCGAGATGCGGCTGCGGGCCCGTAGCGCCGTCGTGGTGAAGATCCCCGCGCTGGACCTCGCGGTGCACTTCGAGGAGGGGGAGGAGCTACGGACGGAGATCTCGGCGAAGTTCCGCCACGAGGGGGTGCGCGCGGAACTGGCGGCCGCGGGGCTGGAACTGCGCCGCTGGTGGACCGACGAGCAGGGGCGCTTCGCGCTGTCGCTGTCCGTGCCGGTTAGCCTCGCGGTGTGAACGAGGAGAAGAACGAGCGGCGCGGCGACGGCATCCCGGCGGGCTTCGAGCGCGGCACCGACGGCCCCAAGGTGATCGTCGTCGGTGTCGACGGCTCCGATTCGTCGTGGCGCGCCGCCGCCTACGCGGCCGGGCTGGCCCGTCGGCAGAACGCGCTGCTGGCGATCGTCTACGTCCAGCCGGTGCTGGCGGGCGGCGCGGCGCTCGGGGCCCCGGTGGTGGAGGCGACGGAGGAGGTGGCCGAGGAACTGCTCGCCGAGATCCGCGCGGCCACGGACCGGGTGCGGGGGATCCACGAGATGCGGTGGGAGTTCCACACGTTCCGCGGCGACCCCTACGCCGGTCTGGTCAAGGCGGCGGACGAGCTCACGGCGGACGCGGTGATCGTGGGCGCGTCGGAGCAGGCGGGCCACCGGATCATCGGCTCGGTGGCGGTCCGCCTGGTCAAGGCGGGCCGCTGGCCGGTGACGGTGGTCCCGTAGCGGCCGCCCGGTCCCGTCGGCTCAGTCCTCGTCGTCCAGCCGGAAGCCCACCTTCAGGCCCACCTGGTAGTGGCCGACCCCGCCCTCCGTCAGGTGCCCCCTGATCTGCGTGACCTCGAACCAGTCGAGGTTGCGCAGCGTCCGGGACGCCCGCCCGAGACCGTTGCGGACGGCGGCGTCGACGCCGTCCGGGGACGAGCCGACGATCTCGGTCACGCGATACGTGTGGTGGGTCATGGCACAGGCTCCAGGCGTGGAACGGTCCGGACACCCCCACCGTGACCCACCGCGCGCCACCCCGCGAGGCGAGCGCGGCCGTTGGAAGGCGCGGCGGGCCGGGGTCAGCCGCGCGGCAGCACCGACGACAGCACCCGCGGCAGCGGATACCAGTCGGCCGTCGCGAAGCTGGCGTGGGCCTTCGCGAGGAGGGCGACCCTCTCCCGGGCCTGGTCCTCCGTGGGGCGGGTGATGTCGATGGCGGGCGGCACCTTGTGCGCGTCGGTCATGACGACGAGGTAGTGGCGGCTGTCGTACCAGGCGGTGTCGATCTTCCCGCCGGTGTACGTGGCCGCGTCCCCGTCGAAGAGGACGAACCACGGGCGGATCGTGGGGTCGGCGTACCGCGCGCGGGGATCGCCCGGCACCGCGCCGTGCACGGCCGGGAAGGCGCCCGCCTGCCGGAGCCGGCCCGCGGCGGCGAGGTCCCGCAGGTGCGTCGCGTACTCCCGGTCGGTCCACAGCCGGTCAGCGGGGTTCTTCTCCTCCACCGTGCCGGGGATCAGCTCCACGACGAACCTGCCCGCGAGCGCGGAGCGGTCCGGCCAGCCGTCGGCGCGTACGGCCTCGTCGAGCGTGGCGTGCTTCCCGGCGAGGTCGGCGGGGCGGTAGAGGGCGTCGCCGAGCTTCTCGCCGAGGAGGGCGTCCAGTTCGGCCGGCCCGCGGCCGCTGTCGGCGTTGAAGCCGTCCTTCATCTCCACCTTGAGCAGGACGGGCCGGTGGCCGGGGTGCGCGTCGTGCCAGGCCCGGATGTCGGCGAGGCAGCCGGAGAGCGGCTGGTTGCGGGACTTCGTGCGCAGCTCGGCGGGTGCGGCGGCGCCCTCGCAATTGTTGTTGTTCGCGAGCGGGTTGGCGTGCGAGACGCGGAAGGAGCGGCCGCCGAGGCCGTTGGTCCAGACGTCGAGTTCGAGGAGGGCGGCGCCCGAGTCGAGGGCGTCGGCGAAATAGGGGTACTTCGCCGTCTCGTAGGCGTTGTGCACCCCGACCGAGGTGGTGGCGGAGTAGGCCGCCCGTCCCGCCGCCGTCCCCGCCCCGGCCGGCGCGGCCGTGACGGCCGCCGTGGCCGCCGCGACGACCGCGATCATTCCCGCGCGTATGCCCGTTCGCATGTCCCCCCCGCTTTCGTCGATCCCGCGCGGCGCGCGAGCGACCAGCAGGTTACTGGATCATGTGCGGGGCCCGGAAAGGCCCGTGCGCGGGAGCGGGCGAGCGCCTGCTCCGGGACCTCGCGCGCGGCACGCAAATGAGCTCACCCACTCGTATACAGAACTGCACGATCCTGCAGTGGTGGGAAGCTCGACGCTCCTGCACGGGCCCCGCCGGGCAAGCACTGGACGGGCCCTTGGACGGGCGTGGAACGAGCGAGGGGCCGGTGCGGACATGGGCGGCGAGGAATACACCAGCTGGCGCAGCCACTTTCTGCTGCTGCTCGACCGGATCCCGACGCCGATCGCGGTCTGCCGGGCGGACGGCGAGGTGACGGTCGCCAACCCCGCCATGGCCGCCGAGTGGGGCACGGCGCCCGGCAGACTGCGCGGCCGCAACCTCCAGGAGCTGTTCCGGCCGCGTGCCATCGGCCGGCTCGACCGGCACATCGAGGCGCTGCGGCTGGGCCGCCGGCCCCGTCACCCGATCGAGGTGCGCTGGGTGACCGGCGCGGAGGGGATCGAGCGGGAGGGCGAGCTGCTGGTGGACCCGGTGGGCGACGCCTTCCCCGCGAACCCGATGCTGCTGGCGATCCTGCGCGTGCGGACGGACCCCTCGCACCGGCCGGTGGAGCCGATGGCGGAGGTCAGCGTGGTGGAGGGGAACATCCTCGCGCTGGCCGCCGCCGGGGCCACGACCGCCGCCATCGGCAAGGCCGTCGGCCTGACCGTGGACGGCGTCAACTACCACCTGACCAGGCTCACCCGGCGCTGGCGGGTGCCCAACCGCACGGCGCTGGTGGCGAAGGCGTACGTCCTCGGGGTGCTGTCCACCCGGGAGTGGCCGCCAGCCCCGGCGCCTCAGCGGGCCGCGCGGGGCGCGTGCCGCAGCACGCAGTCGCCGCACATCCCGCCGGGCAGGACGCGGTAGTACAGACAGCAGGTGGTGCGGGCGAAGGCCGGGCCGCCCGGCGCGGGGGCGGTCAGGGTGCCGGTGCCGCTCAGGGGCGGCGCGTCGAGCAGCGCGCGCGTCAGGGCGAGCGCGCGGGCCGCCTCCTCGGGCCGGTGCCGTTCGCGGCACCACGCGTGCAGCACCCGCAGCGATCCGGCGAGCGACGAGGCGGCGTTGCCCCACAGCAGCCGGCCGGAGACCGGGACGATCGCGCGCGTCGTGGCGTGCAGGGTGGTCAGCGGGCCGGCCAGGACGCGGTCGCGCACCTGGCCCGCCAGGTCGGCGGCGGGCGGCAGCGCGGCGGGCGCGGGCAGCCACAGGTCGTCGGGGGCCGTGCGCGCGGGGTGCCAGCGGAGCCGGCCGTCGGCGAGGTCGGGCACGCGGCCGGTGAGCACGGCGGAGCCGAGGGCCACGGACAGCAGCCGGCCGGCGATGCCCTGGTAGGCGACGGACGCGGCCACCCGCCGGTCCGCCGTCCCCAGCCGCTCCGCCACGGTCGCCACCCTGCGCCGCACGGCCTCTTCGGTCCGGCCCGCCAGGGGCAGGTACTCCCCCGCGCCGCCGGGGTCGTCGTCGGTGCGCAGGGCGAAGAACGGCCCCACGGAAGCGAGTTCGCGGAGGTTCATGGGCGGGGGCGGGTCCGTTCGGCGGGCGGGCAGGGGCACCGCCAGCCTTTCACGGCCCGCCGCCCTGCGCGTCGCCTGGGCCGGGGATCGCCACACCAGGCGCGCCGGGCATCATGACAGCACGTCAACCTCTCGATACCCTCGGCGTTGACAACGATGTCAGGTCATATGACGCGTCAGACGAGGGGCGTGGACGATGAGATGGACCGCACACCTGCGGCTGCGCGCCGGCGCGGCCGCGCTCGCCTTCGCGGCGACGCTGGCCGGGGCGGCGCTCGTACCCCCGCAGCGGGCCGTGGCGGCCGACGACGACCTCACCGGTCTGGTGAACCCGTTCATCGGCACCCAGAACGAGGGCAACACCTTCCCCGGTGCCGCCGTGCCGTTCGGGATGGTGCAGCTGTCCCCCGACACCGGGCACGACACCGGCTACGACTACAAGGACGGCCACATCCGGGGCTTCAGCGCCGTGCACCTGTCCGGCGTCGGCTGCCGCATCGGCGGCGACCTGCCCGTGCTGCCCACCACCGGCGAGGTGACCCGCACGGACAACGCCCGCTACGCGGCGGCGTTCAGCCACAGCGACGAGCGGTCCCGGCCCGGCTACTACAAGGTCGGGCTCTCCTCGTACGGCGGGATCACCGCGGAGCTGACGGCGAGCGAGCGGACCGGCGTCCAGCGCTACACCTTCCCCTCGACCGACAAGGCCAACGTCCTGCTCAACACGGGCCAGTCGCTGCACCGGACGGTGTCCACCACCGTCGAGGTCGTCGACTCCCGTACGGTCCGCTCCACCATCACCGGCCGGGGCTTCTGCCAGGACACCCGCCCCTACACCCTGCACACCGTCACCCGCTTCGACCGCCCCTTCACCGGCTTCGGCACCTGGAACGGCGACCGGATCACCCCGGGCTCCAAGCTCTCCACCTCCACCGGGCGCAACGGCGCGTGGGTGCGCTTCGACACCACCCGCGACCGGACCGTCGAGGCCACGACCGCCATCAGCTACGTCGACGCCGCGGGCGCGGAGGGCAACCTCCGCGCGGAGAGCGGCGGTTTCGACCGCACCGCGCGCCAGGCGCGCGCCGCCTGGGAGCGGCGGCTGTCCGACGTCCGGGCCCGGGGCGGCGGCCGGGCGCTGCGGCGCACCTTCTACTCCTCGCTCTACCGCGCCTTCCTCTCCCCCAACATCGGCAGCGACGCCGACGGCCGCTACACCGGCTGGGACCAGCAGCCGCACCGCGCCGAGGGGTTCACCTACTACCAGAACTGGTCGCTGTGGGACACCTACCGCACCCAGGCGCAGCTGCTCGCGCTGCTCGCGCCGCGTGAGGCGCGGGACATGGCGCTGTCGGTGCTGCGCGTCGACCGCGACGGCGGCTGGCTGCCCAAGTGGGGCTACGGCACGGTCGAGACGAACATCATGACCGGCGACCCGGTGACCCCGTACCTCACCAACGCCTATCAGGCCGGGCTGCTCGCGGGCCACGAGGAGGAGGCGTACCGCGCGCTGAAGAAGAACGCGGACGGGGTGCCGCCCGCCTCCTCCCCCTACGCCGGCCGGGACGGCAACGCGGAATACATCAAGAACGGCTATGTGCCCTATCTGCCGGACCGCCCCAAGGAGAAGCCCGGCGACTCCGACTACCAGCAGGGCGCGTCGGCGACCCTGGAGTACGCGCTCGCCGACGCGGCCCTCGCGAAGATGGCCCGCGGCCTCGGCCACCGCGCGGACGCCGAGCGCTATGCCGAGCGCGCCCGGAACTACCGCAACGTCCACGACCCGTCGACCGGCTTCTTCCGCGCCCGCGATGGCAAGGGCGCCTTCACCGGCCCCGCGGACCCGGCGAAGAGCGTCGGCTTCCACGAGGGCACGGCCTGGCAGTACCAGTGGCTGGTCCCGCAGGACCTGCCGGGCATGGTGCGGCTGATCGGCGGCGCGGAGAAGGCGAACGCCCGGCTCGACTCCTTCTTCGCCTACGACCGGCTGCTGAAGGACCCGGCGCGCACCGCCCGCGAGGTGTGGGTCAACGGACCGTACGACTACTACAACGCCGACAAGTACAACCCGCAGAACGAGCCCGACCTCATCGCGCCGTACACCTACCTCTCCACCGGCCGGCCGTGGCAGACCACGGACGTGGTGCACGCCGCGCTCACCCTCTTCACCGACAGCCCGGCCGGCATGACCGGCAACGACGACCTGGGCACCATGTCCGCGTGGATGGTCCTCTCCGCCATCGGCGTCTATCCGGTGCAGCCGGGCGCGGACACCTGGGGCCTGAGCACTCCGGTGTTCGACCGGGTGGACCTGCGGCTGGACCCGCGCTGGTACCCGCGCGGGCGGCTGACCGTGACCGCGCCGGGCACCTCGGACACCGACCGCTACATCCGGTCCGTCCGCCTCGACGGCTCGCCCCACGACCGCACCTACCTGACGACCGCGCAGCTCAAGGACGCCTCCCGGCTCGACTTCACCGTCGGCGATACGCCCTCCCGCTGGGGCACGGCGCCGACGGCCGTGGCGCCCGCCATCGGCTGAACCCGGGGACCGGCGCGGGGCGGCGGCTTCCGAAGCCGCCCCCGCTCGGCGATGATGTCCGCCCCCGTCAGGGTCGACGAGAGGACATGACACATGGCCAGGCTCCGCGCGGGTCAGGGCGTACTGCGCCGCAAACCGATCGAGACCATCGAAGAGGCGGAGACCGTCGAGGGCGGCGGCCCGGCCCAGCGGCTGACCCGTTCGCTGGGGGTGTGGCAGCTCACGGCCATCGGCGTCGGCGGCATCATCGGCGCGGGCATCTTCAGCCTCGCCGGGACCATCGCCAATGGTGTGGCGGGCCCCGCGGTGCTGGTCTCCTTCCTCATCGCGGGCCTGGCGAGCGCGGCGGCGGCCTTCTCGTACGCGGAGTTCGCGGGCCTGATCCCCCGGGCCGGCTCGGCCTATACGTACGGCTACGCCGTGCTCGGAGAGATCGGCGGCTGGTTCATCGGCTGGGACCTGCTGCTCGAATACACGGCGATCGTCGCGGTGGTGGCCATCGGCATCTCCGGCTACATCAACTTCCTGCTCGGGGAGATGAACGCGAAGCTGCCCACCTGGATGCTGGGCGCGCCGGGCACCGGGACCGGGCACCGGATCGACCTGTTCGCCGCGGCGCTGTGCCTGCTGATCGCCTGGCTGCTCACCATGGGGATGAAGAACGCGGCGCGCTTCGAGACGATCGTGGTGGGCCTGAAGATCGTGGTGGTCCTGCTGGTGGTCGTCGTGGGCTTCTTCCATGTGAAGTCGTCCCACTACACGCCCTTCTTCCCGTTCGGGATCAGCGGCGCCTTCACGGGCGCGGCCACGGTCTTCTTCGCCGTCTTCGGCTACGACGCGATGTCGACGGCCGCCGAGGAGTCCAAGGACGCGCAGCGCCACATGCCCAGGGCGATCCTCTACTCCCTGGGCATCTCGATGGTGCTGTACGTGCTGGCCTGTCTGGTGCTGACGGGCATGCAGAGCTACCAGCACATCGACAAGAAGAGCGGCTTCTCCACGGCCTTCAAGTCGGTGGGGCTGGACGGGATCGCGGACGTCATCGCGGTCGGCGCGATCATCGGCATCCTCACCGTCATGTTCACGTTCATGCTGGGCGTCACCCGTGTGTGGTTCGCGATGAGCCGGGACGGGCTGCTGCCCAAGTGGTTCGCCAAGACGCACCCGACGCGGCACGTGCCGACGCGCGTGACGTGGATCGTGGGCGTGGCCTCCGCGGCCATCGCCGGGCTCGTGCCGATCGGCGAGGCCGCCGAGCTGACCAACATCGGCATCCTGCTGGCGTTCGCGGTGGTGTGCACGGCGGTGATCGTGCTCCGCCACAAGCGCCCGGACCTGCCGCGCTCCTTCCGCTGCCCCTGGGTGCCGGTGGTGCCGGCGATCGGGGTCGCGGCGTCGATCTGGCTGATCACCTATCTGGCGTGGCAGACGTGGGTGCGGTTCGCGGTCTGGTTCGCGGTGGGGATGGTCGTCTACTTCACGTACTCCTACAAACACTCGGAACTGGCCCACGCGGACGCGCGGGGCATTCCGCGGGACTGATCGCGAGCGGGCTACTTCAGCAGGCGGGACAGCCGCCGGTCGGCGAGCGGCTTGCCGCCCGTCTGGCAGGTGGGGCAGTACTGGAGCGAGGAGTCGCGATACGACACCTCGCGGATCGTGTCGCCGCAGACCGGGCACGGCTCTCCCGTCCGCCCGTGCACCCGCAGCCCGCTCTTCTTCTCCGCCTTCAGCTCCGCCGCCGCGTGGCCGCGCGCCCGCTCGACGGCCGCGCGCAGCGTCGTGCCCAGCGCCTCGTGGAGCGCGGTGATCTCGTCCTCGGTCAGGCTCGCGGCGAGCTTGAAGGGGGACATCCGGGCGGCGTGCAGGATCTCGTCGGAGTAGGCGTTGCCGATGCCCGCGATCACACTCTGGTCCCGCAGAACGCCCTTGAGCTGCCGCCGCTCGTCGCGGAGCAGCGCGGCGAAGGCGTCGCGGGTGAAGTCCGGCGCGAGGGGGTCGGGTCCGAGCCGGGCGATGCCGGGTACGTCGCCGGCCTCGCGGACGCAGTGGACGGCGAGCCGCTTCTGGGTGCCCGCCTCGGTGAGGTCGAAGCCCGCGCCGTCGGTGAGGCGGAGCCGCAGCGCGAGCGGGCCCTTGCCGGGGCGCGGCGGGGCGTCGGGGAGGCGGTCGTGCCAGCGCAGCCAGCCCGCGCGGGCGAGGTGGAAGGCCAGGTGCGGGCCGCCGTCGGTGGCCAGGTCCAGGAACTTGCCGTACCGCCGCACGGCGGTGACCTCCCGCCCCTCGGCCTCGCTCAGCGGCGGGTCGTAGGTCTTGAGGACGGACACGGCCACCGGAAGCACCCGCTCGACCGTCCGTCCGGCGAGGTGCTCGGCGAGGAACCCGGCCAGGGCTTCGACCTCGGGCAGCTCCGGCATGGGTCCAGTCTGCCGCAGCCCCGGGGCGCGGCAACCCGGCCGGGCCCGGTCAGCGTCGCAGCGCCGCCCTGAGATAGGGCGCGGTCACGCTGTCCGGTGTCCCGGCCACCTCGGGCGGCGGGCCCGCCGCCACCACGCGGCCGCCCGCGTCGCCGCCGCCGGGACCCAGGTCGATGACGTGGTCCGCGCCCGCGGCCACCGTCATGTCGTGCTCCACGACCACCACGGAGTTGCCCGCGTCGACCAGGCCGTGCAGCTGCCGCAGCAGCAGTTCGGTGTCGGCCGGGTGGAGGCCGGTGGTGGGCTCGTCGAGGACGTAGAGCGTGTGGCCGCGCCGGGTGCGCTGGAGTTCCGTGGCGAGTTTGATGCGCTGGGCCTCGCCGCCGGAGAGTTCGGTGGCGGGCTGGCCCAGGCGCAGGTAGCCGAGGCCGACGTCCTGGAGGGTGCGCAGGCTGCGGGCCGCGGCGGGCAAGTCGGCGAGGAAGTCCGCCGCGGCGTCGACGGTCAGGTCGAGGACCTCGGCGATGTTCGCGCCGCGGTAGGTGATCTCCAGTGTCTCGGGGTTGTAGCGCGCGCCCCGGCAGGCGGCGCACGGCGCGTACGTGCCGGGCAGGAAGAGCAGCTCGACGGCGACGAAGCCCTCGCCCTGGCAGACCTCGCACCGCCCGGCGGTGACGTTGAAGGAGAAGCGGCCCACGGTGTAGCCGCGGGCGCGGGCCTCGTCGGTGGCGGCGAAGACCTTGCGCACGGCGTCGAACAGGCCCGTGTACGTGGCGAGGTTGGAGCGCGGCGTGCGGCCGATCGGCTTCTGGTCGACGGTGACGAGCCGGTGGACGGCCTCCAGCCCCTCGGCGCCGGTGACCGCCTCGCCCGCCAGGTGGGCGGTCACGCTCTCCGCGAGGACCTGTCCGACCAGGGTCGACTTGCCCGAGCCGGAGACGCCGGTGACGGCGGTGAAGACGCCGAGGGGGAAGTCGACGTCGAGGTCCTGGAGGTTGTGCCGGGTGACGCCGCGCAGCCGCAGCGCGCCGGTGGGCTCGCGGGGCGTACGGGCCTGGGGCGCCGCGCCGTCGGGGAAGACGAAGCGGCGGGTCGCGGAGCCGGGCACGCCGGCGAGTCCGGCGACGGGTCCGCTGTAGAGGACCTCGCCGCCGTGTTCGCCGGCCCGGGGTCCGACGTCGACGATCCAGTCGGCGCGGCGTACGACGTCCAAGTGGTGCTCGACGACGAACAGCGAGTTCCCGGCGGCCTTCAGCCGGTCCAGGACGGTGAGCAGCGCGGCACTGTCGGCGGGGTGGAGTCCGGCCGAGGGCTCGTCCAGGACGTAGACGACGCCGAAGAGGCCCGAGCGCAGCTGGGTGGCGAGCCGCAGCCGCTGGAGCTCACCCGCGGAGAGGGTGGGGGTGGGCCGGTCCGTGGCGAGGTAGCCCAGGCCGAGTTCGGTGAGCACCTCGATGCGGGCGACGAGGTCGGTGGCGAGGGCGGCGGCCACGCCGTCGCCCTCGCACGCCGGGCGCAGGGTCCGCGCGAGGTCCGCGAGCGGGAGGGCGGCGAGCGTGGCGATGTCGCGCCCGGCGAAGGTGACGGCCAGCGCCTCGGGCCGCAGCCGACGACCGCCGCACACCGGGCAGGGGCCGCTGACGAGGTGCCGCTCGGCGCGGGCGCGCAGGGAGGCGCTCTTGGAGTCGGCGGCGGTGTGCAGGACGTAGCGCTTGGCGCTCATGTAGGTGCCCTGGTAGGGGCGTTGGATGCGGTCGGCGTCGCGCACGGGGTGGACGGTGACGACGGGCTGTTCGTCGGTGAAGAGGATCCACTCGCGGTCGGCCCGCGGCAGTTCGCGCCAGGGCCGGTCGAGGTCGTGGCCGAGGGCGCCGAGGATGTCGCGGAGGTTCTTGCCCTGCCAGGCGCCCGGCCAGGCGGCGATCGCGCCGTCGCGGATGGACAGCGAGGGGTCGGGGACCAGCGATTCCTCGGTGACCCGGTGGACCTGGCCCAGGCCGTGGCACTCCGGGCACGCCCCGGCGGCCGTGTTGGGCGAGAAGGCGTCGGAGTCCAGCCGCTCGGCGCCCTCGGGGTAGGTGCCCGCGCGGGAGAGGAGCATGCGCAGGGAGTTGGAGAGGGTGGTGACGGTGCCGACGGAGGACCGGGAGGTGGGCGCGGACCTGCGCTGTTCGAGGGCGACGGCGGGCGGCAGCCCGCTGATCTCCTCGACCTTGGGCGCGCCCACCTGGTGGATGAGCCGGCGGGCGTACGGCGCCACGGACTCGAAGTAGCGCCGCTGGGCCTCGGCGTAGACGGTGCCGAAGGCCAGTGAGGACTTCCCGGAGCCGGAGACGCCGGTGAACACGACGAGGGCGTCGCGCGGGATGTCGACGTCGACGGCCCGCAGATTGTGCTCGCGCGCGCCGCGGACCCGCACGTAGGGGTCGTGCGCGCCGCCGTCGGGGGTCGTCATCGGGGTGCTCTCCGCGGGTAGGCGCTGTGCGTTTCGCCCCGATTTTAGGGGCGCGGGGGCTCGGGTTCGCGGTGGGGGGCCGTCCGCCGGATCCGGCCGGTGGCCTCGGCCGCGCCCCGGTCGGCGCGCCGCGTCACGCCGCGGCGCAGGGCCCATCCGCCGGTCACCGCGAGCGCGGCCACCGCGTAGGCCGTCGTGCCGAGCAGGTCGGGATCCCCGACGGCCCGGCCGCCGATGTACTTCGCCGCCCCGGCCACCGCGACGCCGAGCCACTCCCACCGCCCGTCGAGGGCCACCAGGCCGACGAGGAGCAGCGCGTACCAGGAGTAGCCGGGGGTCAGCAGCAGGAACGCCGTCCCCGTGACCAGCAGCGCGCCGCGCCACGGCCGCGCGGGGTCGCCGCGCCGGAGCACGTATGCCACCACCGCGGCCAGCACGACGAGCGTGGCGGGCAGGGCCCAGGAGTCGGGGAGCAGCAGGCGCAGGAGGGCGTACCGGTTCTTCACGGTGGCGTCGTCGTAGCCCTCCTCCTGGGTGTAGCCGCTCAGGTAGCCGAGGACGGAGCTGTCCGAGACGAGGATGTAAGGCAGATAGCCGAGGGCCACGACGGCCGTGGCGGGCAGCAGCACGGCGAGCGCCGCGCGCGGGCGGCCACGCCCGGAACCTCGCGCGGCGAGGCCGCTCAGCGCCCCCGGCAGGGTGACGGCGGGCAGCAGTTTGGTGGCGATGCCCGCGCCGAGCAGGGCGCCGCCGGCCGGGCGGCGGGCGGCGACGGTGAAGGCGGCGACGGTGAGCAGCACGCTCAGCGCGTCGGCGTGGGCGTTGTTGACCGCTTCGACGGCGACGGCCGGGCACCACGCCCAGTAGGCGGCGGCCCGGCCGGCGCCGCGCCTGCGCAGCGCGTACAGCAGCAGCCCCGAGGTGGCCACGGCGAGCAGCGCGCCGCCCACCTGGAACGGCTTGTGGCGGGTGCCCGGCGGGGACAGCGCGTGGACGAGGAGGAAATAGCCCTCGGCGACGGGCGGGTAAATGGTGTGCACGTAGGGCCGGTTGATGCGCGTGCACGTTCCCGGCCCGGAGTCCGGGGCGATACGGAAGCGCTCCGGCCGTTCGCACTGGGCGCCCTGGGGGAAGAGCCAGGGGTCGCGCAGGTACGCCAGCCGGGGGTCGGCCGGCGCGTGGTCGTACGGCGAGATGCCCGCGGCCTGCACCCGCCCGTCCCAGACGTAGCGGAAGGCGTCCGAGCTGGTGCGGGGTTCGGCGAGCAGGCCGGTGGCGGCGACGGCGACCGAACCGGCCAGCACCAGGGGCACGACGTGCCGGGCGGACACCGAGCGCAGCGCCCAGGCGGCCGCGGCGAAGAGCGCCCAGGCGGCCGCGTACCAGCCGGTGAGGGCGGCCGGGTCCGTGAAGTAGGCGTCACCGCGGACGGCGGTGGCGAGGACCGCGACGAGGGCGGCGAGCAGGGCGGAGGTGACGGCGACGGCGGTACGGTTCTGCACGCTCCCACCCTGGCACCGGGAACCCGCCGCGGCTCTGGGACCTGCGCGGGCGTCCGCGTTTCGTAAGGTGTGAATCACGCCCTGGAGGGGGTCGCGCGCGGTCTGATGGGGGCATGAGACTCCTCCTGCCGTCCTTCCGCGGCCGGCTCCACGACGCCCGCACCGCGACCGCGCTCGGCCGCTGGCTGGGAGTGGCGGTGGCCGTGTGCTTCGTGACCGGGCTGATCAGTCACGTCCTCCAGCAGCCGGGCGCGCTGGCCGGCGTCCTGCCCAGCCGCCCCCTCTGGGGATACCGGGTGAGCCAGGGGCTGCACGTGGCGAGCGGCATCGCCGCGGTGCCCCTGCTGCTGGCGAAGCTGTGGACGGTCTACCCGCGGCTGTTCGCCCGGCCGGTGGTGCGGTCGGTGCGGCACGCGCTGGAGCGGGTGTCGGTGGCGGTGCTGGTGGCGACGGCCCTGTTCGAGCTGATGTCGGGGCTGCTCAACACGGCGCAGTGGTATCCGTACGCGTTCTCCTTCGTGCCCGTGCACTTCGCGGTGGGCTGGGTGCTGATGGGCTCCGTCGTGCTGCACGTCGCCGTCAAGGCCCCGGAGATCAGGGCGCATTGGCGGCGCCGGTCGGCGGGCACCCTGGCGCTGCCCGCCGAGGACGCCGTCGACCGGCGGTCGCTGCTGACCGCCGTGGGCGTGGCGGCAGGCGCGGTGACGGTGACGACGGTGGGGCAGTCGTTCACCCCGCTGGGCGCGCTGGACCTGCTGGCGCCCCGGCACCCCGACCACGGCGTCCAGGGCCTGCCCGTCAACCGGACCGCCGCGCTGGCCAGGGTGACCACCGCGACCGTGCGGGACTGGCGGCTGCGGGTCGACGGCCCGCGCCCGTACGAGCTGACGCTGGACGAGCTGCGCGCCCTGCCGCAGCGGGAGGTGACCCTGCCCATCGCGTGCGTGGAGGGGTGGAGCAAGTCGGCGCGCTGGACGGGCGTACGGGTCCGCGACCTCCTGGACCGGGCGGGCGCGCCGCCCGGCGCCCTGATCCGGGTGACGTCGCTGGAGGCCCACGGCGGCTACCGCGTCATGATGATGCCGCACACGTACGCCCGCGACCCGCTCACCCTCCTCGCCCTGCGCCTGGACGGCCGGGTGCTCTCCCTCGACCACGGCTACCCCGCCCGCGTCATCGCCCCGAACCGTCCGGGCGTGCTCCAGACGAAGTGGGTCGCACGGATGGAGGCGCTGTGACACGGATCCTCGCGGGCGCGCTGGGTCTCGCCCTGATGGCCACGGGAGTGTGGGCCCTGCTCTTCGGCGCACAGCCGCAGGATCCGGGGGAGGTGGCGAAGTGGCTGCTGGGCGTGCTTCTCGTGCACGACGGCCTGGTGGTGCCGGCCACCCTGGCGGTGGGCTTCGCCCTGGCCCGCGGCCCCGTGCGGGGCGTCGTACGGGGGACGCTGCTGGTCGGCGCGGCCCTGACGGCCATCTCGCTCCCGGTCCTCTTCCGGCCGGGGCCGGTGCAGAACGCGTCGGTGCTGCCGCTGAACTATCCGCTCAACTGGGCTGTTTGTGTGTGCGTGACGGTGGGGGTGGGGGGTTTGGCGGGGGCGGTGAGGTGGTGGCGTTCTTCCCCCACCCCGCCCCGCCCGGCTGCGTCTGATGCGCGGCTCCGCCGCGTGAGGGGCAAGCGGGACCCCGGCCCGCGCTGACGCGCGGTGTCCTCAGCCTGTCCTGCCTTTCTTTTTGGTGCGGCCCCGAGCCGGTCATTCGGAACGGGAGAGTCGATCACGCACCCATGCGGGATCGGGGTTGGTGTGCGGCCGGCCCGCCACGATGACGGTCGGCACGGTCTCGTTGCCATCATTGGCCGCCCTCACCGCTGCGGCTCCAGTGGGGTCGCGCCAGATGTCGACCCAGTGCAACTGGCGGGCGCTGCGGCCCAGCCGGACGCGGAGTCGGAAGCAGTACTTGCAGCCGGGCCGCCAGAAGACGACCGGCCGGCCGTCGGCCGCGCTGCGGCGTTGTGCCTCCAGCGCACCGATCGACCTCGGGAAGACCAGCGGCGAGTTCACGCCTGCGAGCAGCGCAAACACCAGCAGGACTGCCGCGGCTGCACCGGCAGTCCCGCTGAAGACCAGCCCGGCCGCCAGGGCTGAGCCGCAGAGCACCAGCAGTATCGGCAAGATCCAGGCGCGTGTCATGAAGAAAAAGGCTACCGATGGACCGAAATGGCCGTCGGACCAGGCTGCTCACTTGGGCGTTCGCAGGACGCATGGGCCGATAAGTATGAACGGGCCGTCAGCTTGTTGCCGTGCTGGAGCAGCACTACGCAGTGCTCTCCGGTGAAGTCGGATTCCCGTCCCGACGAGTGGTAGCCGTATCGGGACAGCCAGATGCCGGACAGGGTTCGGTGCTCGTTGTGCTTGGCGCAGTCGTTCGGTTCACCTGATTCCTTCCCCGCCCCGCGTATGGCGAGGGCACATCATCTTGCGACATGCGCGTACGCGGCAGAAGTTTCCGTTTCCGTTCAGACAGCCGCCGGCAGGACCACCTCGAACCGGCAGCCTCCAGGGACGTTGTGGACCGTCGCCCGGCCCGCGTGTGCCTCCACGATCCCCCGGACGATGGCGAGGCCCAGCCCCGCCCCCGCCGGAGGCGTACGCGCGGCCGAGCCCCGCCAGCCCGTGTCGAAGACGCGGGGGAGGTCGTCCTCCGGGATGCCGCCGCAGCCGTCCGTCACGGACAGCACCACCGTGTCCGCCTCCCGCCGCGCGGCCACCGCGACCGTCCCGTCCTCGGGGGTGCGGTGGATCGCGTTGACGAGGAGGTTGCCTAGGACGCGCGTCATCTCCTTGCCGTCGACCTCGACGGGGACCGCGTCGACCCGGTCGCCGACGAGGCGCACGCCGTGTTCGCGGGCGAGCGGTCCCGCCCCGGCGAGCGCGTCGCCGACCAGGTCGTACACCGACATCCGGCTCGGGCACAGCGGCAGGGCGCCCGCGTGGATGCGGGAGAGCTCGAAGAGGTCGCCGACCATGGAGTTGAGCCGGTCCACCTCGTGCCGGATCTGGCGGAAGTAGCGCTGGGGGTCCTCGGCCATCCCGTCCTCCAGCGCCTCGGACATGGCGCGCAGCCCGGCGAGCGGGGTCCGCAGGTCGTGCGAGATCCAGGCGACGAGTTCCCGGCGCGAGGTCTCCAGCGCCTTCTCGCGCTCCCGGGAGCGGGCCAGGCGCTCGCTGGTGGCGGCCAGTTCGCGGCCGAGTTCGGCGAGTTCCGCGGTGGCTCCGCCCCCGGGGGCGGCGAAGCTGCCGTCGTCGCCGAAGGAACGGGCCGCGCGGGTCAGGGCGTTGCTGCGGGCCACCACCCAGCGGCCCAGCAGCAGCGCCGTCGCGAGCGAGACGACGGCGGCCATGGCGCAGACGGTCGTGACGACGGTCAGGTCGTGCGAGGACAGGAACATCGCCCAGGCCACGGCGAGCGTCCCGGCCAGCATCGCCGTCACCGACACGGCCGCCACCACCGTCAGCGAGACGGCGACGGAGCGGTGGCGCAGCGCGCGGAGCGCGACCGCGCCCAGCAGCCCGGCGGCCGCGGCGCCGAGGAAGGCGAAGAGAGCCATGAGCAGGACGTCACGCATGGCCGGGGCCGCCTTCCGCGGGGACCTCGAAGCGGTAGCCGACGCCCCAGACGGTCTGGATGAGGCGGGGCCGGGCGGGGTCGTCCTCGATCTTGCCGCGCAGCCGCCGTACGTGCACGGTCACCGTCGACAGGTCGCCGAACTCCCAGCCCCACACCTCGCGCATCAGCTCCTCGCGCCCACAGGCCCGGCCCGGGTGGCGCAGCAGGAACGCGAGGAGGTCGAATTCCCTTACCGTGAGGGCGAGTTCGACGCCGCCCTTCGACGCCCTGCGGGCTGCCGGGTCGAGGGTGAGCCCGGCCGCCCGCAGCGGGGGCGCCGAGGCGGGCCCGGCGGCGGCGCGCACCTGGGCGCGGCGCAGGACGGACTCGACGCGCAGCACCAGCTCGCGGGGGCTGAAGGGCTTGGTCACATAGTCGTCCGCGCCGAGTTCGAGGCCGAGGATGCGGTCGTCCTCGTCACCGCGCGCCGTCAGCATGATCACCGCGACCGGTCCGGCGGCACGCAGCCGGCGGCACACCTCCAGGCCGTCCATGCCGGGCAGCATCAGGTCGAGCACGACCAGGTCGGGGCGGAAGGCGGCGGCCTTCTCCAGCGCGCCGGGGCCGTCGGCGGCCCGGTCCACGGCGAGGCCGGCCCGGTCGAGGTAGCCGGCCACGACCTCGGCGACGGTCGGGTCGTCGTCCACGACGAGCACGCGGGCGGGGGGTGCGGTCTGCATGCCGCAAGCGTCGCACGCCGGGCGGGGAGCGCTGGACGCCTCCGGTCGCGGGCCGGGCGATGTCCGCGTTTCGTAAGGACACGAGGCCCGAAATGCCGGAATTCTCTCCGTAGGGTGAACAGCGTGACAGACCAGACCGCGACCTCGCGCGCCGACCGCGTGGATGTCGTCCTCCCCTGCCTCGACGAAGCCGCCGCGCTCCCCTGGGTCCTGGCCCGCGTCCCCGCCGGGTGGCGGGCCGTCGTCGTCGACAACGGCTCCACCGACGGATCGGCGGACGTGGCCCGCTCGCTCGGGGCCACCGTCGTCCATGAGCCCAGGCGCGGCTTCGGCGCCGCGTGCCACGCCGGGCTGCGGGCCGCCGACGCGGAACTCGTGGCCTTCTGCGACTGCGACGCCTCCCTCGACCCCGGACTGCTGCCCGCCATGGCGGCGGCCGTCCGCTCCGGCGCCGCCGACCTCGTGCTGGGCCGCCGCCGCCCCGAGGGCCGTGGCGCCTGGCCGCTGCACGCCCGCCTCGGCAACGCCGCCCTCGCCCGCCTGCTCCACCGGCGTACGGGCCTGCGCCTGCGCGACCTCGGCCCCCTGCGGGTCGCGCGCCGTGAGGCCCTGCTCGGCCTCGGCCTGACGGACCGCCGCAGCGGCTATCCGCTGGAGATGGTCGTCCGCGCCTGCGACGCGGGCTGGCGGGTGACCGAGACGGACGTCCCGTACCGCCCCCGTACGGGCGCGTCGAAGGTGACCGGCACCTGGCGCGGCACGTGGCGCGCGGTCCACGACATGCGGGGTGTCCTGCGGACGGCGCCCACGGGTACGGAGGCCACGTGAACGCTCCCTTCGAACGGCTGACGCCGGACCACCCCGTCGGCGGGAGCGGCCCGCACCTGGCCTACGGCGCACGACGCGCCTGGTCTCCTGCGGGTGGCTGCCACGGGGCCGGAGCTCGCGGCTCCGAGGGCGCACCCGTTGAACGGACGGCACCGGGCCGCCCCGTCGCCGGGAGCGCCCACCACCCGGCCTGCGGCCCGCAACACACGAAGCACCCCGGGGACGGCGCCCACGGCCCTCTCCGCACACCCCCCGAACACCGGGCACCGGACCGCCCCGCCGCCCGAAGCCACCATCACCCGACCTGCGGCCCACAACACACAAGACACCCTGCGGACGGCGCCCACGGGAACCAAGACCACGGCCCCATCTGCACACCCTCCGGACACCGGGCGCCGGGCCGTCCCGCCGCCAGGAGCCACCATCACCCGACCCACGACCCGCAACACACGAAGCACCCCAGGGACGGCACCCACGGCCCTCTCCGCACACCCCCCGAACAGCCGACGCCGAACCGCCCCGTCGAAAAGCGCTCGGCGCGCGGCCCGCAGCGTCCTGCCCACCGCCCCCGCCAGCGCGGCGGTCACAACCCCACGAACACGCCCCCCGGCCTCCGGCGGCGGAGCACCCCGTCGAAGGCGGACGGCACGCGAAGCGTCCCGCGGACGGCTCTCACCAGTAAGGCGGTCACGACTCCATGAACCCAACCCCTCGACAGCCGACGGCTCCAGGCACCTCGGCCCGGCCCCACGCCCCGTATCAGCCCACCACCCCCGGCGCCCCCTGGCGGCATCACGCGCCCGCACGGCCCGGGCCCCGTGCCGTCCGGCAGCCTCCCGTGGGGCCCACCACCCTTCTCGTCATCGCCAAGGAGCCGCTGCCCGGGCGGGTGAAGACGCGGCTCACGCCGCCGTACAGCCCGGAGCTGGCCGCGCGGATCGCCGGGGCGGCGCTCGCCGACACCTTGCGGGCCGTGCTCGCCATGCCCGCGCGGCGGCGCGTGCTCGTCCTCGACGGGCGGGCCGGGCGGTGGCTGCCTCCCGGATTCGACGTGGTGCCGCAGTGCGCGGGCGGGCTCGACGAGCGGCTCGCGGCCGCCTTCGCCGGGTGCGCGGGGCCCGCGCTGCTCATCGGCATGGACACCCCGCAGGTCACCCCCGCGCTGCTGGCCCCCGCGCTGGCGGACGACGCGTGGCGCGGGTGCGACGCGTGGTTCGGCCCGGCCGCCGACGGCGGGTTCTGGGCGCTCGGCCTGGCAGAGCCCCGGCCCAGTCTGCTGCGTGGCGTCCCCATGTCCACGGCCCGCACCGGGGCCGTCCAGCGGCGCCGTCTCACCGAGGCCGGGCTCGTCGTGCGCGACCTGCCCGAACTCCGCGACGTGGACACCGCCGAGGACGTGGCCCAGGTCGCGGCCGCGGCACCGCACGGACTCTTCGCGGCGGCCGTCGCGGCCGGGGCCGCCCGGTGACCCTCGGCGAACTGACCGTGGGCCGGCCCGCCGGCGCCTGGAGCTCGGACCCCTACGCCGACGCCGTCCACGTCGGCCGCGGCCCGCTCTTCCTGCGCCGCGCGGACGGCTGGCTGCTGCCCCTGGAAGTGGAGCGCTGGTGCGCCGGCGCGGACGCCGCCGACATGACCGTGCTCGACCGCTGCGAGGGCGAGGTCATCGACATCGGCTGCGGCCCCGGCCGTCTCGTCGCCGCCCTGGCCGCGCTCGGCCGCCCGGCGCTCGGCGTCGACGTGAGCCCGGCGGCCGTCGCCCGCACCCGCCGCACGGGGGGCTCGGCACTGTGCCGGTCGGTGTTCAACCCCCTGCCGGGCGAGGGGCGTTGGGGCACGGCGCTGCTCCTCGACGGGAACATCGGGATCGGCGGTGACCCCCGCGCCCTCCTGGCCCGCGTCGCCGCCATCACCGCGCCGCGCGGGCTCCTCCTCGCCGAGGCCGCGACGGCGGACGTCGACGAGCGGGTGCGGGTGCGGGTGGACGACGGCCGGGGCCGGCTGGGGCCGGCGTTCCCCTGGGCGCGGGTGGGGATGACCGCGCTGCTGCGGCACGCGGACGCGGTGGGGTGGCGGATGGCGGACCGCTGGGAGTCGGCGGGCCGTTCGTTCGCGGCGCTGCGGCTCTGACGCGGCGGGCCGCGGCGAGCGGGCCCCCGGGTCAGCCGCCCTGGTGGTGGGCGATCACTTCCTCCAGGGATCCCTGGGGGACCTCACCCCCGGGGGTGAGTTTGTCGACCGCCTGCGGAATCACCCGGGCCAGCTGGTCCGCCGCCGCCTCCGGGGTGACGCCCGCCTTCTGGGCGACGTGGTCGAGCGCCTGATAGGGCAGGGCCTGCGCCACTTCCGGGCCGCTGAGCTCCTCGTTGGGCCCGGTGCCCACCCAGGAGTCGGTCTTCTCGCCGAGACCGCCCTCCTGGAGCTGCTGCAACAGGCCGGAGAGCGACTCCCCTCCCCCGCTGCCGAGCGCGCCGAGCAGCGAGCCCAGCAGAGAGCCTTCCTTGCTGCCGCCGAGCAGCCCGCCGAGCAGGGTTCCCAGATCGTTGTCCGCCATGTCTGCCGCCTTTCCCGGAAGCGCACCGATATGCCATCCATCTATCCCGGGACGGCGGATCCGGCCCGGGATGACGGGATGTTCACCCGTACGCAGCCATGGTCAGACGCGCTGCGGCGCCCGCGCGAACTCGGCCATTCCGTCCGCGAAACCGACCTCGGCGCGCCAGCCCAGCTCCTCGCGCAGGCGCCGCGACGAGGCGGTGATGTGGCGGACGTCGCCGAGCCGGTACTCGCCCGTGACGACGGGCGCCGGTCCGCCGTGCGCGGCGGCCAGGGCGGCGGCCATCTCGCCGATGGTGTGCGGGGTGTCGCTGCCGCAGTTGTACGCGCGCAGGGTGCCCGCGGGGCGGCTGTCGAGGTGTTCCAGGGCGAGGGCGTTCGCCGCGGCCACGTCGCGTACGTGCACGAAGTCGCGCCGCTGGCGGCCGTCCTCGAAGACGCGGGGGCCCTCGCCGCGGGCGAGCGAGGAGCGGAAGAAGGAGGCGACGCCCGCGTACGGGGTGTCGCGGGGCATGCCGGGGCCGTAGACGTTGTGGTAGCGCAGGGACACCGCCGTGCCGCCGGTGGCGCGGGCCCAGGCGGCGGCCAGGTGTTCCTGGGCGAGCTTGGTCGTCGCGTAGACGTTGCGGGGGTCGGCTGGCGCGTCCTCGTCGACGAGGCCCGGCGTCAGTTCCCGGCCGCAGCGCGGGCAGTGGGGTTCGTAGCGCCCGGCGTCGAGGTCCGCGGCCGCCCTCGGGCCGGGGCGCACCACGCCGTGCCGGGGGCACGCGTAGTGGCCCTCGCCGTAGACGACCATGGAGCCGGCGAGGACCAGGCGGCGTACGCCCGCGGCGGCCATCTCCGCGAGGAGCACGGCCGTGCCGAGGTCGTTGCAGCCCACATAGGCGGGCGCGTCGGCGAAGTCCTTGCCGAGGCCGACCATCGCGGCCTGGTGGCAGACGGCGTCGATGCCGCGCAGCGCGCCGGCCACGGCCGCGCGGTCGCGGAGGTCGGCGCCGGTCCACTCGACGCCGGCGGGCCGGGGCGGTGCCTCGGGGTGGGCCGCGGGCAGCAGGGCGTCGAGGACGACGGGCCGGTGGCCGCGGGCGGTGAGTGCGGTGACGATGTGCGAGCCGATGAAGCCCGCGCCTCCGGTGACGAGTACGCGCATGACCTCGACGTTAGGGGCGCGGGCCGCGGGGCGCCCGTTCCGGCGCCGCCCTGTCACCGGTCCGTAAGAACCGCGCCGGCCGTCAGCCCGTCTCGCTCGTGGCCGTGGCCGCGCGCGCCGCCCAGCGCTGCTCGACCTTGCCGAACCGCCAGTAGGCGAGCGCCGCCGCCCAGACCACCACGAAAAGGCCGACGATGACGAAGCCGACGTTGTCGAGGTTGAGGCCGGAGATCCAGCCGGTGACCGCGTCGTTCATATGGAGCTTGTCGTGCAGCACGGTGACCAGCTCGATGGTGCCGATGAGGAAGGCGACGGCGATCGACAGGCCGGTGATGGTGAGGTTGTAGTAGACCTTGCGGACGGGGTTGGAGAACGCCCACTGGTAGGCGAAGTTCATGAACGTGCCGTCGAGGGTGTCGAAGAGGCTCATCCCCGCGGCGAACAGCAGCGGCAGGCACAGGATCGCGTACCAGGGCAGCCCGGCGGCCGCGCCGCTGCCCGCCATCACCATGAGGGTGACCTCGGTGGCCGTGTCGAAGCCGAGGCCGAAGAGGAAGCCCAGGGGGTACATCTGGCCGGGGCGGGTGATGGAGCGGGTGAAGCGGCCGAGGACGCGGTTCATGAAGCCGCGCGAGTCCAGGTGCTGCTCCAGCTCGGCCTCGTCGTAACGGCCCTCGCGCATCGCGCGGAAGATGCGCAGGATGCCCGCGAGGGCGACGAGGTTGAGGGCGGCGATGAGGTAGAGGAAGCCGCCGGAGACCGACGTGCCGACGACGCCGAGGGTCTGGTGGGTGGTGGAGTCCTCGTCCATCAGCTTCCCGGCGAGCTGGGTGCCGCCCGCCACCAGCGCCGCCATGACGACGACCACGCTGGAGTGGCCGAGGGCGAACCAGAAGCCGACCGAGACCGGGCGCTTGCCGTCGGCCATCAGCTTGCGGGTGGTGTTGTCGATGGCGGCGATGTGGTCGGCGTCGAAGGCGTGCCGCATGCCGAGGGTGTAGGCGGTGACGCCGAGGCCGACGCCGTAGACCTTGGAGTCCACGGTGTAGTGGTCGGGGACGACGAGCAGGTAGAGCACGCCGAAGGCGACGACGTGCAGGGCGGCTATGACGCCCAGGAGGCCGGCGGTGCGCACGGTGTCCTGGCGGCGCCAGCGGAAGGCGGGCGGGCCGCCGGCGGCGGGCGCGGCGGGGGTTCGGGTGGGCAGGGTCATCTTGCGGGTCACGCTCCAGCACCTCGTGGATCTTCTCGTGAGATGCCGTGGCCGGTCTCCTGGCTTACGGGTCGTTCGCGCCCGCCCCTGCCTTCCCGGCAGCCGGCTGCGGCCAGTGGCTCCACGCGCCCGTGGGATGCGCGCGGAACGGGACGGTAGCTCCCCGATCACAGTGGCGAGGGCCGCTCCGGAGTGGGACCACGAGGGTCCGTCACCGGTCTTCCCGAGCACCACGGCCGGGCCACCTTAACGCCCTGACCGGCACGAGTGGCAAAGAAGTGGCAGTTGCCATAGCCAGGCAACAGCTTCCTCGGGGCTTTCCCGGCCCGACCGCCGCTCCGGAGCGCCGATGCTGGACGTGCCCCGCGGGCCGGTGCTACCAGTGCAGTTGACGGGTCTCCCCGTCCGGCAGAGAGAGGGCACACCCATGGCGGACACCGGGCAGGGACCGGAGCACGGGGTCGGATTCGTACGCCGGATCGGGCTGTTCCAGGCCACCACCATCAACATGAGCCAGATGTGCGGTATCGGACCCTTCGTCACCATCCCCCTGATGGTGGCGGCGTTCGGCGGCCCGCAGGCGGTGATCGGGTTCGTCGCGGGCGCGCTGCTGGCGCTCGCCGACGGGCTGATCTGGGCGGAGCTGGGGGCCTCGTTGCCGGGGGCGGGCGGCAGTTACGTGTATCTGCGGCAGGCGTTCCAGTACCGCAGCGGGAAGCTGATGCCGTTCCTGTTCGTGTGGACGGCCATGCTGTTCATCCCGCTGGGCATGTCGACGGGGATCATCGGCTTCGTGCAGTATCTCGGCTATCTGTGGCCGGGCATGGGACAGACCACCGGGGACCTCGTGGGGCTCGCGGTCATCGTGGCCATCGTCGCGGCGCTGTGGCGGCGGGTCGAGAACATCGCGCGGCTCACCGTGGTGCTGTGGGCGGTGATGATCGCCTCGGTCGTCCTCGTCATCGTCGCGGCGTTCACCCACTTCAGCCCGCACCGCGCCTTCACCTACCCCGCCCACGCCTTCGAGCTGACGACCAATCACTTCTGGATCGGCTTCGCGGCGGGCCTGACCATCGGCATCTACGACTACCTCGGCTACAACACCGCCGCCTACATGGGCGCGGAGATCAAGAATCCCGGGCGCACGATGCCGCGCGCCATCATCTACTCCATCCTCGGCATCATGGCGATCTATCTGCTGCTCCAGATCGGCACGCTGGGGGTCGTCGACTGGAAGCAGATGCTCGACGAGAACGCCACCGCGCACTCCTCCGTGGCCTCAGCGGTCCTGGAGACGGCCTGGGGCAAGGGCGCGGCCCGGACGGTCACGGTGCTGATCCTCCTCACGGCCGTCGCCTCCGTCCTCACCGGCCTCCTCGGCGGCTCCCGCGTGCCCTACGACGCCGCGCGGGACAAGGTCTTCTTCCGCTCCTTCGGCCGCCTGCACCCGCGCCACCACTTCCCCGTGCTGGGCCTGGCGTCGATGGGGGTCATCACCGGCATCGGCTTCCTGATCGGCCGTCATACGGACCTCACCACGCTGATCCAGCTGCTCACCACCGTGATGGTGATCGTCCAGGCGCTGGCCCAGGTGGTGGCGGTGTCGGTGCTGCGCCGCCGGCAGCCGGGGCTGCGCCGCCCGTACCGCATGTGGCTCTACCCGCTGCCGAGCCTGGTGGCGCTCGTGGGCTGGCTGGTGATCTACGGCTACGCGGACCGGAACTCCCCCGGCCGGCACCCCATCGAATGGTCGCTCGCCTGGGTCGCCGCGGGCTGTGTGGCGTTCGTGCTCTGGGCGCGCCACGAGAAGGTGTGGCCGTTCGGCCCGCGCGAGATCTCCGAGGAGTACCTGCACGCGCCCGACCCCGGCGCGGGCGCCGATCCCGACGGTTCCACGGGCCCGGGAGCGGGCCCCGACGCGGGCCCGGACCCGGACGCCGGACCGGGCGCGGGCCCGGGTGCCGACACCGATCCCAGGGCGCCGGAACCGGTCTGACGTCGCCTCATGGGCGCGGAGCCGAGGGGGGGGGGGGGGGGGGGGGGGGGGGGGGGGGGGGGGGGGGGGGGGCGCTCCCTCCTTCCCCCCCCCCCCCCCCCTCCTCT
>NZ_JBVHLW010000021.1:0-87169 GCF_055558795.1 Streptomyces sp. NPDC025618 | reverse complement strand
CCCCACCCCCGGGTCACGAGACCTTTTTTCCCTTCCCTTCGTGGCCGGAAACCCGCCCTCCCCGGCCACCGGTGGCCGGGCCGCTCGGTGATAGAAATTGCATCCATGCCTGTGACCCCCTCACCCTCCGCGCCCGCGGCCCCCTCACCGCACGCCCCCGCCGCGGCACCGCGCAGACTGCTCTGGCACCGCCTCATATTCGGGCTGTGGTTCCGGCCGGTCGAAGTGCTCGACGAGGCCCGGGACCGCAGCGTCTGGGGCGCGGCGACGTTCCTGTGCCTGGTCGCCGGGCTGCTGGGGACGCTGGGCCGGGGCGACTTCCGGGCGCAGTGGCGGGTCAGCCCCACGCTCGCCATGGAGGCGGTGGCCATCGCCGATGGTGTCCTGCTCCTCGCCAGCCTGCTGCTGGGCGTCGTCACGCACGCGATCGCCCGCAGGCTCGGCGGCAACGGCAGGTTCGGCCCGACGGTCACCCTGTTCGTGGTGATCTTCTGGGCGACGGACCTGCCGCGCCTGGCCCTCGCCGCCTGGCTGCCGGGCGGCTCCTATCCCGTGCGGGCGGCGGCCTGGATCACCGCGGGCTTCGGTTACGCGTTCTCCGCGCTGCTGATCCGGGGCCAGCACCACCTGCCGACGCACAAGGCGGTGGCGGCGGTGAGCGTTCAGATGCTGGCGGCGACCGCCCTGCTGAAGTTCCCGACCGGCGGCTGAGGTTCCGGCCCGGTGGTGTCCTCGCGCACGGAGGAGATCCGTGGCGGAAGTCGAAGGCCCGCCCGGTGCGACGGGGGATGCACACCGGGCGGGCTCACGCACAGTTCTACCTCATCAAGGATGGGTCATGCATCAAAAACCTGTTCGGCTTTTTCTATGACCATTGCACGGGGAGCGAAATCAAGCCACGCGCCCGCACCGAGGGCCGCCACCTGATCTCCTCCCGCGGAACGCCGAGTTCCAGAGCGGGGAACCGCTCCAGCAGCGCTGCCAGCGCCGTTTCCGTCTCCATCCTGGCCAGCGGCGCTCCCAGGCAGTAGTGGATGCCGTGCCCCAGCGCCAGGTGCCCGGAACGATCACGGTTCGGATCCAGCCGTTCCGGATCGACGAAGTGACGAGGATCACGATTGGCGGAGGCGATGGCGAGCAGCACGGTCTCGCCCGCGGGCACCGTGACCCCGCCGATCTCGATGTCCTCCAGCGGAAAACGCCGGATGGACAGCGGTGCGGGGCCGTCCCACCGGTTGAACTCCTCGACCGCCGCGCCGAGTCCGGCCGGATCCGCGCGCAAGGATTCCATCAAGGCCGGGTGGTCCAGGAGGGCGAGGACGGAGTTGGCGATGAGGTGGACGGTGTTCTCGTAGCCGGCGAAGAGGATGAGGAAGGCGAGCGAGGTGAGCTCGTCCTCGGAGAGCCGGTCACCGCCCTCCTCGTCGTCCCGGACCGCGATCAGGTCCGAGAGCAGGTCGTCGCCCGGTTCGGCGCGCTTGCTCGCGATCAGGCCGGTGAAGAAGCGCACCAGGTTCCCGACGGCCTCCTTCATCAGGTGCGGCCGCTCGGGGTCGGGCGCGATCATCGCGTCGGTCCAGGCGCGGAAGTCCAGGCGGGCCTCCTTGGGTACGCCCAGCAGGTCGCAGATGACGATGATGGGCAGCGGTCCGGCGTAGGCGGCGAGGAGGTCGGCGCGCCCGTCGGCCGCGACGGCGTCGAGGAGTTCGTCGGCGACGCGGCGCACCGGGGCGCGGAGCTTGTCGACGCGGCCGGGGGTGAACGCCTTCACGACCAAGCGGCGCACGCGGGCGTGGTCGGGCGGGTCCATGTTCAGCAGGTTCGCGTCCAGCGCCGGAGGCAGCGAGAAGCCGCTGTAGTTGCCGGGCTTGGCGTTGCGCTTGTCCAGCGACAGGCGGGGATCCGCGAGGCACTGGCGCACGTCGTCGTAACGGGTCACCAGCCAGGCGGGCCGGCCGTCGGCGCCGGTGATCCGGTGGACGGGCCCGGCCTCGCGCAGCTTGGCGTAGGTGCCGTACGGATCGGTGGTCAACGAGTTGACGTCGAAGGAGGCGGTGTTCTGCATGAGAGACGACTCTAGACGGACGGATCCGAGCCCCGGCACGGACTGTTCACCCCTCACATGGACCACCCCCACCCCGTCCGTTCAGCACGCCGCACCAGCAACATCCAGCCCGTCCGGTCAGCACGCACATCAGCCACACAAAGCCCGTCCGGCGTTTGAGGACGCGCCCGCAGGGCGCTCCCGCCGCAGGCGGCGAACAGACCCGCAGGGACAGACAAACCTGAGCCCAGACATCGAGCACCCGCAGACAGCGGAAAACGCACGGGCGACGCCGGATCCGTATCGCTACGGACCCGGCGCCGGCCTGTGGCGCAGGCGGCCTTGACCCCCGTCCAGGGCCGCCTCGTCTGTGGGCCGCGCGCCGTCAGGGACGGCGTGCCGCGCAAATCTCCCGTAGTTCGGTGAGCACGGACTCCACCAGCGGATCGCGGTAGACGTCCGCGACGCGTGCCAGGTGCTCGTGTTCCTCGGCCGGATCGGAGCTGACGGTGATCACGACACTGTCCGCGTGCGGCCTCGGCACATGGCCGGTGACCTGGTTGGCCAGGCCCCGGCGCAGGGCCGCCGCCTCCACCACCGCGGCCAGGCCGCGCTCGTCCAGGGCGGCGGCGTTCGCCTTCTCCCGGGCGATGTCCAAGGTCGCCGCCTCGACATGGCGCCGGATGCCGCGCTGGATGTCCCGGATCTCGGCCATCTGCCGGTTGGCCCGCCACTCCAGGTCCGCCAGCGGCCAGCGGCCGCCCCAGCGGCGCTCCGCGAGGGTGACCTCCGGGGCGTGGGCGGTGACATCCTGCCACAGCGGCTGGAGTCGGCGCAGCCGCCGCCAGGCGGCCACCCGCGGGCCCGCGGCGGGCAGCGAGAAGCCGATGAGGACGAGCAGCGCGGCGATCGAAGCGCTCATCGGGGCTACGCCGTTGGACAGCCAGTACGCCTCGTGGCCGCCCCAGCTCAGCACGAATCCGATCAGCTTGCACAGGCAGTACAGCAGGCCCAGCCAGCAGCCCGCGGCGAGCGTGCGCAGGCCCTTGGAGAGCCAGGACCGGCCCAGTTGGGTGGCGTAGCGCGGGCAGAGCACGCCGAGCCCGGCGAGGCTCACACCGAAAATGGCCAGATACAGCACCAGGAAGGCGACCACTCCGGGTGCGTCGGCGTAGGCCGTGCTGAAGTCGCGGGGGTGCTCCACGGAGTCGGGCCTGCCGACCGCGAAGCAGACGATGGCCGCCGCCCACGCCACGGACACGGCGGCGACCGCGAACCGCGAGCGCGCCGCCGCGCGGGCCCGGGCCCGCTCCTCGCCCCGGCCGGTCCAGCGCAGCAGCAGCACGGTGGCGCCGGACGCGAACAGCACGACGGCCGAGTAGAGGAAGACCATGGCCAGGTTGGCCACGCCGGTCAGCCGGTCGAAGGCGCGGTAGACGCTGGGCGCGGAGAAGAGGAAGACGACGGGGACGCCCGAGATCGTCAGGGCGGTCAGCCCGAGGTCCACGTTGTCCCGGTCGCGGAGCCAGGCGCGGGTCTTGTAGCCGACGATGACCCAGGCGACGGCGCTGAAGGCCAGATAGAGGACGTCAAACACCGGTGACGCCCCCTTCCCTGAGCTGTTGGCGCACGTGCTGGAGCGCCGGACCGAGCGAGGCCGCGAGCTCGGCGGCCTCCCCCTCCAGCGCCGCGTCCTGGCCCGGCGGCGGCGGCACGATCTTCTCCATGAGGAGGGTGCCGAGGATCTCGGTCTCGCGCTCGGTGAGGTTGTCGTAGCAGTGGTGCCGGGCGAGGCCCATGGTCAGGCCCATCCGGCGCATGGCGGTGGCCACGTCGACGGACGGCGTCCACACCTTGAGGGCGTCCTCGGTGACGGCCGGGTCCTGGTCGTGGCCGAGCAGCAGGTGGCCGACCTCGTGCAGCACGATGTGGACCTGGTGCCAGGGCGAGGTCTTCTGTTCGTAGATGACCCAGAACGCGTCGTCGGTGGTGGCCGTCATGCCCGAGACGACACCGTCCAGGCTCATCGGGATCAGGCGGATGGGCCGGCCGACGCGGCGCGAGACGACCTGGCACAGACCGTGCAGGTCGGTCGACGCGGGCAGCGCGAGCTCCTGGATGAGCTGCTTGCAGCGGCGTCGTATGCGCCCCACTCGCATGCCTGCACCGTCCTCGTCCTCGGTACGCCGCCAGTAGGTGAAGAGCTGGTCATCCGCCGTGACGGTCACTCTCGCTCCTCACCACCCGCGTCGGGCGGGTCGGCCGGAAGGTTCATCTGCTGCCGGAATTGGGCAATGATCGTGTTGAGGCTGTCCTGGACCTCGGGCGGCAGCCCCACCGAGCGCAGGGCTATCGCGCGGACGCGCTGATCCCTCATGGCGACGAGGAAACGGACCTCCTCCTCCACCCGCTCGGCCTGGGAGGCCGAGAGGTCGCCCATCAGATAACCGACGGGCACGGCGAAGAATTTCGCGAGAGCGCGCAGCACGTCCGGACTGGGGTTGGCGCGCCTGCCGTTGCGCAGCATCGACAGATACTGCTCGGTGAGCCGCACCCCGCCGTACTGCTCGGTCCCGCGGCTGATCTCGTCGGCCACGTGACCATTGGTGTACGGCGCCCCCGGCGGATGCATGTTCGCGAACAGGTAATTGAGCCGCTCCGCGAGCGGGCTGCCCATCTCACCTGCCGACCTGTCGCCCCCGACTGCCATCTGCTCCGTCCTCACGAGCTGTCCCCATGTCACCTCACGGCCAGTTAAGCCGGAGGTGGCTACGGGGAGCATCCTGTCACGGGACAACGCCTGACACTAGTCCGCTCGGTGTTCTCCTTGCGTGAACGACTTAACCACGAGTTGATATCGGTTCTTCACCCCGAATCCCCGGTTCGTTCCGCTCCCCGTGGCCGGCTCTTCCCCGGACGCGGCCTCGATGCCCGAACACACGTGTCCGGTTCCGGTCGTACCGGTGAATCCCGGCGCGCCGGGCTCTCGTTCCCTCCGGCGGTCCGTAGGACGATGACACGCTCGTCCCGCACGTGACCCGGACCCCTGGCTCCTCATGCGGGACAACGGCGAGCCGAACGAGAGGAATCCGTTCATGAACAGATTTCTGAGACATCTCGCCCTTCGGGGCGCCGCCGCCCTGCTCCTCGGACTGCCGGCCGCCGTGGTGCCCGGCACCCTCGCGGCGGCCGCGGGGCCGCCGCCCGGCGCCGCCGCGGCCGACGCCTACTGGACGCCGCGGCGGATGGCGTCCGCGCTGCCGGTGGTAACCGGCAAGCAGGCGCCGCCGCCCCCGGCGGTGGCGGAGGAGCGGGCCGAGGGGGGCGGCGTGCCGCCCAGCCACCCCTTCGACGGGCTGCCGCAGGTGGGGACGTTCTTCTGGACCGACAGCAAGAACACCGGGCGCTTCTGCGGCGGCACGGTCGTCCGCAGCCCCGATCACGACCTGGTGATCAGCGCGGCCCACTGCCTGCGCTCCCCCGACCCCAAGCGGCACCTGTCGTTCGTGCCGCAGTACCACGACGGCCTCAAGCCGCACGGCGTCTTCCCCGTCGAGAGCATCTACATCGACCAGCGCTACTACGACCGGGGCACGGACGGCGGGGCGCGCTGGGACTACACGGTGGTGCGGCTCGGCCCGCGCTCGGACGGCACCGAGGTGCAGAGCGCCGTGGGCGGCTTCGACTTCGCGATCGGCACCGGCTACACCCACCACGACGTGCGCCTGATCGGCTATCCGGGCAGCAGCGACGCGAAGTACCCCAAGCCGATCGACTGTTCCTCGTCCACGCACCGGTACACCAGCACCGACCCCAAGGCCCCGGGCGACTTCCTGGAGATCGCCTGCGCGGGCTATGTGGGCGGTACGTCGGGCGGGCCCTTCCTGATCCCGGAACTGACGGGCTATCTGCTGATCGGGGTCATCGGCGGCTACCACACGGGCGGGGACACCCCCGATATCTCGTACAGCTCGTACTTCGACGACGATCTGCTGGACCTGTACCTGCACGCGGTCGAGGGTGACCCGCCCGCGGGCCGGTGAGACGCCGACGGCGTCCGTGGCCGGGAGGGCCACGGACGCCGTCGTACGCCGGAGCGCCCGCTACTGCCCGACGGGCGGCCGGTGGTGGCGGCGCGGGTGGCGGGTCAGGGTGTAGCCGCCGATGGCCGCGAGGGCGCCGAGCACGGCGCCGCCCACGGTCCACGCCCAGCGGTCGGACCACCAGCCGCCGTTCCAGCCGCTCTCCGGCTCCTTCAGCGCGGCCGCGTGCAGCGGGGCGACCTCGCCGCCTTCGGCGTCGGCACCGCCCATGTCCTTCACGTCCGCCTGGATCTCCGCCTTCACCGGCAGGCCGAGGTCCTGGTCGGGACCGTCGGAGACGGTGAGGCGCGCGTAATAGGCACCGGGGAGCGGGTCGTTCGCCCAGCGCTCGGACCACGGGCGGACGGTGCGCAGCGTGCAGGTCAGGGTGACCGAGCCGGCGTCCCCGGCCGCCCGCTGCGTGGGCTCGCCCGAGGCGCACGCCTGGCGGCGGCGCAGGCCGTCGAAGACGTCGAGCTGCCAGGTGGCCGCGCCGTGTCGGCGGGACGCCTCCGGCAGCTGCACGGTGGTCTTCACGGTGGCCCGCTGCCCGGCGCCGGCGGGGAACTGCCAGTAGAGGTAGTCACCGGTCGAGGCGGTCGCCGTGGCCTTCTGTCCCTGCTCGAGGGCGGTGGCGGTACGGAAGGTGGTGCCGGCCTCCGTCGGGGCGTCACCGTCCTTCGCGGAGGCGCTCGGGCTCGGGGTGTCGGCGACGGCGCCGGAGGCCGAGCCGAACAGGGCCGCGCCGGCGAGCAGCGCGGCGGCCATCACACGGGTTCCACGCATCAGTTCGCCCTCCACACAGCGACGCGCCAGCGGGACAGCCAGCCCCACACCAGCCCGGCGAGCAGTCCGGTCACGGCCAGCACGGCCAGCAGCACCCAGCCCCGGCCCAGGCCGAAGGCGGCCAGGTCGGAGGGGTTGTCGGGGGCCTTCGCGAGATCGACGGCCAGCTCCAGCGGCAGGCCCGGGTCACGCTTGACGGACAGGGGCGCGGAGAAGGAGTTGGAGACCTCCAGACAGACCGTCCTGGCCTCCTTGTCGTTCTTGTCCTTGGCGACGGGGTAGCGCAGCCCGGACGACATCACGTCCGTACGCCCGCTGCCCGCGTCGGAGCCGCGGACGAGTTCCTGGCCGTTCTCCCCGACGGCGCGCACGAGCACGCCGTAGTCGCGGTCGACGGCGCGGTCCGCGCCCACGCTCACCGAGGTGCGCAGCTCCTGACCGGGCTTCACCCGCACGCGGTACCAGCGGTGCTCGGCGAAGGTCTCCCGGTCGGTCCAGATCCCGGCGCCCAGTTCGGGCGCCTTGGCGCACTCGGCCGCGCCCTGCACGGGCTTCGGGGTCACGACGGGGGTGTCGGCGCGCCGGACGATCTGCTTGATCTTGCCCGACAGCTCGTCGGTGTGCTGGACCGAGGTGAACGTGCCGCCGGTGGCCTCGGCGATGCAGGTGAGCTGCTCGCGCGTCTTGTCGTCGTGGGCGAGGCCGAGCGTGTCGACCGTCAAGTGCGTGCCCTTGGCGGCGAGTTCGCGGGCCACGTCGCACGGGTCGGGCTGGCCGCAGGAGTCCTCGCCGTCGGTGATGAGGACGACCCGGCGGGTGCCGCCGTCGGTGCCGAGGTCCTGGTCGGCGCCGCGCAGCGCGTAGCCGATCGGCGTCCAGCCGGTGGGCCGCAGGGTGGCGACGGCCGCCTTGGCCTCCGTGCGGTCCACGGGGCCTACGGGGTAGAGCTGCTTGCTGTCGCGGCAGCCGATCTCCTTGTCGTCACCGGGGTAGGTGGCGCCGAGCGTGCGGATGCCGAGCCGCACGCCCGAGGGGACGGCGTCGATCACTTCGTTGAACGCCTGCTGAGCGGCCGCCATGCGCGACTGGCCGTCCACGTCCCGGGCCCGCATCGAGCCACTGACATCCAGTACGAGCTCGACCTTCGGGGAGTCCTTCGAAGGTCCGTCGGCGGCGCTCGCCGGGGCGGTTCCTGCGGCGAGCGCGGCGAGCAGAGCGCATGCGCCCGCCGCGAGCCGTCTTGTGATGATCATCCGAAGATCCTAGTGAGGGACGTGGGCAGCCCCAAACCGGCTGCCCACCCCCACCGGAACCCTGGGCGGACGCGCTACTCCTCGCCCTCCAGCTGACCTTCCGTCTCCAGGAAGGCGCGCTTCAGCGCCTCCAGCGTCGCGGCGTCCGGCTTGGCCCACATGCCCCGGCTCTCCGCCTCCAGCAGGCGTTCGGCGATGCCGTGCAGGGCCCAGGGGTTGGCCTCCTGGAGGAAGGCGCGGTTCTCGGGATCGAGGACGTACGTCTGGGTGAGCTTGTCGTACATCCAGTCGGGCACGACGCCGGTGGTGGCGTCGTAGCCGAACAAGTAGTCCACCGTGGCGGCGAGTTCGAAGGCGCCCTTGTAGCCGTGGCGGCGCATCGCCTCGATCCAGCGGGGGTTGACCACGCGGGCGCGGAAGACGCGGGAGGTCTCCTCCACCAGGGTGCGGGTGCGGACCGTCTCGGGGCGGGTGGAGTCGCCGATGTACGCCTCCGGGGCCCTGCCCTTGAGCGCCTTCACGGTCGCGACCATGCCGCCGTGGTACTGGAAGTAGTCGTCGGAGTCGGCGATGTCGTGTTCACGGGTGTCGGTGTTCTTGGCCGCGACCGCGATCCGCTTGTAGGCGCTCTCCATCTCCTCGCGGGCCGGGCGGCCTTCGAGCTCGCGGCCGTAGGCGTAGCCGCCCCAGACGGTGTAGACCTCCGCGAGGTCGGCGTCGGTGCGCCAGTCACGGCTGTCGATGAGCTGGAGCAGCCCGGCGCCGTACGTGCCGGGACGGGAGCCGAAGATGCGGGTGGTGGCGCGGCGTTCGTCGCCGTGGGCGGCGAGGTCGGCCTGCGTGTGGGCCCGTACGAAGTTGTGCTCCGCCGGCTCCTCCAGCGCAGCGGCCAGCCGTACGGCGTCATCCAGCAGGCCGATGACGTGCGGGAAGGCGTCGCGGAAGAAGCCGCTGATGCGCAGGGTGACGTCGACGCGGGGGCGGCCGAGCTCCTCCAGGGGGATCGGCTCCAGGCCGTTGACGCGGCGGGAGGCGTCGTCCCACAGCGGGCGGACGCCCAGCAGGGCGAGGGCTTCCGCGACGTCGTCGCCCGCGGTGCGCATGGCGCTGGTGCCCCACAGGGACAGGCCCACCGACGTCGGCCAGTCGCCGTGGTCGGTGCGGTAGCGCTCCAGGAGCGAGTCGGCGAGGGCCTGGCCGGTCTCCCAGGCCAGGCGGCTGGGCACGGCCTTGGGGTCGACGGAGTAGAAGTTGCGGCCCGTCGGCAGGACGTTGACCAGGCCGCGCAGCGGCGAGCCGGACGGCCCGGCGGGCACGAACCCGCCGGCGAGGGCGTGCACGGCGTGGTCGAGCTCGTCGGTGGTGGCGGCCAGCCGCGGGACGACCTCGCGGGCGGCGAAGTCCAGGATGTCCGCGACGCCTTGGGGCTGTCCCTCGGCGACGCGGGAGACGGCGGCCGGGTCCCAGGCCGCGTCCTCCATCGCCTGGACGAGGGCGCGCGCCTTCTCCTCCGCCTCGTCGGCGGTGGTGCGGGTGGCGGCGGACTCGTCCAGGCCGAGCGCCTCGCGCAGGCCGGGCAGGGCGGCCGTGCCGCCCCAGATCTGCCGGGCGCGCAGGATCGACAGGACGAGGTTGACGCGCTCGGGGCCGGTGGGCGCGCCGCCGAGGACGTGCAGGCCGTCGCGGATCTGGGCGTCCTTGACCTCGCACAGCCAGCCGTCGACGTGCAGCAGGAAGTCGTCGAAGCCGTCGTCGTCGGGGCGGTCCTCCAGGCCGAGGTCGTGGTCGAGCTTGGCGGCCTGGATCAGGGTCCAGATCTGGGCGCGGATGGCGGGCAGCTTTGCCGGGTCCATCGCCGAGATCGAGGCGTATTCGTCGAGGAGCTGTTCCAGGCGCGCGATGTCGCCGTAGGACTCGGCGCGGGCCATCGGCGGCACGAGGTGGTCGACGAGGGTGGCGTGGGCGCGGCGCTTGGCCTGGGTGCCCTCGCCGGGGTCGTTGACGAGGAAGGGGTAGACCAGAGGCAGGTCGCCGAGGGCGGCGTCGGGGCCGCAGGCGGCGGACAGGCCCGCGTTCTTGCCGGGCAGCCACTCCAGATTGCCGTGCTTGCCGAGGTGGACCATGGCGTCGGCGCCGAAGCCTCCGTCCTCGCGCGTGGCCGCGATCCAGCGGTAGGCGGCGAGGTAGTGGTGCGAGGGCGGCAGGTCGGGGTCGTGGTAGATGGCGATGGGGTTCTCGCCGAAGCCGCGCGGCGGCTGAATGAGGATCAGCAGATTGCCGCGGCGCAGGGCCGCGAGCACGATGTCGCCATCTGGGTCGCCCTCGGCGGTACGGCTGCGGTCGAGGAACATCTCGCCGGGCGGCGGGCCCCAGTGCTGCTCGACGGAGTCGCGCAGCTCCCGCGGCAGCCGGGCGTACCAGCGCTTGTAGTCGGCGGCGGGGATGCGGACGGGGTTGCGGGCGAGCTGCTCCTCGGTGAGCCACTCCTGGTCGTGGCCGCCGGCCTCGATGAGGGCGTAGATCAGCTCGTCGCCGTCACCGGACGCGAGACCGGGGACCGGCTCGGTGCCGAAGTCGTAGCCCTCCTCGCGCAGTCGGCGCAGCAGGGCGACGGCGCTGGCGGGGGTGTCGAGGCCCACCGCGTTGCCGATGCGGGAGTGCTTGGTGGGGTAGGCGGAGAGTACGAGCGCGAGGCGCTTCTCGGCGGCCGGGATGTGGCGCAGCCTGGCGTGGCGCACGGCGATGCCCGCGACGCGCGCGGCCCGCTCGGGGTCGGCGACATACATCGGCAGGCCGTCCTCGTCCACCTCCTTGAAGGAGAAGGGGACGGTGATCAGGCGGCCGTCGAACTCGGGGACGGCGACCTGGGTCGCGGCGTCGAGCGGCGAGAGGCCCTCGTCGTTCTCCTCCCAGGCGCTGCGCGGCCCGGTCAGGCACAGGGCCTGGAGGACGGGCACGTCGAGGGCGGCCAGCGCGCCGGCGTCCCAGGACTCGTCGTCGCCGCCCGCGGAGGCGGCGGCGGGCTTGGTGCCGCCGGCGGCGAGCACGGTGGTGACGACGGCGTCGGCGGTGCGCAGGGCGTCGACGAGCTCGGGCTCGGGGGCACGCAGGGAAGCGACGTAGAGCGGCACCGGGACGCCGCCCGCGTCCTCGACGGCACCGCAGAGGGTGTCCACGAAGCCGGTGTTGCCGCTCATGTGGTGGGCGCGGTAGTAGAGCACCGCGACGCGCGGACCGCCGGTGTCCGCCACGCGTGGGGTGCGCTCCAGCGGGCCCCAGGTGGGGGCGGGCGCGGGCGCCTCGAAGCCGTGGCCGGTGAGCAGCACGGTGTCGGAGAGGAAGCGGGCGAGCTGCCCGAGGTTGGCGGGGCCGCCGTGGGCGAGGTAGGCGTGGGCCTCGGCGGCGATGCCGATGGGCACGGTGGAGTGCTCCATCAGCTGGGCGTCGGGCGCCTGTTCGCCGGTGAGCACGACGACGGGGCGGTCCCCGGCGAGGAGCCGGTCGAGGCCCTCCTGCCAGGCGCGGACCCCGCCGAGGAGGCGGACGACCACGAGGTCGGTGCCCTCCAGCAGGCCGGGGAGTTCATCGAGCGCGAGCCGGGCGGGGTTGGCGAGCCGGTACGGGACCGGGCCCCCCTGAGCGGCAGCCGCGCGGGCGCTGAGCAGGTCGGTGTCGGACGTCGACAGGAGAAGGATCACGCGGCGCTCCCCAGGGCATCGTGGGTCGCCCGGGGCGTGCTGAACCGGAATGTGCGCATGCGGCGGCAGCCTTCCTCGGGGTCCGCGCCCCGGGCGGTTGGAGGACGGCGGGAGTTCCTGACTCGCCCGGCAATCGCTGCCGGGCTCACAGTGGCGGGACCGTGCCGGAGTCCCACCGGCTTCCTCCCCTGGCGCCGTCGCTGGCGTTCGGTCCGGGCCGGACCACCTGGGCCGACCCTTCCGTGAGCATAGTAAGCGCTGGCGGGCGCCGTAGGGGCCGGTGCCCGGGGTCCGGCCGTCGGTATGCTCGCCGCCATGTCCGTCACCCCCACATCCGCCTCGGACCGGGATAACTCCGGCGGCGCCGCCGTATCCCCGAAGGGCTCCGCCCGCACGGGCGGTGACGCCTGCCCGGGCGCGCTGCGCCTGCACTCCGCGGACGACGGCGCGCTGGCCCGCGTCCGGCTGCCCGCCGGGCTCCTGACGGCCCGTCAGGCCGAGGTGCTGGCAGGGCTGTCCGAGGAGCTGGGCGACGGGCGCCTCGACCTCACCTCGCGCGGCAACATACAGCTGCGCGGCCTCGCCGACGGCTGCGGCGGCGAGCTCGGCGAGCGGCTGCGCGCGGCCGGAATGCTGCCGTCCGACCGGCATGAGCGGGTGCGCAACACCGTGGCGTCACCGCTGTGCCGACTGGACGGCGCCGGGCACGGCGACGTCCAGTCCTGGGCGCGGGAACTGGACCGGCTGCTGTGCGCGAACCCGGACGTGACAGACCTTTCGGGACGCTTCCTCTTCGGCCTGGACGACGGCCGGGGCGACATCACGGCACTCGGCCCCGATGTGACATTGATCGCAACCGAGGGCGGCCAGGTCCTGCTCGGCTACGGAACTTCCGCCTCCGGCCTGCGGATGGCCGCCGCGCACGGGCCGCGGGCGGCCGTGCTCGCGGCGGAGGTGTTCCTGGACGCGGCACGCGGAAGCGGCGCCTCCGCCTGGCGCGTCAAGGACCTCGCGGCGGAACACCGGCCGCGCGTCGGCATGTTGGCGCACCGGCTGGCCGCCGCCGGGATCGTCTCGGCGCCCGCCACGCTCGCACGGCCGCACGGCGCTCCGGTGGAACCGGGCCTGGTCACCGGCCCGTACGGGCGCACCGCGCTCTCGGTGGCGGCGCCGCTGGGCCGGCTGACCGCCGCTTCGTGGCGGCTGCTCGTCCGCACCGCCGCCGAGGACGGGGCCGGTGAGCTGCGTGTGACACCCTGGCGCGGCGTCGTCGTGCCGGGCCTGCCGTCAGGCGCGGCCGCCGACCGGCTGGCCGCGCTCGCGGACGCCGGTCTCGTCACCTCCGCCGCCTCCCCCTGGCACCGGGCGGGCGCGTGCGCCGGCCGCCCCGGCTGCGCGAAGTCCCGCGCGGACGTACGGGCGGACGCCGCGGCCTGCCTCGCGGAGCAGCGTGCCGGCGGCCTGCCGGTGTACTGGTCCGGGTGCGAACGAAGGTGCGGTCATCCCTCGGGTTCCTGGGTGGATGTCCTGGCGACCGGTGACGGGTATGAAGTCGCCGTACGGGGCGGCACCACCCACGGCGCGGCGCGCACGGTGACGGCGGCGGAGTCGGCGGCGGCGGTGACGGCGGCCCGCGGGACGACTTGACCTGAACGACCCTGACCTGGACGGCCATGCCGCACACCACGGACCCACAGAGCGAAACCAGCAAGCGAGGCGAAGTGTTCGAGTACGAGAAGGACGGCGCGTCCATCTACCGCCAGTCCTTTGCCACCATCCGCGCCGAGGCCGACCTCGGCGCGCTGCCGCCGGATGTCAGTCAGGTCGCGGTGCGCATGATCCACGCCTGCGGGATGGTCGATCTCGTACGGGACCTCGCCTACAGCCCGCGGGTCGTGGCCCGCGCGCGCGAGGCGCTGCGCGCCGGTGCGCCGATCCTGTGCGACGCGAACATGGTCGCGAGCGGCG
Source organism: Streptomyces sp. NPDC025618 (assembly GCF_055558795.1). Lineage (NCBI taxonomy): Bacteria > Bacillati > Actinomycetota > Actinomycetes > Kitasatosporales > Streptomycetaceae > Streptomyces > Streptomyces sp. NPDC025618. The sequence goes on along the minus strand of NZ_JBVHLW010000021.1, from coordinate 73,338 downwards.
TCACCCGCAAGCGGCTGCCCGCGGACAACGAGGTGCTCTGCACCCTCGCCGACCCGGCCGTGCCGGAGCTGGCCCGCGAGATGGGCACCACGCGCAGCGCCGCAGCGCTGGAGCTGTGGCGGGACAGGCTCGACGGTGCGGTGGTGGCCGTCGGCAACGCGCCGACGGCGCTGTTCCGGCTGCTGGAGATGGTCCGCGACGGCGCCCCGCGCCCGGCGGCCGTCATCGGCATCCCGGTGGGCTTCATCGGCGCCGCCGAGTCCAAGGACGCGCTGGCCGGCAGCCCGTTGGGGCTGGAGTATCTGGTGGTGCGGGGCAGGCGGGGCGGCAGCGCGATGGCCGCCGCCGCGATCAACGCGATAGCGAGCGAGGAAGAGTGAGCGAGCAGCAGACCACGGGCCGGCTCTACGGGGTCGGGCTCGGCCCCGGCGACCCCTCCCTGATGACCGTGCGTGCCGTCGAGGTCATCGCCTCGGCCGACGTCGTCGCCTATCACAGCGCCCGGCACGGCCGTTCCATCGCGCGCTCCATCGCCGAACGCCACCTGCGCCCCGACCACATCGAGGAGCGGCTGGTCTACCCCGTCACCGTGGAGGGAACCGACCATCCCGGCGGCTACCGCGGCGCGATGGAGGAGTTCTACGAGGAGGCCGCGGCCCGGCTCGCCGCCCACCTGGACGCCGGGCGGAGCGTCGCGGTGCTCGCCGAGGGCGACCCGCTCTTCTACAGCTCCTACATGCACATGCACAAGCGGCTCTCCGACCGCTATCCCACCGAGGTGGTGCCCGGCGTCACGTCGGTCAGCGCGGCCGCCGCCGCGCTCGGCAGCCCGCTGGTGGAGGGCGAGGAGGTGCTGACGATCCTGCCGGGCACGCTGCCCGAGGAGGAGCTGACGGCCCGTCTGGCGTCGACCGACTCGGCCGTGGTGATGAAGCTCGGCCGCACGTTCCCCGCGGTGCGGGGCGCGCTGGAGCGCGCGGGGCGGCTGGCGGACGCGCGCTACGTGGAGCGCGCCACGATGGCCGGACAGCGCGCGGAGGCGCTGGCGGACGTGGACCCGGAGTCGGTGCCGTACTTCTCGGTGGCGGTGCTGCCGAGCCGCGTCGACGCCCCCGCGGCGGCCGGCGGGCGGGGCGAGGTCGTCGTGGTCGGGCTCGGCCCGGCGGGCCCGCTGTGGCTGACGCCGGAGGCCCGCGGCGAACTGGCGGCCGCGGACGACCTGGTCGGCTACAGCACCTACATCGACCGGGTGCCCGTGCGGCCCGGCCAGCGCCGCCACCCCTCCGACAACAAGGTGGAGTCCGAGCGCGCCGAGTTCGCCCTCGACCTCGCCCGGCAGGGCCGCAGGGTCGCGGTCGTCTCCTCCGGCGACCCGGGCGTCTTCGCGATGGCGACGGCCGTGCTGGAGGTCGCCTCGGAGGACCCCTACCGCGAGGTGCCGGTGCGGGTGCTGCCGGGCATGACCGCCGCCCACGCCGCGGCCTCCCGGGCGGGCGCGCCGCTCGGCCACGACTACGCGGTGATCTCGCTCTCCGACCGGCTCAAGCCGTGGGAGGTCATCGCGGAACGGCTGCGCTCCGCGGCGGCGGCGGACCTGGTCCTCGCCCTCTACAACCCCGGCTCCCGCAGCCGGCTGTGGCAGGTCGGCAAGGCGCGCGAACTGCTGCTGGAACACCGCGCGCCGGACACGCCCGTGGTGCTGGGCCGCGACGTGGGCGGACCGGAGGAGAGCGTACGGATCGTGCGCCTGGGTGACCTGGACCCGGCGGAGGTCGACATGCGCACGATCCTCCTCGTGGGCTCGACGCAGACGCGCGCGGTGCGGCGGGGTGAGGGCGGCGGTGAGGAGGTCGTCTGGACGCCGCGGCGGTATCCGGAGGGATAACCACCGCCCTCACTGTCCGGGGAAGGTGACCTGCCGGATGCAGACCCGCTGGTGGCGTGGCACGACCTGGTACATGAACATGCCCGCCGCGTCGACGGTCTCGCGCTGCACGCGGGGCGAAGTACCCGCGTACTTCGCCCCGTCAAGGTAGGAACCGCAGCGGCCCGGACCGGTTCGTCGGCCCGCTGCTCCACCTTCGCGATGAGGGCAAGGTCGTCGGTGCCGCCGATGACGTACCCGGGATCCGGGTCGTGCTCCGACGCCATGTGTCAGTCACCGGTCACCGCGGCACGGGCCTCGTCGTGGACGGCCAGGCACTCGTCCATGGCCTGACGCCACCGCGGGGACCAATCGGTCACCGTCAGCCGAGCACGCTTCTCACCCACCCCGCCGCCTCCTCCGGCCCGGCGGCCTCCGGTACACCCGTCGGCACCGGCGGCCGCCGCACCACCACCACCGGCACCCCCGCCTCGCGCGCGGCGACAAGCTTCGCGGCGACCGCCGATCCGCCCGAGTCCTTCGTCACCAGCACCTCCACCCGATGCCTGCGCAAGAGCTCCCGCTCGCCGTCGAGCGTGAACGGCCCCCGCTCCAGCAGCACTTCCATCCGCGGTGGCACCGGCGGCTCGGGGGCGTCCACGGAGCGCATGAGGAACCACATATCCTCGAGGTGCGCGAAGGCGGCCAGCCCCATCCGGCCCGTGGTCAGGAAGACCCGTTCACCCAGCGCGGGCAGCGCCCGCGCCGCCTCGTCCAGCGACGCGACGGAAGTCCAGCGGTCCCCCGGGCCCGCGACCCACCCCGGGCGGCGCAGGGCGAGCAGGGGAACATGGGCATCCGCGGCCGCCTCCGCCGCGTGGAAACTGATCGTGCCGGCGAAAGGATGGGTGGCGTCGATGAGCGCGTCCACCTGCTGTTCGCGCAGCCAGCGGGCCAGGCCGCCGGGCCCCCCGAACCCCCCGATACGCACCTCCCCCGCGGGCAGCCGCGGCTCGGCGACGCGGCCCGCCAGCGAGCTGGTGACGCGCAGGGCCGGGTCCGTGGCCAGCTCGGCGGCGAGGCGGCGCGCCTCGGTCGTACCGCCCAGGATCAGGACATGGCGCTCGGCGCTCACCGCGGGCCCTTCCGTTCGCTGTGCCCGTACTGCCGCCGGGCGTTCATGTTCCGGGGCCCACTCTACGGCCGGAGGCCACCGTGACTGAGACCGAGGCCGCGCGGCCGGCGGGCGGGCGTACGGCGCAGCTCGCGCACACCGGGCTGCGGCACGGCTGGACCACGGGGGCCTGCGCGACGGCCGCGACGACCGCCGCCTACACCGCGCTGCTCACCGGCGACTTCCCCGACCCGGTGACGATCACGCTGCCCAAGGGGCAGACGCCCGCCTTCGCGCTGGCCGCCGAGGAGCTGGGCGGGGGCCAAGCCATGGCCGCGGTCGTCAAGGACGCCGGGGACGACCCGGACGTGACGCACGGCGCGCTGATCCGCTCGACGGTGCGGGTGCTGCCGCCCGGTTCCGGGGTGGTCTTCCGCGCCGGGCCGGGAGTGGGGACCGTGACCCGCCCCGGGCTGCCCCTGCCCGTCGGCGAACCCGCCGTGAACCCCGTGCCCCGGCAGCTGATGCGCGACCACGTCGCCGAGGTCGCCGCCCGGCACGGTGGCACGGGTGACGTCGAGATCGAGATCTCGGTGGACCACGGCGAGGAGATCGCCCGCTCCACCTGGAACCCCCGCCTCGGCATCCTGGGCGGGCTGTCGATCCTGGGCACCACGGGCGTCGTCGTGCCGTATTCCTGTTCCGCCTGGATCGACAGCATCCGGCGCGGTGTGGACGTGGCGCGGGCGGCGGGCCGTACGCATGTGGCGGGGTGCACGGGGTCCACGTCGGAGAAGGTCGCGGTGGCCGTGCACGGGCTGCCGGAGGACGCCCTGCTGGACATGGGCGACTTCGCGGGCGCGGTGCTGAAGTACATCCGCAGGCACCCGGTGGACCGGCTGACGGTGGCGGGCGGTTTCGCCAAGCTGTCCAAGCTCGCGGCGGGGCACCTGGATCTGCACTCGGCACGTTCGCAGGTGGACAAGGGGTTCCTGGCGGAGCTGGCCCGGCGGGGCGGCGCGGACGCCGGTCTCGTGGCGGCGGTCGCCGCCGCGAACACGGGCCTCGACGCGCTCCAGCGGTGCGCCGCGCGTGGCGTGCCGCTGGGCGACCTGGTCGCGGCGACGGCGCGCGACGAGGCGCTCGCGGTGCTGCGGGGCGCGCCGGTCGCGGTCGACGTCATCTGCGTCGACCGGGCGGGCACGATCGTCGGGCGCGCGGAACCCCGTGGCCCGGGGACCGGTTGACGGCGGCGGTCCGTACGCTACAGCCGCACCAGGCCCAGCTGCCGGGCGAGCCGCATCAGGTCGTAGGTCCACCATCCTTCCTGGATCCGGCCGTCGCGGAAGGCGAAGACGGTGACGCCCGTCATCTCGACGTCCCGGCCGGTCGGTTCCAGGCCCATGAACACGCCGGTGTGCGTGCCCCGCCACGTCCACGACGTGGCCACCTGGTCGCCTTCGGCCAGTTGGCCGTGGAGCGCGAAGTGGAAGTCGAACGCCGCGCGCCAGCTGGTGACGTCGTCCTTCATGGTGTCGGAGCCGATCGTGGTGTCGGTGTTCTTGCCGATGTCGTGGCCGCGGTAGTCGGCGGCGAACAGCTCGTCGATGAGGCCGAGGTCGCCGCCGACGGCGATGTCCTCGAAGAAGCGGCGGGCGGTGGCCTTGTTGAGCTGCTCGTCACGGACGACTTCGAGGTCCGTGAAGGCGGGCTCCCCTTCGCAGAGGGCGACCATCTCCTCGAAGATACGGTTGGTCTCCGGGAGACCGGAGTTCCTCATCGCCTCTTCGTACGAGGGGAACTCTATGATCTCCACATAGTGATCGCCGTCGGAGCGGTCCCGGCCGACGACGGCGTGGGTGGCGGTGCGCTTGCCCTCGGTCGCCTCGACCCACTGGTCCATGAGCTGGCTCATGTCGTCATAACTACGAGTCTTGCAGTCCACTATCTGCATAAATGCCATAGCGGCCTCACCTCCCGGGTGATATGTCCAGGTTAGACCTGGCAGCCACCCACCCGGGACGCGCGAAGGGGCTACGCGGGGGTAGCCACGGCTCAGCGGGCGCGGGTCGTGGAGTAGAGGTGACTGTCCGGGAACTGCTCCGCCGCCAGCGCCCGCCCGACGATGATGACCGCCGTCCGCACCACGCCCGCCGCCTCCACCTGTCCGGCGATGTCGGCCAGCGTGCCGCGCAGGACGAGTTCGTCGGGCCGGCTGGCCATGGCGACGACGGCCGCGGGGCAGTCGGGGCCGTAGTGCGGGAGGAGTTCGGCGACGACGCGGTCGGCGTAGCGGGCCGCGAGGTGCAGGACCAGCAGGGCGCCGCTGCGGCCGAGCGTGGCCAGGTCCTCGCCCGCGGGCATGGGGGTGGCCTGCTGGGCGACGCGCGTGAGGATCACGGTCTGCCCCACGGTGGGCACGGTCAGCTCGCGGCCGAGGGCGGCGGCCGCCGCGGCGAAGGAGGGCACGCCGGGCACGATCTCGTACGCGATGCCCGCCGCGTCCAGGCGACGCATCTGCTCGGCGACGGCGCTGAAGACGGCGGGGTCACCGGAGTGCAGCCGGGCCACGTCGTGCCCGGCCTCGTGCGCGCGCACGAACTCGTCCGTGATCTGGTCCAGGTCAAGCCGCGCCGTGTCGACGAGGCGGGCACCGGGCGGGCACTCGGCGAGGAGTTCGCGCGGGACGAGGCTGCCCGCGTAGAGGCAGACGCCGCAGCGGGCGAGCGTCCGCGCGCCGCGCACCGTGATCAGGTCGGCGGCGCCAGGGCCGGCGCCGATGAAGTACACGGTCATGGCTGGGGGTCTCCTAGCGGGGGTTCGGCCACGGGATGGCGGGACTTGCTGCCTGGGCTGGTCTCAGGGGAGCGCCGGTCCGGCGCCGCCGGCCGCGGGCGCCTGCTTGACCGCCGCCCACTGCGTCACCGGCATCGCCTGCCGCCAGCCCGTGAAACCGCCGACGGGGACGGCGCGGGCGACGGCGAGGCGCGTCAGCTCGCCACCGTGGCGCCGGTACCACTCGCCGAGCAGGGCCTCGGACTCCAGGGTGACCGTGTTGGCGACGATGCGCCCGCCCTCGGGCAGCGCGTCCCAGCAGGCCGCGAGCAGGCCGGGCGCGGTGAGCCCGCCGCCGATGAACACCGCGTCGGGCACGGGCAGTCCGGCGAGCGCGGCGGGGGCCGCGCCGGTGACGACGCGCAGCGCGGGCACGCCGAGGGTCTCGGCGTTGCGGGCTATGCGCCCGGCCCGTACGGCGTCGCGCTCGACGGTGACGGCCCGGCAGGAGCGGTGGGCGCGCATCCACTCGATGCCGATGGAGCCGGAGCCGCCGCCGACGTCCCAGAGCAGCTCGCCGGGGGCGGGGGCGAGGGCGGCCAGCGTCACGGCGCGTACGTGACGCTTCGTCAACTGTCCGTCGTGCTCGAAGGATTCGTCCGGGAGGCCGGGGGTGAGCGGCAGGCGGGGCGCGCCGGGGGCGCGCAGGCACTCGACGGCGATCACGTTGAGCGCGTCGCCGGGGGGCTGCCGCCAGCCGTCCGCCGTGCCCTCGACGCGGCGCTCGCGCTCGCCGCCGAGTTGTTCGAGAACGGTCATCCGGCTCGGGCCGAAGCCCCGGGCGGCCAGCAGCGCGGCGGCCTCGGCGGGGGTGTCCGCGCCGGAGCTGAGGAGGAGCAGCCGGCGCCCGTGGTGCAGGGCTGCGGTGAGCGCGGCGAGCGGGCGGCCGACGAGGCTGAGCACCTCGGTGTCGTCCAGCGGCCAGCCGAGCCGGGCGCAGGCGTAGGAGACGGAGGAAGGGTGCGGCAGGACCCGCAGCCCGGCGGCGCCGCCGAGGACGTCGACGAGCGTGCGGCCGACGCCGAAGAACATCGGGTCGCCGCTGGCGAGCACGCAGACCCGGCGCCCGGCGTGCCCGGCCAGGAGCCCCGGCACCGCCGGGCGCAGCGGCGAGGGCCAGGCGACGCGCTCCCCCGCGCACCCGGCGGGCAGCAGGTCCAGCTGCCGGGGGCCGCCGATCAGCACCTCGGCGTCGCGCAGCGCCTCCTGGGCGGCCGGGGCCAGGCCGGGCCAGCCGTCGGCGCCGATGCCTACGACGGTGACGGGGGCGTGGCTCACGGGGGCGCACCTCGGGATCTGCGGGGTCAGGGGGCACCGGAACTCTACTGACCTGGGGTGACGGCGGAACAGCCGGGACCTTGTTGCATAGGATGTGCATTTACTCATAACTGGCAGGAGGCGTGACGTGGTGCGTTCACCGGTGGTGCTGGGGATCGAGTCGTCCTGCGACGAGACCGGCGCCGGTCTGGTCCGGGAGGGGAGGCTGCTCGGGCACGCGGTGGCCTCCAGCATGGACGAGCACGCGCGCTTCGGCGGCGTCGTGCCGGAGATCGCCGCCCGCGCGCACGTGCACGCGGCGGCGCCCGTGGTGCGGGCCGCGCTCGCCGACGCGGGGCTGTCGATGAGCGACATCGGCGCGGTGGCGGTGGCCACGGGCCCCGGGCTGTCCGGCGCGCTCCAGGTCGGGGTCGCGGCCGCGAAGGGCTTCGCGTACGCGCTGGGCGTGCCGCTGTACGGGGTGCACCACCTCGCCGGGCACGTGGCCGTGGACACCCTGGAGCACGGCCCGCTGCCCGACCCCTGCATGGTGCTGATCGTCTCCGGCGGCCATACGTCCCTGCTGCTCGTCCGGGACCTGGCGCGGGATCCGATCGCGCACCTCGGTGACACGCTCGACGACGCGGCGGGCGAGTGCTTCGACAAGGTCGCCCGGGTCTTCGGCCTCCCCTACCCCGGCGGGCCCGCCGTCGACCGGGCGGCGCGCGAGGGGGATCCGCGGGCCGTGCCGTTCCCGAGGCCGCTCACGGGGCCGCGGGACGACCGCTACGCCTTCTCGTTCTCCGGCCTGAAGACGGCCGCCGCGCGCTGGGCGGAGCAGCACCGCGCGGCGGGGCTGCCGCTGCCCGTCGCGGACGGCGCGGCCTCCCTCCAGGAGGCGGTGGCGGACGTCCTGACGCGCAAGGCGGTCGCCGCGTGCGTCGAGCACGGCGTGGGCACGCTGGTGGTGGTCGGCGGTGTGGCGGCGAACTCGCGCGTGCGGGCCCTGGCGCGGTCGCGCTGCGCGGCGGCCGGGATCGAGCTGCGCGTGCCGTCCCTGCGGCTGTGCACGGACAACGGCGCGATGGTCGCCGCGGTCGGCGACCTGCTGGTCCGCGCGGGCGCGGAGCCGGCGCCGCTGGATCTGTCGATCGACCCCTCGGCGCCCCTGGAGTACGCGGCGCTCACGCCGCGGGCGGCCGTGCGCGCCGCCTGACGGCATGGAAGTGCCGCAGGTGGCGGACCACCTGCGGCACACCGGGCTCTTCCGCGGCCTTACGCCTACCAGTTGGCGCGGTCGTAGTCCTTGAGGAAGCAGCCGTAGAGGTCCTCGCCCGCCTCGCCGCGGACGATCGGGTCATAGACCCGCGCCGCGCCGTCGACCAGGTCGAGCGGAGCGTGGAAGCCCTCCTCCGCGAGGCGCACCTTGTCGGGGTGCGGCCGCTCGTCGGTGATCCAGCCGGTGTCGACGGCGGTCATGAGGATGCCATCGGTCTCCAGCATCTCCTGCGCGCTGGTGCGGGTGAGCATGTTGAGCGCGGCCTTGGCCATGTTGGTGTGCGGGTGGCCCGCGCCCTTGTAGCCGCGGCTGAAGACGCCCTCCATGGCGGAGACGTTCACCACGTACTTCCGGCGGGCCGTGGAGGCGGCCATCGCCGGGCGCAGCCGGCTGACCAGCACGAACGGCGCGGTCACGTTGCACAGCTGCACTTCGAGGAGCTCGACGGGGTCGACCTCCTCCACCGTCTGGATCCAGGTGTTCGTGGCGTCCAGGTCGGGCACGAGGCCGCCCGCGTCGATCGCGGTGCCGGCCTCGACCCGCGCGAGCGAGGCGGAGCCGGTGGTCAGGGCGAGCTCGGTGAGCGCCTGCGGGGTGAGCTCGTCGTGCTTGGCCCCGGCCGGCGCGGGCAGCGCGGCCTGGGCGCCGCTGCCGAAGGCGCCGAAGACGACCGAGGCGGGCAGCTCACCGGCGGGCAGCGGGGCCGCCTCGGCGGCGACGAGCTCGCGGTAGGCGGCCGGGGAGCGGCGGACCGTCTGGGCCGCGTTGTTGATCAGGATGTCGAGCGGGCCCTCGGCGCTGACCGAGTCGGCCAGGGCGACGACCTGGGCGGGGTCGCGCAGGTCGATGCCGACGATCTTCAGCCGGTGCAGCCAGTCCGCGCTGTCCGGCATGGCCTTGAAGCGGCGGATCGCGTCGTTGGGGAACCGCGTGGTGATCGTGGTGTGCGCGCCGTCCCGCAGCAGCCGCAGGGCGATGTACATACCGATCTTGGCGCGGCCGCCGGTGAGCAGCGCGCGCTTGCCGGTGAGGTCCGTGCGCGCGTCCCGGCGGGCGCGGTTCTCGGCGGCGCAGGACTGGCAGAGCTGGTGGTAGAAGGCGTCGACCTCGACGTACCGCGCCTTGCAGATGTAGCAGGACCGCGGGCGCTCCAGGATGCCGACGATCTGGGCGGTGGACGTGGCCGCGAGGGGGATGCCGCGCGTCTCGTCGTCGATCCGGTCGGCCGCGCCGGTGGCGGTGGCCTCGGTGACGGCCCTGTCGTTGGCGGTCTTGGCGGCCCGGCGCTCCTGGCGGCGGCGCTGCTTGACCGTGCGGTAGATCCCGGCGGTGGCGCGGCGGATCTCGATCGCCTGCGGGTGGTCGACCGGCAGCTGGTCGAGCTCCTCGAGCACACTCAGGCAGACCGCCATGCGCTCCGGGTCGATGCCCGACCGGTGGACCGCACCGTCGCGGCTTTCTTCTGTGACCGTCATCGGCGCTGTCGTTTCCCAGTTCTTCTGATCTATTGAAGCTTCGAAGAACTGTACGTAGGCGGAGCCCGCCACGACAAACCCGAGCACGGAACATCACACGATCCGGGTGCGCCCGGCCGTCGGCGCGGGTAACGGGCCGCTCACCATGCGTCACGCCCGCCGGGGCGCCGCGGCGCGGCCACGAACCCGCCGACGCCCGCACGGGCACACCTCATCTCCGCGGGAAGGCGGCTTTCCGGAAAGGGAGTTGAGCATTTCCGCGATGAACTCCCTTACCTGCCAAGCCCCGCACCACCCCGCACGAGAACCCGCCTCAACCCCGAATGTATTCCATATGACTTATTGAGCTTTCCGGGTTAATTATGGTGTTCAGCGCCGATATTGGGCGAATCCCTTTGGATTCTCCGGCAACAATTGCCGCTCAACACCCATGAGAAAGGTTTAGCCATGTCGCGTATCGCCAAGGCCGCCGCCCTGACCCTCGCCGCCGGCGTCGCCGTTTCCGGCGCCGCGGGAATCGCTTCCGCAAACGCCGGAGCAGAGGGCGCGGCCGTCGGCTCCCCCGGCATCATCTCGGGCAACGCCATCCAGGTGCCGATCCAGATCCCGCTCAACCTCTGCGGCAACACGATCGACATCGTCGGTCTGCTGAACCCCACCTTCGGCAACACCTGCGCCAACGTCGACGAGGAAGAGCACTTCCACAGCCACCACGGCGGTCACGGCCACGGCGACCACGACCGCTGGTAACCCGCCCGCGCGGAGCGAGCCTCCAGCCGGCCGCATCCGCGCACCCCGCGCCGGGGAGGGGTCACAGTCAGCCGCCGGAGTCCTCACCTGCGCGTTCGTGGCGCCCATCATGTTCTTCATGGTGGGCGCCACCGCCATGTGCGGCTTCCTCGCCACCGGGGTCGGCGGGCTTGACCCTGGGGTGCGGGGCACCGGGCAGGTCGGGGATCTCGACGATCGGCGGCAGATCGGGGGTCAGGTGGGTGTGGCCGGACGTCATGGTGATACGCCTCCTGCCGTGCGGGAACTGCCGAGAAATGCGGATGTGTGAATTGCCGCCGCACCGGAGTACGTACGGCGAGCCCCCCGCGCTCAACCCGGGGCGGCGGTGCGGCCCGGCGGTGCGGCCGCCTGGCCGAGCAGTTCCCGGCGCAGCCGGGCGCAGGTGCGGCTGAGGATGCGGGAGATCTGCATCTGGGAGACGCCGAGGCGGGCCCCTATCTGCTTCTGGGTGAGATTTCCGAAAAAACGCCAGTACAGAACGTATTTCTCCCGCTCGGGCAGCGAGCTCAGCAGCGGTTTGAGGGACTGCCGGTCGACGACGAGATCCAGCGCGCGGTCCGCCCAGCCCAGGGTCTCGGCGAGCGGGAGGTCGTCGGCGCCGAGGACGGGGTGGTCCAGCGACAGCGTGTTGTGCACGCCCTCGGCGGCGAGGCCGCGGAGCACCTCCTCCTCGGTCAGCCCGGTCTCCGCGGCCAGCTCCGCCGGGGTGGTCCGGGCCCGCGCGTCCCGGTGCACCAGGACCGTCTGCGCGGTGCGGACGGCGGTGCGCAGCTCCTGGTCGCGGCGGGGTATGTGCACGGACCAGGCGTGGTCGCGGATGTGGCGCTTGAGCTCGCCGTTGATGGTGGGGACGGCGAAGGTCTCGAAGGCGTGGCCGAGCGCGGGATCGTAGCGGTCGACGGCGTTGACCAGCCCGAGGGCGGCCACCTGGCGCAGGTCGGCGGGACTCTCGCCGCTGCTGCGGAAGCGCAGGCTGATGCGCTCGGCCATGGGCAGCCAGGCGGCGATCACCTCCTGCCGGAGGCGGTCGCGCTCCGGGCCGGGGGGCAGGGCCGCCAGGAGCACGAAGGCGTCGGCCGTGTCGGGAGCGTCGCGGGTGCGCCGCCGGTGGGTCGTCGTCTCGGCCATGATCACGCTTCTCCCTCGCTCACGCGCACACTTTCGCCGTGTGCGGGCGGCGCCGGTCAGGAGCCGGTGCCACCGTTCCCCGAGGCTCGGGCGGCCGTTGCCGGCCACGATCACCCCAGCATCACGTGCCCCAGTGGTTTACGCGACTCGGAGCAGCCCCACGCGCACGCAGGGTGACCGCCGTTTCCTCGCCCGCGCGTCGGGTACCCGCCGACCGCGAGCCGCGTCCGCCACCGCACGGGAGGCCCCATGACCACGCACCCCCGCACCACCGAGCCGGGCACGGGCGCGCTCACCGACGCCGAGGTGGCGGCCCTGGACGCGCACTGGCGCGCGGCCAACTACCTCTCCGCCGGGCAGATCTATCTGCTGAGCAACCCCCTGCTGACCGTGCCGCTGGAGCCGGAACACATCAAGCCGCGGCTGCTGGGGCACTGGGGCACCACCCCCGGCCTCAACCTGATCCACACCCACCTCAACCGCGTGATCACGGCACGGGACCTGGACGTGCTCTGCGTCTGGGGCCCCGGGCACGGCGGACCGGCCGTGCTCGCCAACTCCTGGCTGGAGGGCAGCTACTGCGAGGTGTATCCGGACGTGAGCCGGGACGCGGAGGGCATGGAGCGGCTGTTCCGGCAGTTCTCCTTCCCCGGCGGGGTGCCCAGCCACGTGGCCCCGGAGACGCCCGGCTCGGTCCACGAGGGCGGCGAGCTCGGCTACTCCCTCGCGCACGCGTACGGCGCGGCCCTCGACAACCCCGGCCTGCTGGTCGCCTGCGTCATCGGGGACGGCGAGGCGGAGACGGGGCCGCTCGCGACGTCCTGGCACGCGAACAAGTTCCTCGACCCCGTGCACGACGGCGCGGTCCTGCCCGTGCTCCACCTCAACGGCTACAAGATCGCCAACCCCTCCGTCCTCGCCCGCCTCCCCGAGGAGGAGCTGGACCGGCTGCTGCGCGGATACGGCCACGAACCGCTGTACGTCTTTGGTGACGACCCCGCCCACGTGCACCGGGCGCTGGCCGCCGCCCTCGACCGCGCCCTGGACCACATCGCCACCGCGCAGCGCGTGGCCCGCGAGGAGGGCGTGCCCGACCGGCCGCACTGGCCGCTGATCGTGCTCCGCACGCCCAAGGGCTGGACCGGCCCCGCCGAGGTCGACGGGCTGCCCGTGGAGAACACCTGGCGCGCCCACCAGGTCCCCCTCTCCGGAGTCCGGGACAACCCCGAGCACCTGCGCATGCTGGAGAGCTGGCTGCGCTCGTACCGGCCGGAGGAGCTCTTCGACGCGCAAGGGCGGCCGCTGCCGCGGGTGTTGGAGTACGTGCCCCGCGGCACCCGGCGGCTCGGCGCCACCCCGCACGCCAACGGCGGCCTGCTCACCCGCTCGCTGCCGCTGCCGCCGCTGGAGCACTACGCCGTGCCCGTGGAGAAGCCCGGCACCGCCCTGCACGAGCCGACCCGGGTGCTCGGCGGCCTCCTCGCGCAGGTGATGGCCGACACCGCGGAGCGCAGGAACTTCCGGCTCGTCGGCCCGGACGAGACGGCGTCCAACCGGCTGGACGCCGTCTACGCGGCGACCGGCAAGGCGTGGCAGGAGGAGACCCTGCCCACCGACGAACACCTCGCCCACGACGGCCGGGTGATGGAGGTGCTCTCCGAACACCTCTGCCAGGGCTGGCTGGAGGGCTACACCCTCACCGGCCGGCACGGCCTCTTCTCCTGCTACGAGGCCTTCGTGCACATCGTGGACTCGATGGTCAACCAGCACATCAAGTGGCTCAAGACCTCACGGTCCCTGACCTGGCGGCGCCCCGTCCCCTCCCTCAACTACCTGCTCACCTCCCACGTCTGGCGCCAGGACCACAACGGCTTCTCGCACCAGGACCCCGGCTTCGTCGACCACGTGCTCAACAAGTCGCCCGACGTCGTCCGCGTCTACCTCCCGCCGGACGCCAACACGCTCCTGTGCGTGACCGATCACGTGCTGCGCAGCCGCGACCGGGTCAACGTGATCGTCGCGGGCAAGCAGCCCTGCTTCGACTGGCTCACGCTGGACGAGGCCCGCGCCCACTGCGCGCGGGGCGCCGGGGTGTGGACCTGGGCGGGCACGGAGACCGGCGAGCGGCCGCCCGACATCGTGCTCGGCTGCGCCGGCGACGTCCCCACCCAGGAGGTGCTGGCCGCGGCCGACCTGCTCCGCAGGCACCTGCCCGGGCTGGCCGTACGGGTCGTCAACGTCGTCGACATGACGCGCCTGCTGCCGAAGGAGGAGCACCCGCACGGGATGTCCGACGCGGAGTACGACGCGCTGTTCACCTCCGACCGGCCGGTCATCTTCGCCTACCACGGCTATCCGTGGCTCATCCACCGGCTCACCTACCGCCGCACCGGCCACGTCGGCATGCATGTGCGCGGCTACAAGGAGATGGGCACGACGACCACGCCCTTCGACATGGTCGTCAGCAACGACCTGGACCGCTACCGCCTGGTCATGGACGTCATCGACCGGGTGCCGGGCCTGGGCGTGCGCGCGGCGCCGGTCCGGCAGGCGATGGCGGACGCCCGTACGCGGCACCACGCGTGGATCCGCGAGCACGGCACGGACATGCCGGAGGTGCGGGACTGGACGTGGTCCGGCGCGGCCGCCCTGGCGTGAACCGGGCCTGACAACCCCCGCAGCCACCCTCAGGACAACGGAGTCGGCGCGCGTCGTCATGACGCGCGTCACATCGACGGCATCTTGACGGCGCGCGCGTGTAATCGATTACCTGAGGCCCGCACGGAATCGATCACCTCCCCCGCAGCCGACGGAGCGCCATGGCGAACATCAAGGACGTGGCCGAGCGGGCGGGTGTGTCCGTCGCCACCGTCTCCCGGGTGCTCAACGGCCGCTCGCCCGTCGCCGCGACCCGCGACCGCGTCCTCGCGGCCGTCGCGGAGCTCGGCTACCGGCCCAACGTGGTGGCCCGCGCGCTGCGCACCGCCCGCACCCGCACGCTGGGGCTGGTCATCAGCGACCTCCGCAACCCCTTCTTCACCGAACTCGCCGACGCCGTCGAGCAGGAGGCCCGCCGGCTCGGCTACAGCCTGATCATCGGCAACGCCGGGGAGAGCCCGCGGCAGCAGGACGACCACATCCGCACCCTGCTGGACCGGCGCATCGACGGCCTGATGGTCAGCTCCGCGGGCACCGGCTCCGCCATGCTCGGCGAGGCCGTCGCCTCCGGCACCCCGCTCGTCCTCCTCGACCGCGCCGTGCCCGGCGTCGCCGCCCCGTGCGTACGGGCCGAGGGCCGCCAGGCGCTCACCGACCTCGCCGCGCACCTCGCGAAGCTGGGGCGGCGCGGACCCGCCGTCATCGTGGCCCCCGCCGGGACGCCCATCGGCGACGAGCGGCTGGAACTCTTCCGGGCGGCCCTGGCCGGGCACCGGATCACCCTGCCCGCGGAGCGGATCGTCTCCTCACCGGACCTCTCCCCCGCCGGTGGGCAACGCATGATGCGCGCCCTGCTGGACCTGCCGGAGCCGCCCGACGCCGTGCTGGCCACGGACAACCTGATGGCGCTGGGCGCGCTCGACGAGGTACGGGCGCGGGGGCTGCGCATCCCCGGCGACGTGGCGCTGGTGGCCTTCGACGACGTGCCGTGGTTCGCGCACACGGATCCGCCGCTCACCGCGATCGCCCAGCCGACACGGGAGCTGGGCCGGGCCGCCGTGCACACGCTCCTGGAACGGATCGAGGGCCGCGAGGCCCCGTCGGTGCTGCTGCCCGCACAGCTCGTGCCTCGCCGCTCCTGCGGCGAACGGCCGCAGTCGGACCACTAGGGAGGAGCGCACATGACCGGCGTCGAAGACGACGTTCCGGCCGGTGGCCGGGAGGTGCTGCGGGTGGAAGGGGTCACGAAGTCCTTCCCCGGCGTACGGGCGCTGGACGGGGTGGACCTGAGCCTGCGCGCCGGTGAGGTGCACGTCCTGCTCGGGGAGAACGGCGCGGGCAAGAGCACCCTCATCAAGATGCTCGCCGGCGCCCACCGCCCCGACGAGGGCCGCGTCCTGGTCGACGGGCGGGAGGTGGCCATCCGCTCCGCGCAGGACGCCGAGCGCCTGGGCATCGCCACCATCCACCAGGAGTTCAACCTCGTCCCCCAGCTCACCGTCGCGGAGAACATCTTCCTGGGGCGGCAGCCGCGCACCGCGCTCGGCCTCGTGGACAGGCGCGCCATGCGGGCCCGCGCCGCGGAACTGCTGCGCCGGGTGCGCCTCGACGTCTCCCCCGCCACCCCGGTCACCGAACTGGGCGTCGCCCGGCTCCAGATGGTGGAGATAGCCAAGGCCCTCAGCCTGGACGCCCGCGTGCTGATCATGGACGAGCCGACCGCCGTGCTCACCTCCGAGGAGGTCGCGACCCTCTTCGGCATCGTCCGCGAGCTGCGGGAGAGCGGCGTCGGCGTCATCTTCATCACCCATCACCTGGAGGAGATCGCCGCGCTCGGGGACCGGGTGACGGTGCTGCGCGACGGGCGCTCGGTGGCGGAGGTGCCCGCCACGGCCGGCGAGGACGAGCTCATCCGGCTCATGGTCGGCCGCGACATCGCCGAGCAGTATCCGCGGCGCCGCCCCGAGGAGCCGGGCGCGCCCCTGCTGAGGGTGCGCGGGCTGACCCGTACCGGCGGCCCGGGCCCGGGCTTCGCCGACGTCTCCTTCGAGGTGCGGGCCGGTGAGGTCGTGGGCGTGGCCGGGCTGGTGGGCGCGGGCCGCACCGAGGTCGCGCGGGCGCTGTTCGGCGTGGACCGCTACGACGCGGGCACGGTCGAGGTGGACGGCAGGGCGCCGGCCCGCGGTGACGTACGGGCCGCGATGCGGGCCGGGCTCGGGCTCGTCCCCGAGGACCGCAAGGGCCAGGGCCTGCTCCTGGACGCCTCGTTGAGCGACAACCTCACGCTGGCCCGGCTCGACCGCGACACCCGCGGCGGGTTCGTGGACCGGCGGGCGCAGCGCCGCGAGGCGGCGGCGGTGGCCGAGCGGCTGAAGGTGCGGATGAGCGGCCTGGAGCAGTCGGCGCGCACGCTGTCGGGCGGCAACCAGCAGAAGGTCGTCATCGGCAAGTGGCTGCTGGCGGGCACCCGGCTGCTGATCCTCGACGAGCCGACGCGCGGCATCGACGTCGGCGCGAAGGTCGAGATCTACCGGCTCGTCAACGAGCTGACGGCCGCGGGCCGCGCGGTCCTGATGATCTCCAGCGACCTGCCGGAGGTGCTCGGGATGAGCGACCGGGTGCTGGTGATGGCCCAGGGCCGGATCGTCGGTGAGCTCGCGGGCGAGGAGGCCACGCAGGACGCGGTGATGGAACTCGCGGTCCGGGTGCCGCACACGGACAGGAACACGGTGCAGAGCGCGATGGAGGGCTCCGATGTCGGCTGAGGTGCTTGGGGCGCCCGGGATCACTCCCGGGCAGTGGTTCACCAGGGCGGTGCTCCGCAACGGCCCGCTGGGCGGGCTGATCGCCCTGGTCGTGGTGATGGCGGCGCTGTCGCGGGACTTCCTGAACGGGCAGAACCTCCTCAACGTCGGCGTCCAGGCGTCGGTGACGGCGATCCTCGCGTTCGGCGTGACGTTCGTGATCGTGTCGGCGGGCATCGACCTGTCCGTCGGCTCGGTGGCCGCGCTCTCGGCGACGGTGGTCGCGTGGGCCGCCACGTCCCAGGGGCTGCCGGTGGTGGTGGCGCTGTTGCTGGGCCTCGCGGTGGGCGTGGTGGCCGGGCTGGTGTCCGGCGCGCTCGTCGCGTACGGCCGGCTCCCCGCCTTCATCGCCACGCTGGCGATGCTGTCCGTCGGCCGCGGCCTCGCGCTCGTCATATCGGGCGGCTCCCCGATCGCCTTCCCCTCCTCGCTCGGCCGGCTCGGCGACACCCTCGGCGGCTGGCTGCCGGTGCCGGTGCTCGTGATGGTCGCGATGGGGGCGATCGCGGCGCTGGTGCTGACGCGGACGTACACGGGGCGGGCGATGTTCGCGATCGGCGGCAACGAGGAGGCGGCCCGGCTGTCGGGCATCGACGTCCGGCGCCGCAAGCTCGTCGTCTACGCGCTCTCCGGGCTGTTCGCCGCGGTGGCGGGCATCGTGCTGGCCTCCCGGCTGACCTCGGCGCAGCCGCAGGCCGCGGTGGGCTACGAACTGGACGCCATCGCCGCCGTGGTCATCGGCGGGGCGAGCCTGTCCGGCGGCTCGGGCAAGGCGTCGGGCACGCTCATCGGCGCGCTGATCCTCGCGGTGCTGCGCAACGGGCTCAACCTGCTGTCGGTGTCGGCCTTCTGGCAGCAGGTCGCGACGGGCCTGGTCATCGCGCTGGCCGTGCTGCTGGACACGCTGCGCCGCCGGAGCGCGCGGTGAGGGGGCGCGGCAAAGCGGTGGCCGCGGCGGCGGTGCTGGCCGGGGCCCTCGCGCTGAGCGGCTGCGACCGCGGCGGCCACACGGATCTGGGGCTCGCCCTGTCCACGATGAACAACCCGTTCTTCGTGGGCATCAAGAAGGGCGCCCAGGAGGAGGCGAGGGCCCGCGGCCTGAAGATCAACATCACGGACGCGCAGAACGACCCGACGCAACAGATCAATCAGATGGAGACGTTCACCAGCCAGAACGTCAAGGCGGCGGTCATCAACCCCGTCGACTCGGACGCCGCGGTGCCCGCGGTGGGGGTCGCCAACCGCGCGGACGTGCCGGTGATCTCCATCGACCGCGGGGTCAACGGCGGCAAGGTCGGCTCGACGATCGCCTCCGACAACGTCGCGGGCGGGCGGCTGGCGGCGCGGACGCTCGCCGAAGCGGTCGGCGGCAAGGGGAAGGTGGCGTTCCTGGAGGGCCTGCCGGGCACGTCGGCCGCCCGGGAGCGCGGCAAGGGCTTCGAGGAGGGCATCCGGGCCTTCCCGGGCATCGAGGTCGTCGCCCGGCAGCCCGCCGACTTCGACCGCACCAAGGGCATGGACGTCATGGCGAACATGCTCCAGGCGCACGGTGATCTCTCCGGTGTCTTCGCCGCCAACGACGAGATGGCGCTCGGCGCGTCCAAGGCGCTGGGCGCCCGCTCCGGCAAGGGCGTGAAGGTCGTCGCCTTCGACGGCACGCCGGACGGCATAGCGGCCGTGCGGAACGGCGCCCTGACCGCGACCGTCGCCCAGCAGCCCAGGCTGCTCGGCAGGCAGGCGGTGGACTGGGCGCTCCGGGCCGCGCGGCACAAGCCGCTGCCGCGCGAGGTGAAGGTCCCCGTGGTGCTGGTGACCCGGGAGAACGCCGCGGGCTTCACGGGCTGAGAGGGTGAGGGGCATGAACGGGAAGCAGAAGATGTACGACGTGCTGGTGGTGGGCTCGGCCAACGCCGATCTGACGGTCCGGGTCGGCCGGCGGCCGGACGCCGGCGAGACGGTGCTGGGGTCCGACCTGGTGGAGTCGCCCGGCGGCAAGGGCGCCAATCAGGCCGCCGCGGCCGCCCGGCTCGGCACCCGTACGGCCCTGCTGGCGAAGGTCGGTGACGACGCCTACGGCGAACTGGTGCTGGCCGGTCAGCGCGCGTCCGGCGCCGAGGTGCGGCACGTCGTGGTGGAGGAGGGCGCCCGGACCGGCACCGCGATGATCGTCGTCGGCGCGGACGGCGACAACAGCATCGTCGTCTCCCCCGGCGCCAACGCCCGCCTCTCCCCTGCGGACGTGCGGGCGTCCCGGGAGGTGATCGCCGGCTCCGCGGTGGTCTCGCTGCAGCTGGAGATCCCGGAGGAGACCGTACGGGAGGCGGTCCGCGTCGCCCGGGAAACGGCCACCCGCGTCGTGCTCAATCCCTCGCCCGCACCGGCGGGCGACCTGGATCCCGAACTCCTGGAGGCGGCCGATCCATTGGTCGTCAACGAGCACGAGGCCCGGCGGATCTCGGGGCTCCCCCGCGCGGAAGCCCGCGAGTGGATCACCGCACTGCGGAAGTCGGGCGCGCGTTCGGTCGTGGTGACCCTCGGCGGGCAGGGCGCGCTGGTGCTGGACGCCGCGGACGACGAGCCGGCTCCCGTGCCGGGGGTGTCCGCCGAGGTGGTCGACACCACCGGGGCCGGGGACGCCTTCACGGGAGCGCTGGCGGGCCGGCTGGCCACGGGCGCATCGCTGCTGGAGGCGGCGCGGTTCGCCGTGCGGGTGGGGGCGGCGGCGGTGACGCGGAACGGTGCGCAGCCGTCGTACCCCACGCTGTCGGAGCTCCCGGGATAGCGAGTTCGGTCCGCATATCGTCAACCGAGTTCAACTATCGAACAATTGGCTGTATCTCGTGGGTGACTTCGTGTCGCCACGCGGTCGCTCCGCGATACCGTCGGCGTCGAGGTGAACGCGGTGCCGGACGGTACGGATGAGGAACGCCGGGTCCGGGCCGCTCCGACTCGATCTGGAGGACCGACATGTTCCGTGACCGTCCCCGCCGCACGCTGAGCATCGCCGCCGCCGCGATGGCCGCCGCCGGCGCCGTGACGATCAGCGTGCTGTCCCTGCAACCCGCCGCGGCCGACGGGGACAAGGACCTCCGCCTGACCACGGTGCAGAAGACCGGCACCGAGCCGGAGTACCCCCGGGCCGGAGACCACTGGGTCAGCTACTTCGACCTGCACACCACGGCCACCGACAGGGACGGCAAGGAGACCGCGGGCAAGCGCGTCGGCGACGCCAGCGACCGCTGCGACGTGGTCCTGGCGCGCTACGAAGGCATCGTGACCCAGTGCGAGCGCGTCCTGCGCACCGACCGGGGCACGCTCGTCCTCACCTCCCTCACGAACCGCTTCGGCCGCGGCCCCTACCCGACGACCGCGGCCGTGACGGGCGGCACGGGCAGCTACGCGGGCGCGAAGGGCGAGGCCCGCATCACGCTGACGGACGGCGGCGCGGCGTACCGCATCCAGCTCCGCTGACCCGCCGTCAGGGCCGCGCCCGCGGGGAGCCGCCCGTCACCGGGCGTCCGGGGCCGGCCCGGCCCTGACCCGGGCGATGAGCAGCGCCACGTCGTCCTGGTCGTTGCCCGCGCGCAGCGAGCTCAGCAGCAGGTCGCAGGTCTCCTCCAGGTCCTGGGGGGCGTCGGCGAGGACGGAGAGCAGGACGTCCAGGCGGACGTCGATGTCCTCGTCGCGGGTCTCGACCAGGCCGTCGGTGTAGAGGACGAGCTGATCGCCGGGGGCCAGGGGCAGGCTGACGCTCTCGAAGGGGACACCGCCGACGCCCAGCGGCGCCCCGGCGGGCAGGCCGAGCAACTCGGGGCGATGGCCGGGGCGCACGAGGACGGGCGGCAGATGGCCCGCGGTGGCGACGTGGCAGCGGGCTTCGTGGGGGTCGTATACGGCGTAGACACAGGTGGCGATCATCTGGTCCAGACCGGTGGCGGTGTGGTCGAGGTGGTGCAGCACCTGGTCGGGGGCGAGCCCCAGTTGGGAGAGCGTACGGGCGGCGGTGCGCAACTGGCCCATCGCGGCGGCCGCGTTGATGCCGCTGCCCATGACGTCCCCGACGACCAGGGCACTCTTCTCCCCGGCCTGCGGGATGACGTCGAACCAGTCGCCGCCGACATTGCTCGCGGTGCCCGCGGGCTGGTAGCGGTAGGCGATCTCCAGGCCGACCAGGTGCGCGGGCCGCTGCGGGAGCAGATTGCGCTGGAGAGTGAGGACCGTGCTGCGCTCGCGCTGGTACCAGCGCGCGTTGTCGATGCTGACGGCGGCCCGCGCGGCCAGCTCCCCGGCGAGCGCGATGTCGTCCTCGCCGAAGGGCCGGGGGTTGCCGATGCGCTTGAGGTCCAGCGCGCCGAGCACCTCGCCCCGGGCGATCAGGGGAACCGCGAGGTAGGAGTGCAGTCCGGCGCGGGCCAGCAGCTCGGCGGCCGCCCCGTCGCGGGCGATGCGGGGCAGGTCGCGCTCGTGGACCCGGGCGACGCACACGGGCCGCCCGGTGGTCACGCACCGGGTGACCAGCCGGTCGGCCGCGTACTTCGCGATCTGCCCCGGCGGGTCGGCGGCGCGGACGGCGTCGGCGGAGCCGGCGGATTCGGTGGAGGCCACGGCGAGCGCGCGGAAGACGGCGGCGTCCCCGTCCGGCGGGACGGCGCGCTCACCGGCGAGCACCGTGTCGAGGACGTCGACCGCGGCGACGTCGCCCAGGCCCGGCACCACGGCCTGGGCGAGCTCCTGGGCGGTGCGGTCCAGGTCGAGGGTGGTGCCGATGAGCACGGACGCGTCGGCGATCAGCGTCGTGCGGCGCCGCGCCTCGTCGTTGGCCCGGTGCCGGTCGGTGACGTCGACGACGGAGGTGGCGAGGCCGAGGATGCGCCCGGCGGGGTCCTCCAGGCGGTAGTACGAGACCAGCTGGGCCTGGTCATCAGAGGCGCCGCCACCGGCGCGGCCCACGGCGAAGCGGTCCAGCAGCGGGGTGCCCGTGGCCAGCACCTCGCGCATGGCGGACTCGATCTCGGCCACGTCCGCGAGCGGCAGGGCCTCGCCGACGCGGCGGCCGAGGTGTTCCTCGGCGGACAGGCCGTGGATGCGTTCCAGCGCGGGGTTGACCATGACGAAGCGCAGGTCGGTGTCGAGGACGGCGAGGCCGATCGGCGACTGGGCGACCAGCCGGAGCGAGAGGGCGAGGTCCCGCTCGACATGGCGGAGGACTTCCTGGTCGGTGGCCATCCCCAGGGCGTAGAACTCCCCGCTGCGGTCCTCCAGCCGCATGTTGCGGAACTCCACCAGCCGGGCGGTGCCGTCCTTGTGCCGGGCGGGGAAGACGCCGGCCCAGGACTCGCCGCCCATCACCTTGGCGAACAGCTCGAGCACCGGCTCCAGGTGCCCCTCGATGACCAGCAGCTCGGCGGCGTACCGCCCGAGGGCCTCCGAGGCGCTCCAGCCGAAGAGGGCCTCCGCCTGCGGACTCCACAGGACGATCCGTCCCTTGCGGTCGAGGACGACGGCGGCCACGTTGAGCACGTCCAGCAGGCCGCCCGGCTCGGAGGGCGCGCCCGTGGCGGTGCCGGGTTCCGACCGGTACGCGTCGGTCGTCCCCATCGAGGTCCTCCTTCCGCCCCAGAGGCTGGTGCGGCGGCCTCGCACCGGTCGGACCGGAGGCAGGTCACCCGGCCCCGCCGCTCCGCCATGTCGCCGCAGCGACTTCCATGGTCTCTCCGAACCCGCCCAGCGCGCAGCCTGTGCGCGTTCGCGCGTGAGCCGGGATGCGGAGCCGCGCCGTCCGCTCCGTGGTGGCGCCCGCGGGGGAAAGGGGCGTGGGCCGGCGGCGGCCGCGCCCCCGGCGAAGCCCGGGCCGGAGGCGGCCTACCGGGCGGTAGCGGGCAGGGCCAGCGTGAACCAGACGGTCTTGCCCCTGCCCTTGACCGACGGCCGGTGGCCCCACCTCGTGGCGATCTGCTCGACGAGCCACATCCCGCGCCCGTTCTCGCTGTCCGCGCCCGCCTCGCCGCAGCGCGGCAGGTGCCCGCCGGTGTCGGAGACCTGGGCGATCAGGTGTCCCTGCGCCCGGGTGAGCACGAGCTCGATGTCGCCGACGGCGTCGGTCACGTGGACCACGGCGTTGGTGACCAGCTCGGAGAGCAGGAGCGCGGTGTCCCCGACGAGCTCGTGCAGGCCCCACTCGGCCAGCAGCCCTTCCGAGAAGCGGCGGGCGGCGGCCACCGAGCGCACGGTCGGGGGCAGCGAGATCGCGCGGGAGGGGTGCGGCGCGGGGTGGTACGGCTGCCGCGGCGCGGGCGGGCTGTGCATGCACAGGGGGAGCCCGGCCGCCCCGGAGGAGCGGAGGCTGTGCCGTGGTGCCACGGCCCACGCGGCGGGGGCGCTGGTGACGGCATCGGCCATGTGCGGATGACTCACGGTGTCGCGGCTGATTGCAGGCATCTGACTCAAGGGCGGTCGAGGTAGAGCGAAGGGCGCCGGCCGGGGAGGTGCCCTTGGCGCCGGTACGGTCCTGGCGGGCTGATTCCGGACCGGTGGTCTTCGCTGTGGTTCCCCCCACATTCGCGCGCTTTTCGCCAGAGGTCTATACCCATTATGTGACCAAGGCCGTGCGGAGTGCTATTGCCGCAGGTGACGCATGTTGTGGGCGGGATAAAGTCCCCGTCGATACCCGGGGTGACGGGCCCGCCGGCCCGCCACCCCACGCAGGGGCCGTGCCTACTTCTTCGGGCACTCCTTCCAGGCCAGGTGGTAGATGGTGTTGAGGTTGCCGTCGGTCGAGTCCATGGTCATGTAGCTGGTGGTCCTGGTCGGGTCCGAGGTCCCGGCGTTGACGCGCAGCTCCGTGTTGATGTTGAAGTTGCGCTGCTCGCCGCACGGCGCCCAGACCAGGGACGCGATGTCGACCTGGTCGGTCGCCTGCCAGTTGTCGGCGTAGGCGCCCTTGAAGTTATGGACACTGGGGACGGTCTGGGACTGCCCCTGGAAGTAGTACGACGCCTTCTCGGCGCCGACCGCGCCGTTCTCCAGCTGGGCGTAGCCGCGGTAGTCCGCGCTGGCGATGGCGTAGGTGAAGCCCTGGGGGACGTGGACGATCAGGTTGAGCTGACAGTTCTTTCTCGCGTCGGTCGGCTTGGACCCCAGGCCCACCTGGGCGAGGTAGTCGCTGTAGGTCACCGTGAAGGCGGTGTTGTCGGGCGACACGGCCACCGCGGCGGTCCCCTGCGGGCAGCCCGAGCCGTTCACGGTCGCTATCTCGATCACGATCTTGTCCGGCGGCGGGTTGACGATGACCGAGGGCCCGTACGTGGAGAACGGGGCGCTGAACAGCGCCGCGATCGTGGCCCCTGCGAAAAGACCGGCGGGCATGGCTCTCTCCAATCGTTGTCCTGGACTGAGCGGGCGCATTCCGGCCGGACGCCGGCGACGGATTCCGGAAACGGAATGAGTGAGAACCGAACGATTTCAGGGCATGATCATGACAAGTCATACCCTCGGCTGACCCGTGGGGACGGGAGCGTTCGAATGGTAGGAGGCGGCACACGGCTCCGCCAGAGTCGACGTCGGCCATGCGGCCTGTTGGCCGGTAATGGCCGACGTCCGACTCCGTTCACTTGGCCGAGAGTTCGGGGAACGCGTGGCTCAAGTGAACGCAGAGGAAGGAAATGAGGACCGCCGCCGTGATCACACCGAGACACCCGAAGACATCGCGCAAGGTGCTCGCCAGTGGACCGAGGGGCGGCCGGGCCGGCGGGGGCGAAGAGGCGGGCGGCCCCGGCCGGTCGGACGGGGGCGGCGGTCCGGAAGAGGACGGAGGCCGGACCGCCGGGGGCGACGGCTGCGACGGGGGCCTGGGATGCGGCAGGGACGGAGCGGAGGGCGAGGGCCGGGACGGGGACGGTGCGCCGGTGCGACCGTCATGCCTGGGCGGGCTGTGCATGCGGGGAACCATTGCGCCTGACGGGGTCGGGGACGGATCGCGGAGCGGGCTCGATGCCGTACTGGGCGGCCTGGAGCTCGTACATCGAGCGGTAGAGCCCGCCCTCGACGGCCATCAGCTCCTCGTGGGTGCCTTCGCCCACGAGGTGCCCACGGTCCAGCACATAGATGAGGTCGGCGGTCGCGGTCGCGGCCAGCCGGTGGGTGATCAGCAGGACGGTCGTGCCCTCGTCGGTCAGCGTCCGCAGCGAACGGAACGCCTCCGCCTCGGCCTTGGGGTCCAGCGCGGAGGTGGGTTCGTCCACGATGAGCAGGGGGGCGTGGCGGTAGCGGGCCCGGGCGCTGCCCAGCCGCTGCCACTGGCCGCCGGAGATCTGGGTGCCGCGCTCGAAGCCCTTGATGATCAGGCTGTCCCACTGGTGCGGCAGGGACTTGACGACATCGGTGGCGTCGGCGTCGGCGGCCGCACGCTCGATGAGGTCCTGGTCGAGCCGCCGCCCCGGCCTGCCGATGTGGACGTTGGCGCGGGCGGTCATGGGCCAGCGGGGGAAGTCCTGGGAGAGGACGGCCACCTGGTCGAAGAGCTGGTCCCGGTCGGCCTCCCGGACGTCGACGCCGTTCCAGGACAGACACCCCGACGTCGGCAGATAGAGCCCGGCGACCAGCTTGGCCAGGGTGGTCTTGCCTGAGCCGTTCGCACCGACCAGGGCCACGACCTTGCCCGGCGGAATGGCCAGGCTGATCTCGTGGAGCGCGGGGACCGTGGTGTCGGGATAGACGAACGACACCTTCTCCAGCCGGATCTCGCGCACCCCCGCCGCCAGCGGCGTCCCGCCGGAGGGGATGGCGTGCCGCTCGGCGGTGCGGCAGGCGTCCTCCAGGTCGGCCAGATACATCGCCTCCTCGTAGAGGCGGTTGACCTGGATCACCAGGGAGGTGAGCCCGGCGCCGCTGGCGCGTACGGCGATCACGGCCGTGCCCGCGATCGCCAGCGGCACGCCCCCGGACGCCAGCAGCAGCCACAGCACGCCGTACGCGGCGACGGCCGCCAGCCCGGACAGCGCCGAGGACGCGCTCTGGGTGACCGCCTGGGCGCGGGCCAGACGCTGCTGCTCCTTCTCCATGGTGGCCGCCATGTCGTCGTAGGCGTCGACGAGCATCCGGCCCGCGCCGTGGACGCGGATCTCGGCGGCGGAGTCCTGGCCGGTCAGTGTGGAGGTGATGACGGAGATCGCGCGCCGGTGCTCGATCCAGGCGTGCCGCGAGGCGTACTGGCGGCGGGCGGAGACGACCGCGCCCCAGCCCTTGGGCGCCGCGATGAGCAGCAGCATGAACACCAGCGACGGGTGCAGCAGCGCCAGCACACCGGCGGCCGAGACCAGCCCGATCAGGGCGTTGACGACGAGCACCGAGGAGCCGAGCATCATCCGCACCGAGTCGGTGCCGAAGCGGCCGGCGTCGAGCTTGCGGTGGAAGTCCTTGTTCTCCAGCGTCGCGAGCTCCACCCGGACCGCGGTGCGGTAGAAGCGGGCGGTGCACACCCGCTCCACCTTGGGCTCCAACTGCCCGGCGGCGGCGACGGAGACCGAGGCGAGCAGGGCGGAGGCCGCGCTGACCGCGGTGACGGCGAGCAGGGCGGGCAGCGCCCGGTGGATCCGCTCGGGGGTGGGCCCGGCGGCGAAGAGGGCGACGAGCACCTGATTGGTGGCCACCAGCCCGAAGGCGCGGGCGGCGCCCTGCCCCAGCTCGGCGCCCAGCAGGGTGAGCAGCGCGGCGGGGTCCTCGCGCCAGGCGGCCTTCGCGACCGTGCCGACCATGGCCGGGAACTGCCGCGCCATCGACCGGAAGGTGAGCCTCAGCAGGGGCTTCTCGTGGTCCGTGAACGGCGCGTCGCACCGCAAGGCGCCGCCGAACAGGAGCAGTTCGCTCACCGAGACGGGGATCGTCCGTGGTGTCCGCCCCTTGAGGACGGTCATCGTGCCTCCGCCCGGTCACTCGCCGCGGCGGGCCGGCGCTCCGGGGCGGCGGGCCGTGGGCGGTGGGCTCGCGGGTCGTTCCGGGGCTCGGTTCGGGCGGACATGACGCCTCCAGGGTTCGGTGGACGAAGTGGTGGGGGTGCGCTCCCGTTCTTGGGCAGGGCCCATGGGCATGCGGATGCCGCAGGGGTGGGCGGCGACGTGCCGAGGAGTCGGAGTGGGGTGGCGGGCCCCGGCGGACGGCGGTGCGGTCCGGTACAACCGTCGGCGAACGCGGGGGTCCGATGTCCGTTTCCGGACAGGAAGGACTCTATCTCCCCCTGCGCGCCGGGGAGTTCGGCATCCGGCACTTCCCCGTGGACGGTTCACTCGTTCAGGTACAAAACAGTGCCGGTTCCTGGGAAGTGACGGTCACTCACCTACGGCGTCCGCGCGCGCGGAAACCCGGGCCTCCGGTCGGAGGCCCGGGTCCGGGTGAGGCGGGGTACGGAGCCGCTCAGTCCTCGCGGGCCATCGGCGGAAGCTTGCGGAGCTTCAGCTCGGTGTGCTTGCCGTAGGCGTAGTCGAGCATCCTGGCGGCGTCGGGGTAGCGGGCGGTGGCGTCGTCGAGGATGACACCGACGACGGCGCGGCCACGGCGCTGCGCGGCGAAGACCAGGCAGGGTCCGGCGGCGGAGGTGGTGCCGGTCTTGATGCCGACGACGTCCTTGTAGGAGCCGAGCAGCTTGTTGGTGTTGTACCAGGTGTAGAGGCGGTTGACGTTGGTCGCCTTCTGCTGGGTGTTCAGGGACCCCGCGATCTGTCGGAAAATGCGGTTCCGCAGCGCGTGCCGGGAGAGCTTGGCCAGGTCACGCGGGGTGGTGAGGTTGCCGCCCCGGGAGGAGATGCCGTCGAAGGAGTCGTAGGTGGTGCGGGTCAGCCCGAGCTCGGCGGCCTTCTTGTTCATCATCGCGATGAACGAACGGGTGCGCGCGCCCTCATCGTCGCCGCTGCCGAAGGAGTCGGCGAGCGCGTAGGCGGCGTCACAGCCGGAGGGCAGCATCAGCGCGTAGAGCAGCTGCCTGACCGTCAGCTTGTCGCCGGTGCGGAGGTCGGCCGTGCTCGCTCCGGTGCGTGTGACGTAGTCGCGGTAGGACTGCTTGACCGGGATCTGCCGGTCGAGGTCCACCCCGTGGCTGTCGAGCACCACGACCGCCGTCATGATCTTGGTGGTGCTGGCCATCTGCCGCCTGGTGTCGGCCTCCTTGGCCCACAGCTGCTTGTCGGCACCGCTGTCGAGCAGGTACGCGCCCTTGGCGGCGACCTTCGGCGGGCCGCTCGCGCCGGCGGCCTCCGCCATGGGCGCCGGGAGCGCGAGGACGACGGCCGTGGCCGACGCGATCAACGCCGCTCCCCAGCGGCCGGCCGGTGCTCCCCCACATCGCTGCATGCAGGCTCCAGTTACTCAGATAGTCGGTTCGGGCGAGCGCATCGTTGCACCGGTCCCCTCGCGTGGTGAAATCGGCCTCACGATCGGGTGATTGAGGCTTCGCGTGCTGACGGAGGGAGGGCGCGGGCATCTGATAAAGGGGTGCCGGCCGAAGGGGTGCCGGCGCACGCCGTGACGAAAGCGTCAGCTCCCGCTGACGGGGTGCCCGACGGGCGGGCCGGACGCGAGCCTGCGCTTCGCGTGGCCGATGTGGGAGCGCACCAGCGACTCATCGGTGCCGAGCAGGCTCGCGACCTGGCCCACGCTGTAGCCGATCACATGGTTGAGGACGAGAGCGTCGCACCGCCGCTCCGGCAGCCGGGCGATCGCCGCGTACAGCGCCATCCGGTTCTCCAGCAGCTCGAACCGCTGACGGCACTCGCGGGGCAGCCGGGTCACGCAGCCGAACGCGGCCGTCACCAGCGCCGAGTCACGGCCGCGCACCGCGAGC
The DNA here is from genome assembly GCF_055558795.1 of Streptomyces sp. NPDC025618. Classification (NCBI taxonomy): domain Bacteria; kingdom Bacillati; phylum Actinomycetota; class Actinomycetes; order Kitasatosporales; family Streptomycetaceae; genus Streptomyces; species Streptomyces sp. NPDC025618. The sequence goes on along the minus strand of NZ_JBVHLW010000021.1, from coordinate 44,302 downwards.
CAGGCGGCCAGGTGCTCCTTGAGCGACGACCAGGCGTACGCGTCGGCGGACGGCCGGCGCAGCACATACGGCCACTGCCGGCCCAGCTGCCCGAAGACCGCCGCCACGATCTCCTCCGCCGCCGCACCGTCCCCGGTGTGCACATGGGCGTAGGCGCACCAGCGCCTCGCGTGCATCTCACGGAAGGCGGCGAAGGTGATCGCCAGTCGGCGGCTGCACGTGCGGAGCGGCGGGAGCCGGTCCGTCTCTCCAGTCACAGATCCCTCGATCCGTCGTGCGGTGCGTCCAATGAACCGGAAGGCGGAGCTGGTTGTGCGGCAACACGTCAAAAATTTTAACTCTCCGCAGTGGCGTGATTACTCATATGCGTCCGCGCGGTGGCCGACCCCCCGCCGCTCAGATCGCGTAGCGCCAGATCGTGAGCATGTACGCGCCGTACCAGCAGCCGAAGAATGTCGCCGCCGTCAGCACGGTCACCGCCGTACGCGGGCGCGCCCGGGCCAGCGCTCTCGCCGCGGGCACCAGGAAGAGCAGGCCCGGCACCAGCAGACGCAGCTTGGAATGGGAGTAGTTGCTCTGGCAGAGCGTGAGCACCAGGATGCCCGTGCCGTGGACGAGCAGCGGCGGCCACGCGTCGCGCCGCCAGGCCACCACCGTCGCGCAGACCATCCCGAGCAGCAGCACGGCCGTGCTCACCGGTACCCAGCCCTCGCCGCGGCCCAGCGAGTCACCGAGGAAGCCGAGGAACGCCGCCCCGTTGTCCCAGTGCGTGCCCCAGCCTGCCTCCTGGATGGTGAACCACGCGGCCGGGTCACCGACGCGCGCGCCCACCCACCACAGGTACAGGGGTGTGCCCGCGCAGGCCAGCGCGAGGCCCGCCAACGGGCGGGCCCGCAGGCGGCGTTCGCGGAGCAGTTCCCGGGCGGCGGCCACGGCCAGTGCCGCCACCACCGCCGCCGCCGCGGGCCGGGTCAGCCCGGTCAGCAGCGCGAGCGTGCCCGCGGTGAGCCAGGCGCGGCGGTGCGCAGCCAGCAGCGTCCCGGCGGCCAGCGCCAGGAACAGCGACTCGCTGTAGGACATCAGGAAGGCGACGGCCATCGGCTGCGCCCCGGCCAGCAGGACGGTCCCGATGACGGCGGTCCGCCGTCCGTACAGCCGGGTGAGGAGGCACTGCACCACGATCAGCGCGGCGATCAGCGCGAGATGGGCGGTGACGATGCCCGCCAGCTCGTGGCTGAGGCCCGTGCAGGTGTGCACCACGCGGATCAGCAGCGGATACAGCGGGAAGAACGCGAGGTTGTTGCCGGTGAGGCTGCCGTCGGCGGCGTAGGTGTAGCCGTCGGGATAGCCGTTGGCGGCTATGTCGACGTACAGCTCGCCGTCCCAGGAGAGGAGCCGGTTCCGCAGCCCGGGGCCGTCGGGGCCCGCCATCGCGGAGAGCAGCGCGAGATGCAGCGCGGTGGTGACGGCGTAGACCGCGAGGGGCGGCCACACCCACGGGAAGATACGTTTCGCCAGAGGCGCGGACGGCGCCGGTCCGGCGACGGGCTCCGCCGCCGGTGCGTGATCTCCCGTACGGGAGCCGGGTATCGGGACCGGTTTCATGGTGTCGTCATGCCGTTTCTGGGACAGATGTCGATGGGTTCGCCGCGTCGTGGGGACGGGGCAGCCCGCAGCCGGGCGCATCAGGCCGGCCGCAGGACCGCTCACCCCGCGGGGAAGTGCTCCGCGCGTGCCGCTGTGATCAGGGCCGAGACGTCCCCCCAGTCCAGGCCCGCCCCGCGGGCCCGGCGCATCCAGTCCGACAGTTCGCCGAGGAGCGGGGAGTCGGCGAGGGGGCGGCGCTGGGCCGGGACGGCGCTGACGAAGGTGCCCACGCCGGGGCGGGCTTCGACGAGGCCCAGGTGTTCGAGCTCCCGGTACGCCTTCAGCGTCGTGTTCGGGTTGAGCTTGGTGTCCCGCGCGACCCGCGCCGCGGTGGGCAGTTGGTCGCCCTCGGCGAGGATGCCCATCCGCAGCGCTTCCTGGACCTGCTGGACGATCTGGAGGTAGGCGGCCATGCCGCTGTGCCGGTCGATCCTGAACTCGACCATGTGAGCCCGCCCCTCATTCCGTCCGGCCGCGCGTGGACCGGACGGCTTCGCGGATCACAGCGGCCGCCGGCGGACCCACCACACGGTGAGGCCCGCGATCGCGAGGGCCGCCGCCAGCAGGATCCCGGCCCACGTCCACTGCATGGCGCTCATCTGGTCGTGGGCGAAGTATTCCAGGCGCTGGGCGACGATGCTCTTGTTCGCCCTGCACTCGGCCGGCGTGCGCTCGTTGAAGCAGGCGCCGAAGCCGTGCAGCCTGCCCTGGGCGTCGACGGTCCAGTTGTCGAAGCGGGCGCCGCCCGCGGGCACGGTGGGCTGGCCCTGCTCCACGGGGTTGGTGATCACCCGGGGATTGAAGGGCAGCAGCCGGATCCGGTCCCACACGATGCTCATCACGAGTCCGAAGCCGAACGTCAGCACCATCGCGGGCAGCACCCGGCGGACGACCACCCCGAGCGCGGCGCCGACGGCGAGGTAGAGCAGCGACCAGGCCACCGGCATGGGCCCGGTCTTGTCGAAGTCGCCGTTCTCGATCCAGTCCGCGGAGGTGACGTCGTGCACCACGCTCCACCAGGAGGTGAAGGCGGCCGAGAGCCCGACCGAGCACACCAGCGTGACGAGCACCGCCATCCCGGCCTTGGTGCCCAGCCAGCGGCGGCGGGTCATCGACTGGGTCGTCACCAGCTTCCAGGTGCCGCGCTCCAGGTCACCGGCGATCAGCGGGGCGCCGAGGAAGGCTCCCGCGATCACGGGCAGCATCGCCATCACCCCGGAGCCGTTCTGGAAGGCCGACGCGTAGGCCGTGCCCTGAAAGGCCATCTTGAACTCGCCGTCCGCGAGCCCCGCCGGGCCTCCGGCCAGGTAGTCCACGGCCGCGGCACGCTCCCACAGCATGTAGACGCAGGCCGACGCCGCGAGGACCAGGCAGGCCACCAGCGCCGTGCGGTGCTGGCGCCAGACCAGCCACGCCATGCCGCGCAGCAGGCGCGGCGGCTGCTTGCCGGCCTCCGACTCCTCCGGTGTCCGTACGGCGCCGCTCATGCCGTCCCCTCTTCCCCGCGCGCGGCGCGGTCCTCGTTCTCGATTCCGGCGTCCGCGGTCACCAGGGCGGGCGTGCCGGGCGACCGGAGGTAGCCCAGCAGCACCTCCTCCAGGCTGGGCGCGCTGACCTTCCACTCGCCCTCGATGGGGCCCCGCGCCCGGATCAGCGCGGTGAACTGGCGCCCTGTGGTGCGCGACTCGACGACGGTGTGCCGCGCGATCTCCTGCGGCACGCCCTCCACGAGGTGCGCTCCGGTGACGAGCCGGTGGGCCCCCACCAGTTCGTCGACCTCGCCCGCCAGCCGTACGCGGCCGTCGGCGACGGCCAGCAGGTGGTCGCACATGGTGGCCACGTCGGACAACTGGTGGGAGGACATCACGACGGTCGTGCCCTGCTCGGCGGCCTCGGCCATCAGCAGGCCCGCGATCTCGTGCTGGGAGAGCGGGTCGAGCGCGGCCAGCGGCTCGTCGAGCAGCAGCAGTCCGGGCCGCTTGCCGAAGGCCAAGGCGAGCGCCACCCGGGAGCGGTGGCCGCCGGAGAGCGTGCCGACGCGCGCGCCGAGCGGGATCCTGCCGGAGCCCACGATGCGCTCGGCGACGGCCCGGTCCCAGCGGGGGTTGAGCTCCGCACCGAGGCGCAGCGTGTCCTCCACGGTGAACTGCGGGAAGAGCGGCTTGTCCTGGGCCAGGAAGGCGCAGCTCGCGAGCGTCCCGGGGTCCGTCACGGGCCGGCCGAGGATCCGCAGGCTGCCGGTCGTCGGCCGGACGAGCCGTGCCGCGATGCCCAGCAGGGTGCTCTTGCCCGCGCCGTTGGAGCCCACGAGCCCGCAGATCGATCCGGCCGGCAGCCGGAAGGAGCAGTCGCGCAGCGCCCAGTTCTTCCGGTAGCGCTTGCCCAGCCCCCGTGCCTCCACCGCCCAACGGCTCGCGCCGTCGGCTGATCTCATCCCATCCACCGCCCACTTTGCTAATTAACTAGTCAGCTAGTGGAATGAGCATTATGGATCACGGGATCACCTGTCAACACGGAGGGAGGAAACGACCAAAAGAGGCGCGAGCGCGCCGCGTCGCAGCGAACTCGCGCCCCACTTAATGCGGTTTGCCCTATTTTGCGGAGTTGTTCGCGCTCGGCCGTGCGCACAGGGCGTCGTCGACGAGCTCGCGGGCGGCGGGGTTGAGCCGCGCCGGGTCGGGGCGGTCCCCCGCGCTGGTGATCGACACGGCGACGGACCGCTTCCCGTCCGGGGTCACGCCGGTGCGGGTGTACGAGCCGAACCCGTCGCCCTCGTGGGTCCAGTAGCCGCTGCCGCAGGACAGCGGGACCCAGCGCAGCCCCAGCCCGTACTCCCCGCGCGGCCACTCGGCCCGGTCGCCGGGGTCGTCGGTGCGGGCCACCGTCCGCTGCATCTCGGCCAGTTGGGCCTTGGGCAGGAGCTTGCCGGTGACGAGGGCGCGGAAGAAGGTGTTGAGGTCGCCCGTGGTGCTGATGACCGCCGAGTCCGCGGTGTGCTGGAGGCTGTTCTCGGTGACGTCCAGCCGGGCGCCGCCGGGGAGGTCGAAGTACACCCGGGCGTGCGGTCCGGGCATGAAGGGGTTGGTGCCCGCGACGCTGGTCCCCCGCAGGCCGAGCGGGGCGATGACACGGTGCTCGACCTGCTCGCGCCAGCCCATGCCGCCCGCCTTCTCGGCGATCAGGCCGGCGAGGAGGTAGTTGGTGTTGGAGTACGCCCAGCGGGGGTGCTCGCGGTCGGGTGCGAACAGCGGCCGGTGGCGCATCGCGACCGCGACCCACTGCCCGGCGGGCGTCGCGTCGTAGCGGTGCTTCTCGAAGTCCTGGGCGAGCGCGCCGGAGAGCTCCGGGTCGTCCACGTAGTCGAAGAGGCCGCTGGTCTGCCGGAGCAGGTCGCGCACGGTGATCCTCGACCCGTCGTTGCCGTTGCCCGACACCACGCCGGGCAGCCACTTCTCGACCGTGTCGTCCAGGGACAGCTTCCCCTCGGCGGCCAGTTGGAGCACGACGGTGGCGGTGAACGTCTTGGTCGTGCTCGCCGTGCGGAACCGCGCGTCCCACGGCACCCGCTCCCCCGCCGCCGACCTGGCGCGGAGGGTGCCCTCGCCGGTGGCGGCCTCGGCGAGGACGCTCACCTTCCCGCTCGCGGCCCGCACCGCGCGCACGTCCGCCTCCAGGGCGCGCGTGTCGTAGTGCCCAGCGGCCGGGCCGGAGGCGCTCGCCTGCGGCGCGACCGCGATCCCCGCCGCGACGGCCGCGGCCACACCCATCGCGGCCCCCGCCCGTCCGGCTCTCGACCAGCGGCTCTTCCGCCCGTACGCGCGCATCGTCCTCGTCCCCCTGGGTGTCCCGTGCCGGTGGAGGGCCGTTCCCTCCCCGCGCTCCACAGCCAATCAGGGGCGGCGGGGGCGGGCCAGGGACGTGAGCCCCCGGCCGGGGTGGGGAAAACCCCCCTTTCCCGCGAGGGGGGTGACGCGGAAGAGCCGGGCGGCCCGGCGCGGTGAGGTCACCGCGCGCACGGGCCGCCCGGCCTGGTGCACGTCGTGCCGACGGCCGTCAGGCCGCGGCCGCGCCAGGGGAGCGCGTGAGCCCGGAGGGTTCGGGGGCTTTCGTGCCTCCGGGCTCCACCGTTACGTACACCGTCAGGCCGCTTCCTTCGGCCTCGCTCGGGGGATGAACAGGCACACCACCGCCGCGGCCGCGGCCGACACGAGGATGAACTCCCAGCCGTGGTCGAAGGAGGTGACGGGGTCGCCGCCGTGCGGGGCGGCGAGGAAGGCGACGAGCATGGCGACGCCCAGCACCGAGCCGACCTGACGGGCCATCGTCACCACGGCCGAGCCGGTGGAGAAGCTCTGCGGCGGCAGCGCGGTGACCGCGGCGCCGACCAGCGTGGGCACGACCAGGCCGACCCCGATGCCGGTGAGCAGCATGCCGGGGAGCAGGCCCGCGGCGTAGTCGTGGCCGGTGTCGAGGCGGTAGATCCACCAGGCGATGCCGGCCGCGAAGAGGACGCAGCCGATCGCGGAGACCGCGGCCGAGCCGAGCCGCCGGATCACCGGGCCGATGCCCATCGCGAAGCCGGGGACCATCAGCGGGCCGGGGGCGATGGCGAGGCCGGTCCGCAGCGGGGACCAGTGCCACACCTGCTGGCACCAGAGCACGGCCGAGAGCAGCATCGCGCCGAAGGCCACCGCGAAGAGGAGATTGGCGAAGGTGGAGGGCCCGACGGCGGGCACCCGCAGCAGGCGCAGCGGCAGGATCGGCGAGGGGTGGCGGGAGGAGCCGAGGAGGAAGAGCACCAGCAGGACGACGCCCGCCACCAGGGAGCCGATCGTGCGGCCGGAGGTCCAGCCCCAGTCCTCGCTCTTGACCAGGCCGAGGGCGACGACGGCGATGCCGAGGGTGAGGAGGGCCGCGCCCACGAGGTCGAGCCGGGCGGTGGTGGGGCGGGCGGGCGTACGGGGCAGCACCCGCACGCCGAGCGCCAGCGCGAAGACGCCGATGGGCAGGTTGACCAGGAAGACCCAGCGCCAGTCGAGCTGGGTGAGCAGGCCGCCCGCGACGGGGCCGAGCGCCGCGGCCACACCGCTGATGGCCGTCCAGCCGCGGACCGCGGCGACCCGCTTCTCGGGCGGGGCCGCGGCGAGCAGGATGCCGAGCGAGGAGGGGATCAGCATGGCCGCGCCGACGGCCTGCACGACCCGGGCCGCGACGAGGACCCAGACGCCGGGCGCCGCCGCGCAGGCGGCGGAGGCGACGGTGAAGACGGTGATGCCGAGGAGATACGCCTGGCGGGGGCTGGTGCGGTCCGCGAGGCTGCCCGCCGGGACGAGCAGCGCGGCGAAGACGACCGCGTAGGCGTTGAGGATCCAGGACAGCGACGCCAGCGAGGAGCCGGAGAACTGATCGCCGATGTCGGGCAGGGCGACGTTCACGATGAACATGTCGAGGTTGGACATCGCAACCCCGGCTACAACGACGGCGAACACTGGACCGAAGCGGGGCTTCGTCGCACTGCCCGCCTCAGCGGCGGCAGTCTGAGTCATCGCTCTCCTCGTTCGTGAGTTGGCTTTTCCAACTCACTGGAGCATACAGCGTCACCCAGCACTGACGGAATGTGAGGTGTGCCGCTCACCCACACTTCACGGGGAGTTGACCGAAGCCGCGCTGCACGAGCTGGTCACGGAAGGTGGGTTCACCTGCGAGAGTCAGGCCCGGGAAGCGGCGCAGCACGGCGGGCAGCGCGAGCTCCGCCTGCATCCGGGCCAGGCCCGCGCCGAGGCAGTAGTGCGCTCCCCCGCTGAGGGTGAGCGCGTGGTTGCCCTGCCGGGCGGGGTCGAAGACGCCGGGGTCCGCGTACTGGCGCGGGTCGCGATTGCCCGCGGCGATCAGCAGCGTCACCTTCGTACCGGCGGCCACCGGCACCCCGAAGAAGTCGAAGTCCCGGGCGGCCATGCGGTTCAGGGCCTGCGCCGCGGGGTCGAAGCGCAGGGTCTCCTCGACGAAGCCGGGGGCGAGGGAGGGGTCCTCGCGCAGCCTGGCGGCGTGCTCCGGGTGCTCGACGGCGAGGCGCAGCGCGTTGCCGATGAGGTCCATGGGCGCCTCGGTGCCGGCGACCAGCAGCAGCATGAAGTTGGCGACCAGCTCCTCCTCGCTGAGCTCACCGGTCCCGTCCCGCAGCAGGACCATCTCGCTCACCAGGTCGGTGCCGGGCCGGGCGCGGCGCCGGGCGGCCAGATCGGTGAAGTAATCGGCGAGCTGATCCATCGCGGCGTCGCCGGGGGCGAGCTGGGCGAGGTCCTGGACGGGCTCCAGGGCGGTGGTGATCGCGCCGATGGCGCCGCGGAAGCCCGGCTGCTCCGCCGCGGGTATGCCGAGCAGTTCGCCCATCACGGCCATGGGCACCCGGAACGCGAACTCCGCCATGAAGTCGAACGGTGCTCCGCCCGCACCGAGGTCCGCGAGCCGCTCCACGAGCCCGCCGATCAGGCCCTCCAGGGCGGGCCGCAGGTCGGCGACGCGGCGGGGGGTGAAGGCGGTGCCGAAGAAGCGGCGGTAGCGGTCGTGGTCGGGGTTGTTGCTGAAGAGCATGTTCTTGGTGAGCCAGCGCCAGGAGGAGTGGTCGCGCCAGCCGGGCAGCAGCGCGTCCTGCACGGCGGCGTCCGTGGAGAGCAGGGCGGGCTCGCGGAGGGCTCTGGCGCATTCGGCGTGCCCGGTGACGACGAGCTGCCCCGGCCCCAGCGGCAGGATCGGGCCGTAGGCGCGCAGGGCCTCGTAGAGCGGATAGGGATCGCGCTTCCCCTGGGGGGAGAGGAGCGTCATCATGGCGGTGCGCGGGTCCGTGGCGGTGGTCATGGGGTCTCCTTCGTCGCGCGGGACTTGAGGTCTTGTCACGCCGGGCCCGGTCGTCCCGCGGGTCCGGCGGCCGGTGGCCGTGGTGCTGTGCGGGCCCGGTGGAGTCCGGTACGGTTCGCCGGTCCCGGAAGGGGCGGGGAGGTGCCGATGCGCGGCTCCGCCGCGCGGGCGCGGCCGGTTCACCGGGCTTCCAGCGGAGCGCTCAGAGCGGGGCCATCACGAAGTCGTCCTTCGTCGTGCCGCAGTCGGGGCACTTCCAGTCCGCCGGGATGTCCTCCCAGCGGGTCCCGGGGGCGATGCCCTCCTCGGGCAGGCCGAGGGCTTCGTAGTAGACCCAGCCGCAGACCAGGCACATCCACGCCCTGCCGCCGGATTCCGTTCGCTCGCTCACGGGATGGTCTCTCCAGTCCTCGTGCCGTGTTCCGCGACGAACGCGGAGACGGCGCTCTTCACTTCGGGTGACATCAGGATGCCCATGTGGCCGCGGCCGGGGGCGCGTTCGAGCCGTACGCCGGGCAGTCCGGCGGCGATCGCCTCGGCCTCGCGGAAGGGGACGACCGGGTCGTCGGGGTCGTGCAGGGCGAGGACCGGGCAGTCCAGCGCGCGGCCGAGGCCGACGACGTCCCAGTGGGTGACGGGCACGCCGTTGCGGCGGTGCAGTTCGGTGCGGACCCGGTCCACGATGGCGGGCGAGAGCCGGAGTTCGTCCGCGGCCCAGCGCTCCAGCACCGCCGTGAGCGTGCAGGTCGGGGCGATGAGGGCGAGGCAGTCGACGCCCTGCCGGGGCCGCGCGGCGACGGCCCCGACGGCGGCGATCGAGCCCAGGGAGTGCGCGATCACCACGCGCGCGCCGCCGAGGGAGTCCAGGACGGCGCCCACGGCGGTGGTGAACTGCGTCATTGTCGCCCGGGTGCCCTCGTGCACACCGTGCGCGGGGGCGTCGAAAGCGGCCACACGGTAGCCGAGTCGCCGCAGCGGCGCGATCAGGGAGTACATGCTGCTGCTGTCGGAACCCCAGCCGTGCACGAGCAGCGCGGTCGGCCCGCCGTCGTCGCCCCACAGATAGCCTCCGCGCACCTCGGGGTTCCCCGTCACGGCGAACCTCCGGGCGCCCAGCGGCAGGACGTTGTCGGGCCGGGCGCCCAGCGGGCGGGTCCGGCTGAAGACGTCGGTCGCCCAGCGCCCGCCGGTGCCCGGCAGCACGGCGCCGACCGCCGCGTGGGCGATCCTCCGCAGCGCGAGCGGTGTCATGACGGCGCCTTCACCGCGGGCGGGGCGTCCGCCGGCGCGACCCGGGTGCGCGAGAAGTCGGTGTAGAAGCCCGACTCGGTGTCGTAGAAGTGCAGCCGCCGGATGATGCGCGCCAGCTGCCCGACCCGCACCTTCTCCTCGCGGACCATGCCGGGGTACGCCTCCTTCAGCGCCGCCTGGGCCTTGCGGAGGTTGTAGTACGGGACGACGGGGGCCACGTGGTGCGCCGTGTGGATGGAGATGTTGTGGGTGAGGAAGAGCAGCCACTTCGGGTACACGTAGTCCGTCGTCACCAGCAGCCTGCTGGCGTTGCGCGTCCAGTGCTCGTTGGTCAGGTAGGGCACGTCGTCGGCGCTGTGGTGCATCAGCGTCGTCGCGCTGAACCACGCGTGGGTGGCGAGCCAGGGCGCCACGAAGTAGAGGAAGAATCCCTCCACGCCCGTGAAATAGACCAGCGGGGTGAAGTAGAGGACGCACACGGCCAGGACGAAGACGATCGACCGGCGGACGTCGCGGCGCGCCTCCCGCTTGGGGAAGAAGGAGGGCCGGAAGCCCGACTCCCGCCAGTAGTTGATGGTGCCGCCCCAGAACGCCCAGGTCCGCGTCCCGTGGTAGATCACCTTCTCGTGGAGCGGCATCCGGTCGTACAGCGCCGCCGGGACCGGCCGCCAGTCCGTGTCCAGCTCCAGGTTGTTGGTGTGGCTGTGGTGCAGGTTGTGCACGTGGCGCCAGGCGTGGAAGGGGTAGACCAGGGGCAGCAAGGACACATGACCGACGGCGAAGTTGAACCTGCGCGACCGGGAGAACGAGCCGTGCCCGCAGTCGTGGGCGATGCAGTGCAGCCCCCAGCCACCGAGGCCCGCCACCACCCACAGGGGGATGTACAGCAGCCAGTGCGGCGCGTAGGCGACGCCCACGATCGCCCCGGCGTACAGCGCCCAGCTGACGGCGAAGCCGAGCAGGCCGCGGGCGACGCGGGGTTCGAAGTAGTCCCTCGGGATCGCCGACGCGAGCCGCTCGCCCTCCAGCCGCTCCGACTTGCGCAGGAAGTCCTTGAAGGGTTCGCCGGGGTCCGAGGGGAAGTTGTACGCGGCCATGGTCCCGCTTCCCCTCAGCCGGTCCGGTCGGACAGCCTGAGCTCCCGGGCCAGATAGCCGCTCAGGTCGTCGATGGTCTGGTGCTCGTAGAGCAGCCCCGGGGACAGCCGCCGCTCGACGACCTTCTCCAGCGCGCCCGACACCTGGACGGCGACCCGGGAGTCGAGCCCGTACGCCTCGAACGACTTGCCGGTGTCGATCTCGGCGGGCGGCACCTCGATCCGCTTGGCCAGGTGGTCGGTCAGCCACTGCCGGAGGGACTCCTCCGTCAGCGGTCCGGCTATCGGCGCTTCCTTCTTGCGTCCGAACATCTGGTGCTCACGCTCCCGTGGGTGTCGTGGTGGATGAGGTCACTGGGGCAAAGGGCGGGCGAGGTCACGCGGCGGTCTTCACGGCCCGCTTGCGCGCGATGGTGGCCGCGTCGGGCTCCCTGAGGTCCCAGACGACGCCCGCCTTGCCCAGGCCGAAGAGCAGCCAGCCGCTGAGGTCCGGCTCCCACCAGGTCACCCCGTGGCGGTACGAGCCCGGGAACGCGTGGTGGTTGTTCTGGAGCCCCTCGCCGAAGGTGAACGCGGCGACGGGCCAGTTGTTGGCGCTGCGGTCGGCGTTGCTGAAAGGCCGGCTGCCGATGGCGTGGCAGACCGAACCGACGCACCAGGCCGCCTGGTTGGCGACGAAGATCCGCGCCAGACCGCCGAACACCAGGCCCGTCACGGCGGCCATCGGCGTCCGCTCGACGGCGAGGCCGGCCACGGCCGGGATCAGCACACCGACGACCACCCAGGTGGGGTAGGTGCGGTGGTACCACATCAGCCGGCGGTCGCGCAGGACGTCCGGGGCGAAGACCGTCCACTTGGAGGTCTCGTCGCTCAGCATCCACGGCATGTGCGCGTACCACAGGCCGCGCAGCCTGGCCCGCAGGCTGCGGCCGTGCAGATTGGGCGAGTGCGGGTCGCCCTCGCGGTCGCTGAACCGGTGGTGCCTGCGGTGGGTGGTGACCCAGAACATCAACGGGCCCTGGGCACCCATGGATCCGGTGATCATCATGACGCCCTGGAAGAAGGGCGATGTCTTGAACGCCTTGTGCGAGAGATAGCGGTGGAATCCGATGGTGATCCCGCCCATGTGCACGAAATACATCACGCCGAACAGGACCAGGTCCGTGGTCGTGAAGTTTCCGGTCCACAGGAAATACGCGGCCGCCGCGGTGCCGAGCAGCGGCAGGGTCATCGTGGTCAGCGCGGAGAACCGTTTGATGCGGCGGCTGGCGGGATCCAGCTTGACGATGGCCGCCGCGAGAGGGTCGACGGTGGTGGTGGACACGTGGTGCTCCTTTCTTCGACTGCCGGATTGCTTCGACTGCCGGGCTGCTTTCCGCGGGTCCGCGCGGCGGTACGGCCGGTGCCGCGCACCGGCGGCGGCGCGGGGCCTACTCCGGTCGCGCGCGCTTGGGATAGCGGACGTCGGACACCAGACCCAGCAGATCCAGCAGCCGGATGAAGCCGCCCGCGATGTCGATCTGCCAGAACGCGTGCCGGTTGTGCGCCAGACCGGGCTGCGCGTGGTGGTTGTTGTGCCAGGAGCCCCCCACCGAGAACGGCGCGAGCGAGGCGACGTTGCGGCTGTTGTCCCGCGTGCGGTGCGGCCTGCTCCCCAGGGTGTGGCCGATCGAGTTGACGCTCCACGTCACGTGGTCGAGGAGGAAGATCCGGGCGAGCCCGCCCCAGAGCAGCCCGCCCACGGCGCCGCGGCCGCTGCCCCCGGTGAGCGCCCAGCCCAGCAGGGCGGGCAGCGCCAGACCGAGCAGGACCCAGCCGAAGTAGTACCGGTCGATCCTCATGACCAGCCGGTTGCGCAGCAGGTCGGGGACGCGCTTGCTCCAGTTCTGCCGGCGGACGGTGAACAGCCAGCCGACGTGGCCGTGCCAGAGCCCGCGCAGCCGGGGGAAGCGCCGCCCGTCCCGGACCGGCCGGGGCGAGTGCGGGTCGCCGTCGCGGTCGGTGTACGCGTGGTGCTGGCGGTGCGTGGCCACCCAGAAGACGATCGGGCCCTGGGCCGCCATGGACCCGGCGATGCCCCAGAAGGCGGTGACACCGGGCCTGGCCGCGAAGGACAGGTGCGAGAAGAAGCGGTGGAAGCCGCCCTCCACGCCCAGGGAGGTCAGCAGATACATCCCGATGAGCAGGCCGAGGTCGACGGCGGTGAATCCGTAGGCCACGGCGAACACCACCGCGCCCAGGAACCCGAGGGTGGGCACGCCCACCGTGACATAGGCGAGCCGGCGGGCGGAGGCGTCGGTGTCGGGGCCGGCCGCCGCGAGACCGCCGGGCGGGGGCGCGACCGAGGTGTCGGGCACAGAGGTCATGGGGACTCCCGTCACCGTACGGACAGCGGCAGCTCGTCCGCGGCCGGGGTCAGCTTCTTCAACGTTCCTTGGACGTATGCCTGACGGGTGGCGTCCCGGCGGACCTTGCCGCTGGTCGTCATCGGGATCGCGCCGACGGGAGCGAAGTGCACGTCGGCCGGTGCCACGCCGTGCCCGGCCGTCACCGCGGCGACCACCGCGTCCCGCACCTGGTCGCGTTCCCCGGCCAACTGCCGTGCCGTGCCCCGGAATTCCGTGACCACCACAAGTTCCTCGCCGCTCTCCCCCGGCACGGAGAACACGGCCGCGCCGCGCAGCTTCTCGTGGGAGCCGCGCACGGAATGCTCGATGTCCTGCGGATAGAGATTGCGGCCCGCGATGACGACGAGGTCCTTGAGGCGCCCGGTGATGCACAGCTCCCCCTCGTGCAGGAATCCCAGGTCGCCGGTGCGCAGATAGGTGTGTCCGGCTTCCGGATCCGCGAGGCGCGCCGCGAAGGTCTCGGCGGTCAGCTCCGGCTTGCCCAGATAGCCCGTGGCGACGTTCGGGCCGCGCACCCAGACCTCGCCGACCCGGCCGGGCTCCACCGGGCGCCGCTCGCCGGGGTCGACGACGATCACCTCATGGCCCTCGGCGACCTCGCCGCAGCTGACGATCCGGGCGGCCCGGCCGTCCTCCGCGGCCTCGGCCTCCTCGGCGGGAAGCTGCCGGACGCGGCCGTTCTCCAGCTCGGCCCTGTCCAGCCATACGGTCTTCACGGCGCTGCCGGCGCGCTTGCCCGACACATAGAGGGTGGCCTCGGCGAGCCCGTAGCAGGGGATCAGCGACGTCTCGTCGTAGCCGCGCGGTCCGAAGCGGTCGCGGAAGGCGTCCAGGGTGGCGCGCGAGACGGGTTCGGATCCGCAGAAGACCTGGCGCAGGCTGCCGAGGTCGAGCGTCGCCAGCTCCTCGTCGGTGATGCTCGACGTACAGATGTCGAACGCGAAGTTCGGGCCGACCGAAATGGTCACCTTGTGGTCGGTGACGGCCTTGAGCCAGCGGTAGGGCCGCTGCACGAAGTACGCCGGGGGCATCAGCACCAGGGGCCAGCCGCCGTGCACCGCGAGCATGATCGTGCCCATCAGGCCCATGTCGTGGTAGGGCGGCAGCCAGGTGCAGCCGACGCGGTCGGGCTCGTATCCCATGTTCGCCTCGAGCGCCCGGCAGTTGCTGACGAGGTTCTCGTGCGTGAGCACGATCCCCTTGGGGTCGCCGGTCGAGCCGGAGGTGTACTGGAGCAGTGCCGGTCCGTCGGCCCGCACCGGCGCGTGCGCGCCACCGTCCGGAGTCCGGGAGTCCGCGGCCCGCCGGAGGTAGTCGTCGTCGACGAACATCCACTGCGGGCGGGCCACGAACGCGGGCAGTACGGCCTCGAACTGCGCGACCCGGTCCGCCAGCCGGGTGTCCGCGACGATCACGTCCGGGGCGCAGTCCTCGACGATGGAGACGAAGCGCGCCAGGGCCCGCTTCCCGGTCGGCGGGAAGGAGGGCACGGCGGTGGCGCCGGCCCGGAGGATCCCGAAGAGGGCGGCGATGTAGTGCAGGCCCGGATCGAGGGCCAGGACGACGCGGCGGCCGGTGAGTTCACGCCGCAGCAGGTCGGCGGCGACGGTGGCGGCGTGCTCGGCGAGGTCGTGGTACGTCCATTCCACGGCCGCGTCGTCCGTGCCGTCGGGCAGGAAGCGGAAGGCGAGCTGCCGGGGCAGGCTCGCGCGGTGTCCGAGCAACTCGGGCAAGGTCGCGGGCCGCGGCGGACCCGCCCACCCCGATATGTGATCCACAGCGCCCCCGTGTGCTTCTTCTTTTTCGATGCTTCTTCTTTTCGACCGCGCGGGTCTTTCTTCGACCGCGTGGGTCTCGTGACCGGGCCCGTCGTCGCGCCGGTGCCGGACCCTGGATTCCTGTGCTCCCGCCGCCGCGCGGTGGAGGTCTCAGTCGGCGCGGATGATGCGGAGCTGCTGTGCCGAACCCAGGTGGGCGCCGTCCGGGCCCCAGGCGTCGATCTCCTCGTCCACCCAGCCGTCGGCGGTGGCGGCGCGGGTCCGGGCGCGCAGGAGGATCCAGGGCGAGTCCGCGCGGTCGAGGTTCTCGCCGGGGCGCACCGTGAGTTCGAGGGTCGGCACCAGGGCCAGGGTCGACAGCACGGCGGCATAGGACGGCGCCAGCGCGTCCATCAGCAGAATGAACCGCAGGGCGTCCGGCGGCCGCTCGTCGCCCATGAGCCTTATCCACGCGGTCAATTCGGGTTCCGTGCCGCCCGCGTACGGCCGGCTGGGGCCGACCGGGCGGATCTCCAGATAGGCGGAGATGGGCACGAACTCCGGCGGGATCGCGAAGATTTCGCATTCATGGGCGGGTGGCGCCTCCGGCATCTCGGGGGCGAATTCCCGCCATTCCGCAGGCTTGAGCGACCCGAAGACCGCCGAGGCGTCGACGTGCGTTCCCTTCGCCGTCACGGCCCTGGCGCCGACCGCGGTGAGGCTGCGCCCGGCCCTGGTCAGCGAGGTCTCCACCTGGAACTCGGCACTGATCGGCCGGTGAAAGCGCGCGGTGACGCTGCGCAGCGGCAGGCCGGGCGCTTCGCCCCGCATCGCGGCCGCCATGAGCGCGACGGTGAGCCCGCCGTGGAATCCGCCGAAGCCGTTCAGGTGCGTTCCGGCGTCGACAGGTCCGGCCGTGGTCCGGCCGAGCAGATCCAGCGGTGACAGCGATGGTGCGGAGTTCGTCATGAGCCCGCCCTTTCCCCGGTCGGTGCGGGCACGAGGCACTGCGCGCGACGGCGGAACTCGATCGTCGACAACAGGCCAGTCATGGCGATGAGTTGGATCACACGAGTGACCGTAGAAGGGGCCGATGTCGGCAAGCAAGCAATAATTTTTGTGACCCGCGTCACTGACGGGCGAATCATGGAATCCGCGTGACGTTCAACACTCGACGGTCTTCCCCGGGCGGGTTGCGGAATCCAACTCGCCCGGAGATAGTCTCCACGGCGAGTGAGCTCGATCCGGTTCGGGGGGCCCGTATGAGCGGCACGGTGACCGTCGCCGCGGCGCGCCCGACATCCCACGGAAGCCACGTGCTCCGATATCGCCCCAGGCGGGGCCGGTCGCCCCGCCCTTTTCCGGAGCGGAAACCGAACCGCGGACACGGACCCCGGCAACGGCCGGCGCGCCCGGGCCGTGACGGTTCTTCCGCCGCTGTTCCCGTGGCCGCGTTCCGTATCGGGAGCACCGCGGCGGGCCCGTGGTGACGGCCGGAGGCGGACCGGCACCCGGACGGACCGAAGGTGGGTATTGCCATGCTGATACAGCGAGCTGCCGCACAGGACGTAGGAATTCTGGGGATCGGCGCCTATCGGCCGCACCGCGTCGTGGGCAATGACGAGGTCGCGGAGCGCACCGGCCGTACGCCCGAATGGATCGAACGGCGTACGGGCATCGTCGAGCGTCGGTACGCCGCCGCGGACGAGACCGTGGCGGACATGGCGGTGGAGGCGGCGCGGAAGGCGGCGGCCGACGCGGGGGTCGCGCCCGGCGGGCTGGACGCCGTGGTCCTGGCGTCCATGTCGGGCCTGCGGCAGACCCCCGGGAGCGCGGCGGAGATCGCAGACCGGCTGGGCACCCGGGCCGCCGCGTTCGACCTCAACGCCGCCTGCTCGGGTTTCTGTTACGCGCTGGCCCTGGCCGCCTCACTGGTGCGCGACGGCTCGGCCCGCCATGTGGCGGTGATCGGCTCCGACAAGATGACGGACATCGTCGCGCCCGAAGACCCCTCCACGGCCCTTCTGTTCGCCGACGGTGCCGGGGCCATGGTGGTCGGACCACGGGAAGGGGGCGGCATAGGACCCGTCGTCTGGGGCTCGGACGGAAGTCGCCGCGAACTCATCGCGCACTCGGCCGACTGGCTCCGCTACCGCGACGATCCGGGAATCGCCTGGCCCACCATGCGCATGGCGGGGCCCGAGGTATTCCGCTGGGCCATCGAGGAAATGCCCGATGTGGCCCGGCGGGCCTTGGACGCGGCGGGTGTGCGCCCGGACGAACTCGGCGCCTTCGTCCCGCACCAGGCGAATCTGCGGATGATCGAGACCGTGGTGCAGCGGCTGGGACTTCCCGCGCGCGTCGCCGTGGCCCGCGACGTGGTGCACGCCGGCAATACCTCGGCCGCCTCCATTCCCCTCGCCGTGGCCCGGCTGCGCGAATCGGGGGCCGTGGGCACGGGAGATCTCGCGCTGTTCCTCGGATTCGGGGCCGGCCTCACCTGGGGAGCCCAGGTCGTGCGACTTCCGTGAAGGGTCCGCTTCGAAGGCCGCCCGCGCGGAAAGCGGTCCACCTGGGAAGCCGTCCGCTCGGGAAGCCACGCGGGAAGCCGTCCGCTCGGGAAGCCACGCGGAGAGCGGGGCGCCGAATGAGCGCGTGCGCTGGGCCGTTCCACGGGCACCGCCACCCCCGCAGCCCGTTTGTCCCCTTCCGTCCCGCCGATGAACGCGTTCCGGCCAACGGGGCCGCGGTGTCGGCTTAATGTCGTGATGAGGCCACCGCGCAGCGGCCCGCCTCGCCGACGGAACACACCGCACCAAAGGCAAGGACACCATGACGTCAGCCCCTTCGCGCGTGCCGGGCCGGCCCGCCGCCTCCTTTGGACAGCCCGCCGAACCGGAACGGCCGCCCTTCACGCACTTGGGACCGGAGGTGCTGGCCGCCGCGCTGGACGGGCTTCCCGCGGACTCCGTCGCGCGCTTCGCCGCCTCCTGGGACGACCTGCCGGCCGACGCCCACCTCGGCACCGACAAGCCCTACCGCTTCCGCCGGTACGGCACCTTCCGCATAGCCGGCGACCGGCTGACGCCGCTGCCGCACGCCGCGTTCTTCCAGGACCGGTCGGTGAACCGGGTGCACGGCGGCGTCGACCGGCTCTTCGCCCCGCTGAAGGAGTCGGTGGCCTCGGGCGAAGTGCTGCGCACGGTCGTCCACGCCCTCCACGAGCGGCTGCCCGGCCCCCGGACCGGCATCGACACCTGTGGCGTCCACCAGATCCGCGTCACCGCCACCGTCCGGGCCGAGGGCCACCCCGCGCCCGAGGGCGTGCACCGGGACGGTCACGCGTATGTCGCGCAGGTGCTGATCCGCCGGCAGGACGTGCGGGGCGCGGAGTCCTGCCTCTACGACCTCCAGGAGCGGCCCTTGCACCGGGCACAGCTCACCGCGCCCCTGGAGACGATCGTGCTCGACGACCGCCGGGTGCTGCACGGGGTCTCCCCCGTACGGCCCGCGCGGGGCACGGACTCCGGCGTCCGCGACATGCTGCTCGTCGACTTCTTCCCGGGGGCCGGCGGGAAATCGGGGTGAGCCCCCGGGCGGCGGTGCTCCGCCGCCCGGGACGCGCCGTTCAGTCGACGGTCTGGGCTATGACGTCCTCGATGCGGGGGGAGCGGATGACGTGCAGCACGCCCACGTCGCTGTAGCGGGCGCTGATGTTGCTCCAGTGGTAATTGCCGCGCATGCACGCCCGGTTGGCGTCCAGGAAGCGGTGGGTGTTCTCGCGCTCCTCCCCGGAGAAACCGAAGGCGTCGCACAGCCGGTCGACCTCGTCGACCAGCTGCCGGAAGCGAAGCGTCCGCCTGCGCACCATCTGCTGGAGCCGGGCGATGGCCTCGTCCTGTGAGCAGGAGTGCTCCCGGCTCAGCAGCAGCACCGCGTTGTTCGGGTCGCCGTTCGCCTGGTCCTTCTCCAGCGAGTGGAGGTCGTTGGTGAGGGTGACGACCTCGGCGGTGATGTCGCGGACCTCCAGCATGCACATGCTCTGGTGGATCTCCGGCGGTGCCTCGAAGTGCCCGCAGCGCTCGGAGATGTCGAGCACGACCTGACTGCCGATCCCGTCCCGGCGCAGCTTCATGTACGAGTCCATGCCGAGCGCGGTGCCGCTCTTGCGGTTGACGGCCTCCGAGACGTAGGTCAGGAAGTACTCCTCCCAGTGCCGGACGGTGCGTGCCCGCCAGGCGGCCGACATCCCCTGCTGGGCCCGGGCCCACAGGCTCGACCACAGGCGGGCCAGGGGGAACGTCGGCGCGACCACGGGCTTGCCGAAGCCGGAGCCCTGCCGCGCGAGGGCCGCCATCTCGTGGCAGATCTCGTACGTGGCCGCGGGGTTGTGGCCCAGGGCGCCGTCGAAGAGGTCGTCGAAAAAGAAGAAGAAGCTCTGCACCGCGAGGCCGAAGGTCAGCTCCCGCTCGGAGGCGTCGGGCAGGAAGCCCGCCGCGAGCAGGGCGATGTTCCACGACCGGTAGCGCTCGATGTTCTGCTGGCTGCTGAGCAGTCCCGCCGATATCAGCCATCGCTCATTGCGATCGGCCACGGCGTCCACCCGTGGATTCGTCTTGGTGGGGAACGGTATGTCCAGGGCGATGTCCTGTGGCATCTGGGGCCGGCCTCCTTCGGGCCTTTCCGAGCCGAACTCGACGTTGCGGTACGGGGTGCTCGGACCGGGCGAAGCCCGTCCTGGTCTGCGGTTGGTTTCTCCTCGGCGGAGCGGAAGCCGACTCTCCGGCGTGTCGGCACGGAGAAGGCAGGGAACGCCCGCACGCGCTCCCTCGCGGCGCGATGACCGCGCCGTGTCCCCCTGGACGTTCGCTTCCAGGCTGGATCACTGCCCTCTCCCTCGTCCCCCGTGGCGGGCCGTGCGTCCAGGCCCCGTCTCCCCTCCTTTCGGGGCCTGGCAAGAAGGTGCCCTCTAGACGCGAGCGTAAAAACGAAAACCATACATTCGATAGAGGTATTGGGGCACGAGGCGCACTCGGTCCGTGCTGCACAGACAAACGGACTTGTCCGTGCGCCACGCGCCCCCTGATGCGGCTCAGCTGCGATGGGGTGACAACAGCGCCGTGATCCGGACGCCTTGGGGAAGGCGTACCGTGAGCGTACGGCAGGGCCTGGTGAGCCACCGGCGACACGCCCGGCACTCAGGAGCGCAGCAGCGCCAGTGGGCACCGGTACGGACCTGACTACGCGCCCAATGGCATATGGTGACGGCATATAGGAGTGACCGAATTCCGTACCCTCACACGGCCGTTGGGCCCGCTCTCCGGGGGATCGCGCGTGGCCGTTCGCTCACCTGACCGAGCCGGACACCGCCTCGGCGCCGTTCCCGACCGCGCTGTCGTCGCGTGCTCCGGCCGCGAAGGCGCTGTCCCTCGGAAGAGCGACGGCGAGCAGGCCCAGCAGCGCGCCGAGGAGCAGGAAGACGGCCGCGTCGGGCCAGCTGTCCACCAGCGCGCCGGACAGCGCGGAACCGAGCGGTGGCGTGGCCATGAACAGCAGCCCGATCACGCTGTTCGCACGGCCCTGCAACCGTTCCGGGGTGCGCAGCAGGCGGGCCACCGTCAGCACCGAGCCGGACACCGCCACGGCCAGGGCACAGCCCGCCAGCAGCAGCGCGCGGGGCGCCGGGCCACCGCCGAGCGCCATCGCGCCGACGAGCAGGGCACAGACCGTCTCGGTGGCGAGCAGCACCCGCGCCGGAGGGAAGCGCTTCCCCACGCGGGGCGCCAGCAGCACCCCCGCCGTCGCGCCCGCCGCCGACGTCGCCGTCACAGCCCCGACGGACAGCCCCGACGCGCCCTGCCGCGCGCAGCCGACGACGACCGCGAGGTACACCCCGTCGAGGACGAGGTTCTGGGCGGACGCGACCAGCGTCAGCCGCCTCAGGAGCCGTTCGCGCCACAGGAAGCGCAGGCCCGCGGTGAACGACCGCCACCACCCCTCGCGTTCCCCCGCCGGGGTGTACAGCGCCGGGCCCAGGGCGAGGACGCACCCCGCGGAGACGGCGAAGGACGCGGCGTCCAGCCAGAACGGGGCGCTCGGGGAAGCCTGGAAGAGCAGCCCGCCGAGCACCGGGCCGAGCAGGAAGGCCAGTTGGCCGCGCACCTGGTTGACGGCGAGCGCCGTGCTCAGCTTGTGCTCGGGTACGACCTGCCGGACCGAGGCGAGCCCGGCGGCGTTGAACGGCGCGGCCAGGAAGCCCAGCACCACGCCCGCGGCCAGCAGGGCGGCGGGCGTCGCGCGGCCGGTGAGGACCGCCGCAGCCAGGGCCGCGCTGGTCAGGGCGCGGCCCGCTTCGCAGCTCAGCAGGACCCTGCGGCGGTCGAGGCGGTCGACGAGCGGCCCGGCGGGCAGGCACGCGAGCGCGAGGGCTCCGGTCCACGCGGCCTCCACCAGGCCGGCCCACAGGGGCGAGTGCGTCAGCCGCAGGACGAGCAGGGGCAGCGCGATGCCGGAGGCGCCGGAGCCGAGCAGGGACAACCCCTGGCCCACGCACAGGATTTGGAACCGCCGGTTGCGGCGCAGGCTCCCCTCCCGCCCCGCCGCGCCGCTCCTCCTCATGGGTCCTCGCCCAGCAGCGGCAGCGCCGCCCGGGGGCCGGGGCCGTCGCCCAGCGCGGCGTGGAGGGCGAGCAGGACACCGGCCGTGCCGGTCGCGAGGTCGTTCGAGAGCCGGAGCAGGCCGTCCAGGGCGAAGACCCGCCCGCCGGAGTGGCGGACCGCGTGGAGTCCCAGACTCCGCAGGTGCGCGGTCACCGCGGAGCCCGGGCCGCCGAGGTGGGCGAGGCCGTACAGCAGCCCCGCCTGACCGGTGAACAGACCGGGGGAAAGGAGGAGTTCGGTATCGAGCCCGGCCCGGATCCGGTCACGCGCCAGGGCGAGGCGCGGATCGTCACGGTGCCGCAGGTAGGCGTGCAGGGCGATACCGATGCCCGCGCTGCCGCCGTCGAGGGCCGACAGCCGCCGCGCTCCGTCCTTGACGTGCAGCCGCTCGCCGCCCGGGGTGCCGCAGTGCGCGAGGTCGCGTTCGAGCGCGGCCCGGGCGTGCCCAAGGTGCCGCGGGTCCGCCGTGGCACGGAAGAGGTGGGTGAAGAGCAGCGCCGGGCCCGACCAGCCGTGCAGCAGCCCGGCCCGGTCCCCGCCGGGCAGTCCGTCGCCCTCCAGGGCGCGTACGAGCCGGCCGGCGAGCCGCAGCGCGGTGTCCGTGCGGCCGAGGCGCAGGCAGGCCAGGGCGATCCCGGACAGCCCGCCGAACAAAGACGCCCCACAGCCCCGGAGGTCGAAGGCGGCCAGCCGGTCGAGCGTCCCGCGCGCCTCCTCGCACCGGCCCAGCGCGTCGAGGACGTACGCGACCCCGGCGAGCCCGTCGTAGAGGCCCGGCCGCGGCCAGCGGGTCCTCTCGTCGGCCCGGACCAGCCAGTCGACGTGCGCGCCGAAGCCGGGGTGACCGGCGCGCCCGGTGACGTGCAGGGCGTGGAGCACGCCCGCCGCGCCGTACGCCAGGCTCGCCCCCTGGCCGTCGAACTGCCGCACGTCGCCGGGGAACAGCCGGTCGTCCCGCTCCGGTGTCGCGCTGCGCAGGATCGCGTCCGCCAGGCGGTCGAGGGCGGGCCACTCCTCGGGCGCCGCCGCGCTCCCGGCGTCCGAGGCGGGCGGGGTGAGCGTCGCGCGCAGCCGGTCGCCGAAGCCGGGCGGCAGGGGGAAGCGGGCCTCGGCCCAGGCGATGAGCTCTTCGTGCTTCCGGTCGTCGAAGCGCAGCAGCGGCGTCAGCGGGCAGAACAGCGCCAGCGCCAGGCAGCCGAGCGCATAGGTGTCGACGGCCGGGCCCGAACGGGCCCAGGAAGCCGCGAAACCCGGGGTCGCGAGGGCGGGGGCGCGGCCCTCGCCGGTGGTGCGGGCCGTCTCGAAGTCGACGAGGCAGACGCTGCCGTCCGGGCGGACCATGACGTTCCCCGGCTGGAGGTCGCCGAAGACGACGCCCCGGCCGTGCAGGGCGCCGATCGCCGCCTCGACCCGGGCGAGGACGTCGCACGCCCAGCGTGTGTACGCGGCGACCCCGGCCTCGTCCGCGCCCGGCCGGAGGAGGGGGTGCCTGCGGCCGACCGCCTCCTGGAGGGTCTCCCCCTCGACGAACTCCTCCACGAGGTAGTGGTGCTCCCAGTGCCGGGTCCGGGCGAACACCCGTGGCACGCAGGGCAGTCCGGCGAGCAGGCCGAGCGCGGTGTGCTCGCGGCCCAGCCGGGCGACGGCGTCCGCTCCGCTGTCGTCGAGCCCGGCGTGCGGCCGGGCCTCGCGGAGCACCACGCGCCGCCCGGTGTCCCGCTCGACGGCGCGGTACACCCCGCCGCCGTTGGAGAAGTGCAGGGCCTTCTCCACGCGGTAGGGGAACGCCGTCGCGCCGCCCGCGCGGGCGGCGCGGATGCGCGCGTCGAGGAACGGCGGGACCGTCACCCAGGGCGGCACCCTGAAGCCAGTCCCCCGCACATCGGGGACGAGCCCGCCGTCCGGCCCTTCCATGGCGGGCACGTACTCGCCCGCCGGGGAGAAGCAGTACGCCACGTCGAAGGCGCCGTAGCGCACGTGCAGCGGGCCTTCGTCCCAGCGCAGGTCGCTCAGGATGTACGGGCCCTGCACGCCGCGCAGCCGCTCCGCGAGCAGGAGCAGGGTCCGCTCCAGCTCACCCTCGTCGGCGGGGTAGACGGTGACGAGCTTGCCGCTGGCCGTCCTGGGGGCCTGCTTGCTGTTCATCAGCTGGTGCACGGCCGCGCTGCGCAGGAACTTGAAGCACAGCCCGCGCGGGAGGCAGTGGTCCCAGACCTCGCCGATCACCTGGTCCGCCGCGTCCGGGGTGGCCGACACATGGATCTTCCACCCCTGGCGGGGCAGCCGGGCGGTGGGGTCGTGGAGGTGGACCCAGCCGCCCTGCTCGGTGCGGCGGCGGCCCGGCGGCGCGGGGAGCCGGGTACGGGTGAAGCGGCTGCCGGCGTCGTCGAGGTGGTCGAGGGTGTCGACGAAGTGGTCGGGCACGGGGGCTCCTTGGGTGCCGGTGCGGGCGCGGCGAGCTGCGGGGTGCGGCGGTGTCCACGGCTGCTGGGGCGGGGCGGCGACGGTGCGGATCCATCGTCCGGGGCGCCCGGGACACACGGACGCACGGCGTCCAGGGCGCGATCCGCGCGGCCGGCCGCCGGTGCCGAGACCGGCGGCCGGCCGCCCCCCGTGCGTACGACCGGCCGTCAGACCACGCCGCGCGCGCTCTCGTAGCTGTTCGCGCAGGGCCACAGGGCCGGGGCCTCCTCCTCCAGCTCCTGGAGTTCGAGGATCTCTGCCATGTCGTTCACCTCCTCTCTCCGTCCGTTCCGGACAGGGTCCGCGGGTCGAGGTAGGGCAGGACCGGACCGGTCCCCTCGAACGCGGAGCTCAGGGCGAGCAGGACGCCCGCCGACCCGGTGGCCAGGTCCGCCGCGAGGCGGACCGACCGGAAGCCGGGGAAGGCCAGATGGCCGCGGTAGGACCGGGCGTGCCAGGCCAGGCGGTGGATCTGGGTGCGGATGGCCGCGGCGTCCCCGGGCCTGCCGAGAGCGGCGAGAACCGCGATGCCCCCACAACGGCCGCGGACCAGACCGGAGTTGCGTACGTACAGCGCGCGGCAGGTGTGCAGGAGCGTGCGGAGCGTGGCCGTCCGCGCCGGGTCGGGGCGGTGCGCGAGCAGGTGCCGCAGCGCGAAGGCGAGGCCGGTGCTGCCGCCGTGCAGATAGGGCAGCCGGTGGGTGCCGTCGAAGAGCGTGAGGTGGCCGTCGGGGCCCATGGCGCACCGGTCGAGGTCATGGCCGAGCGCGGTGTCGGCGGCGTCCAGCCAGCGCCGGGCGCGGGTCTCCTCGTACAGCCGCAGGAAGAGCAGGGCGATGCCCGCGCCTCCGTGCAGCAGGCCGTACGGCGCGGGCTCGCCGGGCCGCGGGACGGGCGGTCCGGCCGCTACGCGGGCGGCCAGCCTCTCCGCCGTACGGACCGCCTCGTCGCGCAGCGACGCGTCCCCCGTGGCCCGGGCGAAGCGCAGCTGGTTCAGGGCGATGCCCGCGGCGCCGTTCGCGAGACCGGGACAGGCGACCTCGGCTGCGGCCGCGCGGCAGCGGTCGAGCAGCTCCAAGGCGGCCTCGCGATGCCCCAGTTGATCGAGTGTCAGGGCGATGCCGTGCAGGCCGTCGTGGAGGCCGGGCCTGGGCGCGGGGTCCCGGCGGGCGGCCGCGGTCAGCCACGCGACGTACTCCTCGGGGACCTCGGCGCCCACCCGGTGCAGCGCGTGGAGGACGCCGGCCGCGCCGTAGGCGAAGGCGGGGCCGCCGATGGCCGCCGGGCCGGTGGGCGTGCCGGGGAAGAGGCGGTCGGCGCGGCCGGGCGTGGCCATCGCGTGGATGCCGTCGACGAGGGAGTCCCGGATCGCCGGCCAGTGGGGTTCCGGCGCCGCGAGGAGGTCCCCGGGGTGATCCCGCGCGGCGGTGCTCCGGCCGGCCGGGCTCAGGCCGGTGAGCAGGGCCGCGCCGAAACCCGTCGGCAGCGGGTAGATCCGGCCGATGGCCGTGGTGAGGTTGCGCAGCCCCGCCGGGCTGTCGTACGGGAGGGGCAGGAACAGCCACAGGCGCAGGAGGTTCAGCAGGTGCGCGGTGGCGTCGGCGCCGCGGAGGCCGTCGGGTGCGGTGTGGCCGGGGTCGCCGAGGGCGGGCGCGCGCCCGTCGGCAAGGCCGGTGGCGGTGGCGAGGCCGACGAGGACGAGGCGGCCGTCAGGGCGGACGATCACGTCCTCGGGGGCGAGCTCCCCCAGGCGCAGCCCCCTGGTGTGGAGTCGGCGCAGCGCCTGGCCGAGGGCGTCGAGGATCGCGAGGGCCCAGGTGGTGTACGCGGGGGCTTCCTTCTCGGCGCGTTCCTCGGAGGTCAGCGGGAGGGCGAGGGCGGCGGCCTCGGCCAGACTGGTGCCCTCGACGTGCTCCACGGCGAGGAAGTGGTGCTCGCCGAGGACGTGGTGGCCGACGAGGCGGGGCACGCAGTCCAGGCCCGCGAGCCGTTCCAGGGCCGCGCGTTCCCGGGCGAGCCGGGTGACGGCGTCCTCGCCGCGCCGGTCGAGGGCGGCGTGGGGACGGGCCTCGCGGAGCACGACCCGCGCGCCGGTCCGCCGGTCGGTGGCGAGGTAGGTGCCGCCGCCGTTGGTGAGCCGCAGCGCGCGCCGTACGCGGAAGGGCAGTTCCCCCTCCGGCGGGGCGTGCAGGGCGGAAAGGTCGGCGCGCAGCACGTCGGGCAGGGGCAGCCGGTCGGGGCAGCGGAAGAGGGGGCGGCGGAGGGGGTCCTCGGGGGCGGGGGTGCCGTCCGGTGCTCCCGAGGCGTACCGCGCGTAGAGGGGGCCCGAGCGGTGCCGCAGGGCGCCGAGGACGTAGGGCCCGGGGGTCCCGTCGAGCGGGGCGGCGAGTTCACCGAGGGAGTTGGCCAGGGCGGAGGCGTCCGTGAGATGGAGGGTGAGGAGGTCGCCGCTGGTGAGCCGGTCGGCGCGCACGCCGTTGAGGACGCGTGCGGCGGCCACGCTGCGGATGATGTCGACGGCCAGGCCGTGCCGTACGGCGTGGGCCCGGACCAGCTCGGCGGTCCGTGGCACGTGGTCCGGGGTGACCGAGACGTGGATCTTCCAGCCCTGTCCGGGCGGAGCGGTGCCGTCCGGCCGCAGGCGGACCCACCAGCCGTGCGCGGTACGGGTCCAGCCCGCGGGCGGTTCCCGGGTGGCCGCGGCGAGCCGTTCACCGTCGTCCGGGAGGTTCTCCGGGAGTTCGAAGAGGACGGGGTCGGCCAGGGAGAAGCGGTCGTAGTCCTGGAGTGTCATCATGGCGGGCGCCCTCTGCCGGATTCCATCGGGGTGTCGGTCACTGCGCGGCGGTCACTGCGCGGCGGTGAGGAATTCCGGTGGATCGAGCCGTACGGTGCGCCGGTCGATGCGGGCCCGGTCCTCCGGCGAGGCGAAGTGGCGATCCATCTTCCGTACGGCCTCCGCCCATTCCTCGACGGTGTGGACCGCCGAGAGGGTCTCGACCACGAAGGGGTCTTCCAGGCGAGCGAGGGCGCGTTCCCACAATTCCCTCGCGGGGACGTCGAGGAGATTGCCGACGGTGCCCTCGTAGACGGGAATTCCGCGTACGGCCCCGTCCGGTTCCACCTGCATCACCCGGGTGTCGACCTGTTGGGCGACGCGTTGCGGATTCATGACGAGGTTGAAATTGTCGGTGGTGAACACCGTCACGGTCGGCGGGGCGAGTTCCCTTAGCCGCCGGAGCTGTTCCTCGCTCGTCAGCCGGGCGACCCGGGCCTGGTCGAGCAATTCGTTCCGGCAGAATTCCGGTCGGCTGGCGAGCCCTTCGGGCACGGCCGCGTTGAAGGCGAGGGTGTGGAGTTCGGGAAACCTGGGGGCGATGTCCATGGCGAACTGCTCCAGTTCGCCGATGTTGGACCGGATCACCACGCAGTCGATCCCGAAGCGCAGCCGCCGGGCGCCCTCGGTCCGGCGCCGCCGGGCCACGTCGTCGAGCTTGCCGAGGGCGGCCATGGCCCGGGCGAAGGAGCCCGCCCGGCCGCGGACGCGGTCGTGCGTGACAGCCGTGGCGCCGTCGAGGCTGACGATGACCTCGTCGAACGCGCCCGCGAGACGTTCGGCGACCGACCGGCTCATCACCCACCCGCTGGTGTTGACGGAGGTCTTCACCCCGGCCCGCCGCAGCCGCTCGGCGACCTCGAAGACGCCCGGCACGACGAGCGGTTCACCGCCGGAGAGCGCGACGACCCGCGGCCCCAGGGAGATCAGGGCGTCGGTCACGCGCAGCAGGTCCGGGAGACGCAATTGCCGGGTCGGACGCCGACCGGATTCCGAATAGCAGTGCGAGCATCGCAAGGGGCACGCATATGTGGTGTCCCAGATGACCACCTCGGGCCCGGCGGAAAGACTCATCGAAACCACCCGCTCTCGGAAATCCCACTCGCCTCACCGAAATCACCTTCCCGGACCCTGCCGGGCGGGAGGAGACCACTCGAGTGTGCTGCGCCGGGCGTTTTCCGGGGACCCGGTCCACCCCCAATCTCCTTGGAGGTTTTCCGCCATCCGGGCACGGAGGTCCTCTTCCTGGACGGCCGTGGCACGGCCCGCCGATAATGCGGGGGTGACGGCCAGGAGCGGGTGGATGCGGGTGGCCGCGTGGGGCGGGGCTCCCTGCCTGCTCTGGGCGACCGTCATCGGGACGACCCAGTTGCAGAACCGCTATACGCTGCCGTGGATTCTCGGATCCGTACTGCCGTGTTATTTCGCCGGCCTGTTCAGCTGGTGGCACGCGCCGGCCAGTCCGATCGCACGGCGTCTGCTGCTGATCGGCGTGGGCCTTTCGGCGACCATCGCCCTTCGCTATACCGAGACGCTGCTCACCATGACGTTCGGCTGGCGCCTGCACCCCCGCACCGGCCACCCCTCCCCCGAGGGGTATCTCGGCCTGATCTGCGGACAGTTGGACGACATGACGGTCAGCGTCCTCATCGTCCGGCTGCTGGCCCTGCTGCCCGACGGCACCCCCCGCTTCGCCTACGAACGCCGCCTCCTGCGCGCCTTCTGGGCCCTGCTGGCCCTGCCCCTGGTGCTGCCGCTGACCCCGGTGTCCGACCGCGTCGCCCACGGCCTGGTCTTCTACTACCCGGAGGCGTGGCTGCCCGCGGTGGGCGCGGTGCTGCTCGTGGTCCGCTGTCTGCGCGCCCGGGCGGCCGGGCAGCGTGACATCGCCGCCCTGCTGCCCTTCGCCGTGCCGGGGGCGGCCCTGCTTCTGGCGCGCGCGGCGTCCCGGCTGTTCCGCACCTGGCAGGGCGACCACGGCTACCTCTACTTCATCGGCGCGCTCCTGGGCGCGCTGCCGTACGTCCTGATCTCCCTCCTCGTCGTCTACGCCGCGTTCCGGCACCGGCTGCTCGGCGTGGACATCCCCGTCAGCCGGGCGGCCGTGCACGGGGCGCTCTGGCTCATCGTCAACAGCTGGTACCTCGGCATGGCGATGACGCTCGGGCTGACCGCCGGGCAGTACCTCCCGATCGGGCTGGCCGTGCTGATCGCCGTCACCGCGACCGCCCTGTTCCAGCCGCTGCGGAGCCGGCTGAACCGCCTGGTCGAGCGCCATGTCCTCGGCAAGCGCCTCACCAGCTTCGAACTGCTCGTGCAGTTCGGCAGCACCCTGGAGCACGCGTACGACCTCGACCGGCTCGCCCCGCGGCTCGCCGCCGGGCTGCGGGACGGCCTCAGCCTGCGCTGGGTGCGCGTGCGGCTGGGCGGCGACGGCCTGCCCGTCTCGCTCGCCGAGGCGGGCGATCCGTCGGGCGGGCCACCGCACGGATCGTTCCCCCTCCGGCACGGCGACGAGATCCAGGGGCTGATCGAGTACGGGCCCAAGGTGGCCGGCCGCTTCACCCCCGAGGACCACGACGTCGTGGAGACCCTCGCCGGCCCGGCGGCGCTGGCCGTGCACAACGTACGGCTGGCCGCGGCCCTTTGCGCGAAGGTGGCGGAAGTGCAGCGGCAGGCCGCCGAGCTCGACGCCTCCCGCGCCCGCATCGTGCACGCCCAGGACAGCGAGCGGCGCCGCATCGAACGGCGGCTGCACGACGGGATCCAGCAGGAGCTCGTCGCGCTCGTCGCCCGGCTGGCGCTCGCCCGCAACCGCCTGCACCGGGGAGCCGACATCGACGCGGCGCTCGTCGCGATACAGGACGACGCCTGCCGCGTCATCGACGAACTCCGCGAATTCGCCCACGGCATCCACCCGCCCGTCCTCACCGACCAGGGGCTGGTGGCGGCCGTGACGTCCTGCGCGCGCCGGATGCCGATGCCCGTCACCGTGCACAGCGGCGACGAGGTCGAGGGCGCGCGGTTCGCGCTGGACGTCGAGGAGTCCGCGTTCTATCTCGTGTCCGAGGCCCTCACCAATGTGCTCAAGCACGCCCACGCCCGCCATGTGACGATCCGCCTCGCGCGCGAGGACGGCTGGCTGCTGGTGGAGGTGCGCGACGACGGCACCGGCTTCCCCGTCGGCTCCACCCGGGGGTCGGGCCTGACCGGCATGCGGGACCGCATCGAGGCGGTCGGCGGCGAACTGGGGATCACCGCCGGACCCGGCGGCACCACCATCCGCGCCCGGCTGCGGGAGCGCGTCAGAGAGGAAGCCCGTGCCTGAGCCCCTGCGTGTCGTCATCGCCGAGGACCACTACCTGGTCCGCGAGGGCACGCGCCGCCTGCTGGAGGACACCGGTGAGGCCGAGGTCGTCGCCGCGGTGGGCACGGCGGAGGAGCTGCTCGCCGCCGTCGACCGCCTGCGGCCCGAGGTCGTCATCGCGGACATCAGGATGCCGCCCGGCCACCACACCGAGGGCATCGCCGCCGCGCACGCGATCCGCGCCGCCCACCCCGGGATCGGCGTCGTGATGCTCTCCCAGCACGCCAACGAGCACTACGCCTTCGACCTCTTCCGCCGGGGCACGGACGGCCTCGCCTATCTGCTCAAGGAGCGCATCGGGGAGGTGGACGAGCTCCTGCGCGCGCTGCGGGAGGTGGCCGCCGGGCGCTCGGTCGTCGACCCGCGCATCGTCGAGGTGCTGATGGGCAGTCACGTCCGCGCCTCGGACGCGCCGCTGGCCGCGCTCACCCGCCGCGAACTCGACGTCCTGCGGCACATGGCCGAGGGCAAGACGAACCGGGCGATCGCCGAGGCCCTGACGCTGTCGGAGTCCACCATCGAGAAGCACGTCAACTCCACCTTCGCCAAGCTCGGTCTCGCCGAGGTCCCCCAGCTCCACCGCCGGGTCAGCGCCGTGCTCGCCTACCTCCGCCACGCCCCCTCGGGCCCGCCCGGCCGGGGATGACATCATCGGCGTGCGGATCGCGCCGGCCGTCGAGGAGCCCGCGCCCATCACCCCGAGGAGCAGCATGAACGTCGAACAGCGCCCCGCCGGACCGGCCCCGGCGGGCAGGCTGATCGAGAAGGTCGCGTGGATCCGGCTGAGGAACGGCCGGGTGCTCACCGCCCGTACGCACGACAGGCCCGCCTTCTATCTCCCCGGCGGCAAGCCGGAGGCCGGTGAGAGCCGGGAGGAGGCCCTGGTCCGGGAGATCACGGAGGAGCTCGGCGTCACCCTCGACCCCGCGACCGTCGCGCACGCGGTCACCGTCGAGGCCGCGGCCGACGGCAAGGCGGCCGGCACGGTCGTGCGGATGGTCTGTTTCACGGCCGAGGGCACGGGCACCCCGGCGCCGGACGGCGAGATCGCCGAGGTGGCGTGGCTGGGCCCGGAGGACCGCGACCGGGTCAGCACCGCCACCGCCATGGTCCTGGACGAACTGGTGGCCGCGGGGCTGCTGCCCCGCGGCCGAGGAGAGGCACCACTCGGCTGAGGCTCCAGGGCGCCCCGGAGCGCCGGGCGGCCGCTAGCCGGCGTTCGCCACCAGCTCCCGGTAGAGGCGGTCGGCCGCCTCCGGCTCCTGCGCGTACGTCGCCACGGTCCGCTTCTCGCCGCGCTCGGTCAGCGCGACCTCCCAGCCGTCGGCCCCGTGCCGCAGCGAGTAGAACTCCGAGGCCGGTACGGCGGAGTCACGCGCGTCACCGAGCCGGTAGGAGTCGTCGGGCACGCCTGCCGCGCGCAGCGCCGCCCGTACGTCGCCCCGCTGCGCGCCGTGCCGCCGCGCGAGGGAGGGCCGCGGGGCCGCGGCGGGCGTGCGCGTCGTGGGCAGCTCCTCCAGGTACTTGTGGTCCAGCAGCCACTTGACGTTCACGTCCTTGGGGAGCGTGGGGTCGGCCGCCTGGTCGAGCTTGATCTGGAGGCCCTTGCCGGGCTGGCCGAACCAGGGGGCGATGGCGCCCTCGTAGACGCCGAACGGCTTGCCGACCTTGTAGACGTGGTAGTTGCACACCGCGCCGCCCGGGTAGGTCCGCAGGTTGGACGGCGGGACGGCGCGTGCCGCGTACGAGACGTCGGTGGGGGCGAGGAAGGTGCCCGTCGGCTGGCCGAAGCGGTCCACGTGGGCGCCCGCCTTCAGCTTGACGATCTTCTTGGGGCCGTCGAAGCCGTCGTTGCCGGGCCACTTCCAGTCCTTGCCGTCGGCCGTCCGCCACTGCTTGAGGAAGACGTCGGGGGCCGGGCTGCCCTTGCCGGTGCGGACCCAGTTCTTCAGCAGGGGGCCGAGCGGCGCCTTGCCCGGCAGGTCCGCCGCGCCGAGCGCCCAGTTGTCTCCGAAGGGCTTGGCACAGCTGCCGTCAGCGGTCACGGCGTCCGGGCCGGCCGCCGCCGGTGCGGAGCCCTGGGCGTGTGCCGTGCCGGTCAGTGCGGTGCCGGCCAGCACCGTGCCGCATATCGCCGCCGTTATTCGGACCTTGCGTGTCATAAAGGCTCTCCGGGTGTGCAGTTTGTGACTGGAGTGGCACTCGGCCACCTCAGAACACTGCAATAAACAGACACACCGGAGGAAGAAGGGATCAAGCCGTCTGCATTCGGCCGGACGTACGCCTGGGCCGGGATGCTTCCGTCGGCCCAGGGGCCGGGCGCGGCCTCAGCCGCGGATCAGGTCCGCGGCCCGTTCCGCGATCATGATGGTCGGGGCGTTGGTGTTGCCCCGGGGGATCACGGGCATGACCGAGGCGTCGCACACCCGCAGCCCGTCCACCCCGGTCACCCTGAGCGCCGCGTCGACCACCGTGCCCATCGCGCAGGTGCCGACCGGGTGGTAGAGGGTCTCCGCGCGGGCCCGCGTCCACCGCTCCAGCGCCCCGCGGTCCGTGGCCGGGAGGGCGTAGAGGGTGGCGAAGTGGCCGGCCAGCGGCCGGGTGCCGCCGATCTCGACGACCAGTTCCAGGCCGTCGACGAGGCGCGCGAGGTCGGTGGGCCCGGTGCCGTAGCAAGGGTCGATCACGGGGGCCGCCGCCGGATCGGCGGAACGGAGCGTGATCCTCCCCCGGCTCGTGGGCGTCAGCAGGGACACCCCGATCGTGAACCCGGGACACGGCGGCGGCGTCAGGCCGTGCTGGTCGAAGAGCACGGGGGCGGCGTGCAGTTGCAGGTGCGGCGGGCCGTCCCCGGCGGTGACGAAGGCGCCCGCCTCGACCACGTGCGACGCCAGCGGCCCACGGCGCCCGGCCGCGTAGCGCAGCACGTTCGCCGGGCGGAGGGCTGATTCCATGGTGCGGATGCCACGCACCTCCCAGCCCGCGCCGATGGTCAGGTGGTCCTGGAGGTTCCGCCCGACCTGCGGGCTGTCGGCCACCACGGCGATGCCCAGCGCGGCGAGTTCGGCGGCGGGGCCGATGCCGGAGAGCAGGAGCAGCCGGGGCGAGCCGATCGCGCCGGCCGCGAGGATCACCTCGCGGCGGGCACGGAACTCCGTTTCCCCGCCGTCGAGTCCGGCGCTCACCCCGACCGCCCGGCCGTGCTCGACGAGGACGCGCCGTACGGTCGCCCGGGTGCGCACCGTCAGATTGCGGCGCCGGGCGGCGGGGCGGAGGAAGGCGCTCGCGGTGCCGGCGCGGCGGCCGCGCCGGACGGTGGCCTGGTAGAAGCCGACGCCGTCCTGCCGGGCGCCGTTGAAGTCGGGATTCGCGGTCAGTCCCGCCGCCTGGGCCGCCGTGTGGAACGCCTCGCTGAGCGGGTGCCGGTCGCGGAGGTCGGAGACGGTGAGCGGGCCGCCGGTGCCGTGGTAGGCGTCGGCGCCGCGGGTGTTGTGCTCCGAGCGCCGGAAGTACGGGAGGACGTCGCCGTAGCCCCAGCCCTCCAGGCCCCGTTCGCGCCAGCCGTCGTAGTCGGCGGCGTTTCCCCGGACGTACACCATGGCGTTGATGGAGGAGCCGCCGCCGAGGACCTTGCCCGCGGGCCAGTACAGCTCCCGGCCGTCCAGTGCGCGCTGGGCGCGGGTGCGGTGGTCCCAGTCGACCTCGGTGCGGAAGAGCGTGGAGAAGGCGGCGGGCACGGATATCGCGCGGACGGCGTCGTCGCGTCCGGCCTCCAGGAGCAGGACGCTCGTGCCGGGGTCGGCGCTGAGCCGGGCGGCCAGGACGCAGCCGGCGGACCCGGCGCCGACGATCACATAGTCGTAGTCATGGTCGTGGCCGGCCCGGTCGCCCACGCTCAGTCCTGGTCGTGGTGGCAGACGGCTTCGAGGAGGAAGCCGTGGGGGTCGGTCCAGAACGTGGCGTAGTAGGGCGGTGGGTATTCGGGGAACTCCCGTGGCGCGTGGACGATTTCACTGCCCGCGTCGGCCACCGCCGCAGCGACCTCCCGGACCCGGGTGCGGGTGCGGACCATGAAGGCGAGGTGCTGGAGGCCGGTGCGGTGGCGGGAGTACGCGCCGGGCTCCGCGCTCTCGTAGAGGAAGAGGTAGGTGCCGCGCTTGCCGCCCGCGGGCCGGTAGGCGTGCTCTGCCGCGTCGCCGAAATAGGTCTCGTAGTCCAGCAGGGGCAGGATCCGGTCGTAGTACGCGACGGCGGCCCGCAGGTCGGGCACGCCCAGGCCCAGGTGTCCGATCACGCGGCGCTTCCTTTCATCGGTTTCACCGGTTTCACCGGGGTGTGTGCCTGGCGGGGCATGGCGGCCAGCACCAGCACAGCCGCGACGAGGTTGCAGACGGCGGCGACGCCGATGGCCGTCTGGATGCTGTCCGCGAGGGCCCGGCCCGCCGGTTCCAGGATCGCCGTGCGTGCGGCGGGCGGCAGCCCGGAGACGTCGGGGCGGCCGCCCGAGGAGAGCCGCTCGACGATGCGGGCGCGTTCGCCGTCCGGGAGCGCGAGGCGGGCCAGCGCGCCGGGCAGCTTGTCGCGGAAGTGCTGGATGACGACGGTGCCCAGGACGGCGACGCCCAGGACCCCGCCGATCTGCCGGGAGGTCTGGACGGCCCCGGCGCCCATGCCCGCGCGGTTCTCCATGACGGCGGCGAGCACCGCGATGGTCCCGGGCGTGACGGCCAGGGTCGTGCCGAAGCCGATGAGGACGAACGGGCCGGTGTACTCCAGGAATCCGTCGTCCATCGGCACCCGGGTCAGGGCGAGCAGGCCCAGCGCGGAGACGGCGCAGCCCGCGGCGAGCGGGAGCCGGGCGCCGAAGCGGCCGGTCACCCATCCGGCGACGGGCGCGGCCACGGCGGTCGCCGCGGTCAGCGGGAGGAAGCGCAGCCCGGTGTCGTAGGCGGAGAGCCCCTCGAAGGACTGGAAGTGGACCGAGAGGAAGAGCAGGACGCCGAACATGCCGAAGAAGGTGACCATGCCCGCGAGGTTGGGCAGGGTGAAGGCCCGGTCGCGGAAGAGGGCGGGCGGCAGGACCGGGGCGCGGGTGCGCAGCTCCCAGCCCGCGAAGCCGGCGAGGAGGACCGCCGCGAGGGCGAGCACGCCGAGGACGGCCGCGGAGGTCCAGCCCCAGTCGTCGGCCTGGATGAGACCGAGGGTCAGGGAGCCGACACCGGCGGAGAAGAGCACCATGCCGAAGGTGTCGATGCGGCGGCCGGCGCGGTCGCGGCCGCCGGGGATGAACCGCAGGGCGGCGAGCGCGGCGAGGAGCCCGATCGGCACGTTGACCCAGAACACGCTGGCCCAGCCGAAGTGGGTGACGAGGAGGCCGCCGGCCAGCGGGCCGCCCGCGAGCCCGAGGCTGCCGACGCCGGACCAGATGCCCACGGCGGCGGCCCGCACCCGCGGGCTGCCGCCCTGCGCGGTGATCAGGGACAGCGAGATCGGCATGATCACCGCACCGCAGGCGCCCTGGAGCCCGCGGGCGGCGAGGAGGAAGCCGATGTCCGGCGCCACGGCGCAGAGCGCCGACGCGACGGTGAAGCCCAGGATGCCCATGAGGAACACCCGTTTGTGGCCGAACACGTCACCGATGTCACCGGCCACGAGCATGAGGCAGGCGAACGTCAGGGTGTAGGCGTTGACGACCCATTGGAGACCGGTGAAGGTCGTGCCCAGGGAGTCCTGGATGTCGGGCAGCGCGACGTTGACGATCGTCGTGTCGAGCCAGACCATGAACAGCCCGGTGCAGAGGATGACGAGCACCGGTGCCATGGACCGCAGCGTCACCGCGTCCCCTGGGGCCTCCGGCACGCGCGGCCGCCGCAGCCTCTCCGCCTCCGTCATGTCTCTCCACGCCTCCTCGGCCCCGGGGGCCTACCGGCTCACAGCTGAGATCCGACAGTCCAGGTCGGCCGGTGCGGTGCCGCACCGGTGGGCGAACAGTTGCTCCCCGGGCGGGGCGGCGCTGGCCACGAGGCGGTCGGGGCGCGAGCCCGCGAAGGTCTCGGGAGCGACGGCATCCGGTCCGAACAGTGTGCGAGCGAGGTGGTGATGGGCGACGTCGACGCTCTTCCACCGGCCGTCGTCGTCCCGGACGTCGAGCCAGGTGTGGTCGCTGACCTCCGGCCCCACGAGCCAGCCGGTGCGGCCACGGACCTCGTATCCCGCGGCGGTGAGCCGCCGCGCGAGCGCGAGCGTACCACTGACGCAGTCGACCAGCCCCCGTTCCGCCATCCACGCGGCGTCGGCGCGGACGGCGGCGGGCATGCGGACGTAGCGCAGCGGCCGGGCGAGCTCGCGGGCGGTCTCGGCGCGCAGCCGCGGGCCCACCAGAGCGGCGTGTACGCCGCGGGTCCGCACCCGGTGGCTCAGGGTGTGGACGGCCGCGGGGCCGGACCAGCGCCGGGGCCCGGCACCCTCGGCGGGGGTGCCGGGGGTATCGGGGGTGTCGTACGGGACCGGTGGCCAGACCCGCCAGTGCCCCTCCCCCTGATGACGTAGGCAGGTCAGGGTGGTCCGCAGTTCCCACTCGCGTGTGCGTGACCACTGCCGGGGGTCCTGCCGGGTGAAGCGCAGGGCCAGCGAGAGGGCGATCTCGGGTACGGAGGCGCGCGAGCCGGAGTGGACGGCGAGGTTGAACAGGTCGCGGCTGTCGTAGCGTTCGCCGTCGGGCGCCGGCCTCGCGGGCAGGCCCCCGGCGGTGAGCGCCTCCCACACCCGGGGCGGGCAGCGCAGCAGGTGCCGGGCGGTGGCCGCGTCCAGCTCGGGCCGGGCGTGGGCGGCGGGCACGGGCACGAAGCCGTCGAGGGCCGCCTGCCAGCCCGCCTCCACGGCGGCGGCGCCGCTCATGTCTTCGCCAGGAAGCTGCCCACGACGGTCTCGAACTCCTCGGTCGCCTCGATGAACGGCATATGGCCCGCGCCCTCGATGACGTGGCCGGTGGCGTCGGGGATCAGGTCCGTGGCGTCCTTCAGGGTGGTGCGGGACCACAGGTGGTCGCCGTCCCCGATCAGCAGCAGCACCGGCCGGGTGAGCCGCGCGAGCAGGGCGGGGTCGCCGGACGCCTGACGGAGTTCGCTCACACACGCGCGGACCTGTGCCTCGGAGTTGAGGGCGAGGAAGTGTTCGCGCAGCGCGAGGTAGGTGGCGCGGCCGCCGCGTTCGATGGCCTTGTCGGTGAAGACCAGCGGATAGAGGTAGTCGAAGACGCCCGCGGCGTGCGTGGTGTCCAGCCGCTGGAGCCAGTCCTTGGCCATGAGCCGCATGCGCAGCGGGCCGTACGGGGAGAAGGCGGGGCCGGTGAGGACCATGCCGCGCACGCGTTCGGGGTGCCGGAGAGCGAAGTCGCGGCAGATCAGGGTGGAGGCGGAGGTGCCGATGAGGTGGACGGTCTCGTGGCCGAGGTGGTCGAGGAGGTCGCGCAGGTCCCCCACGTGGTCGTCGAAGTGCTGCTCGCCGGGGCCGGGGCTGGAGACGCCCTGGTTGCGCAGGTCGTAGGTGACGACGGTGTGGTCGCGGACGAGGCGTGAGGTGAAGTTCCGCCAGGCGGGGGCGACGATGAAGAAGTTGTTGAGGCAGACGACGGGCGGCCCGCTGCCGACGCTCTCGTAGTAGAGCTCGGCGCCGGTGGCCGTGGGGCAGCGGCCCTGGCCGCGGTAGCGCAGGTCGAGGGTCGCGGGGTCGGCGAAGTCAAACACGGGCGGCCGCCTTCCGCAGGGCGCGGACCTGTTCGGCGGCGCCGTCCTTGAGATAGCGGGTGATGAATGCGCCGATGCGGGCGGGGCTGAGCGGGACGGTGAGGAGGTCCGCGCAGTACCGCCGGGCCCTGGAGGCGTCGAAGACCTTGTCCTGGAGCATGTAGGCGCCCTGGAAGTCGAGGCCCTTGTTGAACGCCTCGTCGATGGAGTTCAGTTCGGCCCGGTCGCCGACCCAGCGCGGCGCGCGGATGCCGAGGGCGCCGGTCAGGGCGGTGAGGGCCTCGCCGAGGCGGGTGGGTTCGCTGTTGGTCAGGTGGTAGACCCCGCCCGGCGCCCGCACGGCGCCCAGGCGTACCGCCGCCGCGGCCACGGCGTCGACGGGCACGAGGTTGCCGCGGGTGGCCGGGTCGCCGAGGATCGCCACGGGGTAGTGGTCGAGGTAGTTGCCGAGCCGGGGCTCGATCAGGGCGCGGAACGCGGTCAGTTCGTCGACGAAGCTGTAGAGGCCGAAGGTGGTGGGCGCGGCGAGGGTCCCGCTGTGGCCGATGACGATGCCGGGGCGCAGGATCCGTACGGTCTCGACCGGCACCTCGGCCACCAGGGCCTCGGCGGCCATCTTGGAGCTCTCGTAGGCGTTGTTGGCGCGGCAGCCGGCGGGGACGGGCTCCTCGGTCAGCAGCCCGGTGCGGTCGCCCACCACATAGGCGGTGCTCACCAGGTCGAAGGTGTGGGCGCCGAGGCGTACGGCCAGCTCGGCGACGTTGCGGGTGCCGGTGACGTTGTGCAGGTCGATCTCCGCGCGGTCGCGGTCCCGGAACTTCAGGGAGGCGGCGGCGTGCCACACCTCGCCCACCGCCGGGGGCAGCAGGGCGTCGGGTATGCCGCAGCCGGGGGCGGTCACGTCGCCGGCCAACACCCGGCAGCGGGTGGCGATCCGGTCGGCGACGTCGTCCATGCCGTAGTCGGCGGCCATGCGGGCGAGCAGCCGGGGGACCCGGCGGGCGGCGGGTTCGTGCCGGCTGTCGCGGGCCAGGCACAGGATGTCGGCGTCGGTGCGGCGCAGCAGTTCGAGGACGATCGCGCCGCCGACGAGGCCGGTGACGCCGGTGACGAGGGCGGGTGGTGCGCCGGACGGCGTCATGGAGCGGGCTCCCTGTGGGCGGCGGGCCGGCCGGTGGCCGGTGGTGCGGCGCGGTCGTCGATGTGGCGGGCGAGCGCCGTGAGGGTGGCGAAGGTCTGGGGAGAGGTGTCCTCGTCCCAGGTGAACGCGAACTCGGTCTCGATGCGGACGAAGAAGTCCACCAGAACCATGGAGGGTAGCCCGAGGTCGCGCAGGGGCGCGGACGGGTCGAGGCGCGCGGTGTCGAGCGGCTCCGGGCCGACGCGGGCGAGCAGGTGGACGAGCCGGCCGAGGGTGTCCGCGGGCGGTGCCCCGCTCAGCCTGCGGTAGAGGTCCTGGACGTCGCCGACGGTGCGGAGGGCGGTGAACTCCTCGGCGGCGTGGCCGTCTCCCGCCTCGCCGATGTCCTCGCTGATCCGGGCCGCGAGCGCGACCCTGGCCAGCGAGTCCAGGCCCAGGTCCTCGCGCAGGCGGGCCGAGGGCACGAGGGCTGTGCGGTCCGCCCAGGGCGGCAGGGTCTCGCTGATCAGGGCGACGGCCCGCGCTCCGGGGTCGTCCTGGGGTGTCCGCCGGCTCATGGCGCCTCTCCGGTGCTGGGTGCGGGTGTCGTCGCGGGGAGGTGAGCCGGCGCGAACAGGCCGTTCCCGAAGCGCTCGGCGATCGCGGCCCGGTCCGGCTTGAGGGTGCGGGTCAGCAGCCCGTTGACGGCGGTGAACGCCTCCTCCGTGCAGAACAGACGGGTGATCCGGGCCGGTTCGGGCAGGCCGCGGTTGACGTCCTCGACGGCACGGTCGAGCCGGGTGCGCACACCGTCGTCCGCCGGGCCCGACAGGGAGACGACCGCGGTCACCACATGCGCGTGCTCGCCGCCCAGCAGTACGGCGTGCGCGACCCCCGGCAGCCCGGCGAGGGCGCGCTCGGCCGGTTCGGGCTGGAGCTTGTAGCCGGACCGCGTGATGATGACGGCCTTCTTGCGGCCGGTGAGGTGCAGGTACGGCCCGTCGAAGTGGCCGAAGTCGCCCGTGCCGGTCCAGCCGTCGGGGCGGTAGACGTCGTCATCGCCGTGCTCACCGTAATAGCCCACGCTGCGGGGCGGGTCGAAGCGGACGAGTATCTCGCCGTCCTCGGCGGTCCTGACGGTGCCGGGGAGCAGCGGGCGGCCCACGGAGCCGTGCCGGGTGCGGCCCGGCAGATTCCAGGAGATGACGCCCACCTCGGTCATGCCGTAGAACTCGTGCAGGGCGAAGCCGAGTTGTTCCATGAGCCGCAGGGTGGCCACCCGGGCGGGGGCCGAGCCGGTGAGCAGCAGCCGCGCCCGGCCGCCCAACTGGGCGTGCGCGTCGGCGAAGAGCCGTCGGCGCACCCGCTGCCGGACGGCGCGCAGGGGGATCAGCCCGGTCAGCCGGCGCAGCCGGTCGGCCCGGCGGCGCTCGGCGGGCGGCAGGGCTAGGTGGCGGTTCTCCACGGTCTCGAAGAAGGCCGGGGGCCCGACGACGACGGTGGGTGCCATCGCCTTGAGCGCCGGGTGCAGCCGCGGCACGTCGGCGAGCCGGATGTCGAAGCCGTGCCAGACGGCGAGGTAGACCATGAGCCGCTGCGGGAAGGCGGTGAGCGGCAGGACCACGAAGATCGCGTCGTCGGCGTCCAGGCGCAGCTGGACGGCGTACTCCTCCAGCGTCGCGACGGTGCCCGGCGCGCTCATCATGACGCACTTGGGCCGGCCGCTGGACCCGGAGGAGAACACCAGCGTGAAGACGTCCGGGCCGGGCACCTGGTGGGCGCGGCCGGGTGCGACGACGGCCGTGCCCAGGTCGTCCAGCGCGGCGGTCCAGGACGGGCCGGGAGCGCGCCGGGTGTATTCGCTCCGCGACATCAGCAGCAGCCCGAGGCCGTACGCGGCGCGGAGTTCCTCCGGCGGGGTGTCGCGGTGGGTCTCGACGGGCAGCGCGACGGAGACGGCCCGCAGCCGGATCAGCGCGAGGTCGGCGACGATCCACTCGTAGCTGTTCGCGCCGAGGATGCCGACGTGCGTCCCGGCGACGACACCCGCGCGCTCCAGCGCGGCGCAGGCGGCGAGGACGTCGTCGTGGACCCGGGCGTAGGATTGGCGGACGATTTCCCGCCCCCGGTAGTACCACAATTCACGCCGGGGGTGTTCGGCGAGGCGATCGGCCAGCGTATGGAATTCGGAATTCACATTTCCGCCGTACGCTCCGGGCGACTGCCCCTTACGGCCCGGAACGCGCATGGCCGATCCCCCCGTTGACACCGATGGTCCATGACCACTGGACCCAGTCGACTCTAGGAGCGCACCGTCTACGCGACGTCTACGGGGCGTCCGCCGGGCGCGGACCGGTACGCCTGCCGCGCCGGTCAGGGAGTTGCTACCCTCACGTCAGCGCTCTCCGATGCGCGGTGACCCCCGATCCGGCTCCCGTGCGAGTCCCCGCTTGATCGCCAAATAGCCGGTTCCCCGCCTCATCCGGAGTGCCCTCGAACTGACTACAATCCGCGCGACCGGAGCGTCGCCCGGAGGCGGCAGATCCATCGGTGGCCCGCTGCCGTCCCGCGTCAACATCTGCATCCCGGGGGAACCGTGAAATTTCGAGTCTTGGGATATCTGGAGATCCGCACCGCCGACGATCAGGTTCTCGATATCACACAGCCCCAGCTGCGTGCCCTGCTCAGCATCCTGCTGCTGCACGCCAACCGCCCCGTGCCCAAGCACCGGCTGACCGACCTGATCTGGGGGCCCGGCCCCCCCGCCTCGGCCTGCGGCATGCTGCGTACGTATCTGTGGAAGGCACGGACCCTCTTCGACGACCCGGGCAGGCTGCGCACCCACCCCAGCGGCTACGCGCTCCACGTGGAGCCGGGCGAGCTCGATCTGCACGACTTCCGCCGCCTCGTCGACGTCGGCGAGCAGCTGCTCGAGGACGATCCGCACACCGCGTCCCTCCTCCTCCAGCAGGCCCTGTCCCTGTGGCAGGAGCCCGTACTCGGTGACCTGCCCCCCACGGCCGCGATGGAGGCCGAGGCCATCCATCTGATGGACCGTCGGCGGCTGGCCGAACGCTCGCTGGTGTGGGCGGAGTTGGCCCTCGGACGGCACCACGAGATCGTGCCCCGGCTGCGGGCCATGGCCGCCGCCGACCCCTTGGACGAACACGCCTGGGCGCAGCTGATGCTCGCGCTCTACCGCAGCGGCCGCCAGGCGGACGCCCTGATGACCTATACCCAGGTCCGTACGCTGCTCGCCGACGAGTGCGGGGTCGACCCCGGGCCCGAGCTGCGCCGGCTCCATCAGCGGATCCTCGACGAGGACGACACCCTGAGCCATCACGGCCCCGAACCGGTGGAGCCGGAGCGCCCGCGCGCGAGCGAGCCGGCCCCGGCGCCCCACCAACTTCCGCCGGACATCCCCGACTTCACGGGCCGTGAGGCCGAGACGGCCCGGCTGGTCATGCTCCTCGAAGCGGCCGGGACCGCCACCGCGCCGCCCGTCGTCCTGGTGTGCGGCCAGCCAGGCGTGGGCAAGACGGCGCTGGCCGTGCACGCCGCCCACCAGCTGCGCCACCGCTTCCCCGACGGCCAGCTCCATGTGCGGCTCGGGGCCACCTCGGACAGCCCGAAGGGCGTCCACGACGCGCTCGGCGAGCTGCTGCGCTCACTCGGCGTCGCCTGCGGGGCCGTGCCCGACTCCACGGACGAGCGGGCGGCGCTGCTCCGTACGCGCCTGTCGGGCCGCCGCGTCCTGATCGTCGCCGACGACGCGGCCGGCCCCACGCAGGCGCTGCTGCCCGGCATGGCGAGCTCCGCGCTCCTGCTGACGAGCCGGATGCGGCTCGCCGCGCCGCCGGGCGCGACCCTGATCGACCTCGAACCGCTCTCCTCCGCCGACTCCCTGCTGATGCTGGAGCGCATGATCGGCCGACGGCGGGTCACCGCCGAACCCGACGCGGCGGCACGGGTGACCGCCGCCTGCGCCGAGCTCCCGCTCGCCCTGCGGATCGCCGGGATGCGGCTGGCCGCGCGGCCCAACTGGCCGCTGAGCACCTTCGCGGAGATCATCGGCGACCGGCACGGCCGTCTCGACGTGCTGGAGGCGGACGACGTGGGCGTACGGGCCCGGCTCGCCCCGAGCTGCGCCGCGCTGGACCCGCGCGCCCGGCGCGCGATGCGGCTCCTCGCCCACGGCGAGCTCGACGACTTCGCGTCCTGGGTCGTCGGGGTCCTGCTCGGCGGACCGTACGCCGACACCGTGGTCGGCACCCTGGTCGACCACTGCCTGCTCACCCCGGTCGGCGTCGACGCGACGGGCGAGCCGCGCTATCGGCTGCCGGAGCTGTTGCGGCTGTACGCGGGGGCGGGCGAGGAGGGGGGCGGGTCTCCTGAGGGGGGCGCGGCGCTTGAGGAGGGTGCGGCGCCTGCGGGGGGTGCGGCGCTTGAGGAGGCCGAGGTCGTACGCGAACGTCTGCTGGACGCCTGGCTGTTGCTGGCCCGCGCCGCCGATCGCGGGCTCGGCCGCCCGCCCCGCCTGCCTCGCCTGCCCCTCCCGCAGCCCGCGGAAGAGGCCCGGGGCGACCGGGCCGATGCCCTCGCCGCCGCGATACCCGCCCGGGTGGCCACCCGGATCACGGTGGACGCCTCGGCGTGGTTCGCGGCCGAGTACGCGAACCTGCGGCGCGCCATCGACCGCGAGTGCGCCGCCCGGCCGGGAGCCGCGGCCCGGCTGGCGGACCGTCAGTTCGCCTGGCAGCAACAGCACGGCCTGCTCGACGACGCCGAGCGGACCTGGCGGCGGATCGCGCGGTGCGCGGCGCTGCTGGGGCAGGAGGCGACGGTGTCGCACGCACGGTATCGCTTGGCGTGCGTTTCGGCTGCGCGGGGTGGGGGGCGGGTGCCTTGTGCGGTGGGGCGGGGGTGGGAGGGGTAGCTGTGGGGTGCGGGTTCGTTGCCGGGTGCGGGTTCGTTGCCGCCTGCGGCGGGAGCGCCGTTGCCTTGTGCGGGTTTCGTTGCCGCCTGCGGCGGGAGCGCCCTTCGGGCGCGGGGGGGGGGGGGGGGGGGGGGGGGGGGGGGGGGGGGGGGGGGGGGGGGG
>NZ_JBVHLW010000020.1:0-121425 GCF_055558795.1 Streptomyces sp. NPDC025618 | reverse complement strand
GACGGGCTTGAATCCCCCGCACGTTGACCATCGCGTGCGGCGGATTCAAGCCCGTCCGGCGTTCTGACGACAGGTGATTCAAGGGGTGCCCGCCCGCCGCAGGCCGCGATGACTTCGCGAGTGACCGGGGGCGGGGCCGGAGCCTCGTACGGAAAAACCCTCAGGGTTCCGTCGGTGTCGCTTCCGCGAGTTGGAGCGCGTAGTCCGCCCACCAGTGCCCAGCCGGCGGGGCTCCCCTGCACGCGCCGTCCGATTCGCCGGGGCGCTTGATCCAGAGGAAGGCGTCGATGAGTGGGC
This sequence comes from Streptomyces sp. NPDC025618, assembly GCF_055558795.1. Classification (NCBI taxonomy): domain Bacteria; kingdom Bacillati; phylum Actinomycetota; class Actinomycetes; order Kitasatosporales; family Streptomycetaceae; genus Streptomyces; species Streptomyces sp. NPDC025618. The sequence goes on along the minus strand of NZ_JBVHLW010000020.1, from coordinate 121,128 downwards.
TGCCGGTCGCCGTCGTGGGCGCGGTGCCCAGCGCGCGACCGGGCGGGTTGCACCACGGCTCGTCCCCGGCCCTCCCCAGCGCATGTCTGACGGCGTTCCGGAACCAGCCGTCCACCATGAAGACGCCGTCCTCCCCCTCGGACTCGACGCCGTTCCCGACCGCTTGGCCCCGGGCCGGAGGCGCCGAGGGCGGGGGCGTCGGTGACGGAGCGGCCGGAGGCTTGGGGTCCTTCTTCTCGGGCAGTGGGCCGTTGCCGTTGCGGCTGGTGTCCACGACGTAGTGCGCGCCGCCCAGCAGCGCGGACAGCCGGTCACCGTAGGCGCGAGTCACCGGTGTGGTCTGGAAGTTGGAGACGTTCAGCGCGAAGCCGTCGGCGCGGTCGACACCGGCCTGCCGGAGCGCGTCGGCCAGATGCTTCTCGTCCGCGATCCAGCCGGAGTTGCCCGCGTCGAGATAGACCGAGACCCCGGGCTGTGCCTTGAAGATCCGTACGGCCTCGGCCAGCAGCGTCAGCCGTTCGGCGGCGGCCGCACTCGGCACACAGCCGGAGGCCCATTGGGCGAGGGCGTCGGGTTCGAGGACGACCCACGCCTGCCGGGTGCCGATCCCCGCCGCCGCGCGAGCCACCCACGCGCGGTAGTGGGCCGCGTCGGGGGCGCCGCCCGTGGAATACAGACCGCAGTCCCGGTGGGGGATGTCGTAGGCGACCAGCACCGGGACGCGCCCCGCTCGTTCCGCCTGCCGGGTGACCTGTTCGGCCTGCGCCTTGGGGTCCTGGTCGGTCAGCCAGACGGCCGTCGGACGTGCCGCGATGCGCTCCAGGACCGCGGCGTCCTGTTCCCGGCCGCGCTCCCTCCACAGGCGCACCTGGCGCGCGGCGGGCCCCGAGGGCTCGACCCAGAACGGTGACGTGGCCTTGTTGCCCTCGTCGCCGACGCCGTCGGCCAGGGCCCGGTCGCCCGCGGTGGGCAGCCACACCATGCCCGTGCACACCAACAGGGCGGCGCCGCCCCGCAACAGACCATGCGAGGTCCGGGCGGCCCGGCGCCGTACCCGGTCGGCGCGCCGCCGTGCGGCTCTTTCGCGGCGGGCGCCGCCACCGGCGCCCCCGCCGTGCTGTGGACCACTGCTCCGCCGCTGCCGCTCGAGGAAGCCAGCGGTGTGTCTCCCAGGTCGGTTACCCACGCGTCCCCCTGGCTGAGTGTCAGGCGCATCTGTTGCTTATGTTCCTTCCAGGCTGACATGTGTCGCTCCGTCAGACCTCGTCGGACTGCGCCGAACGGGCCGCGCGGGCCGCGGTACGTCATCGCTCCGCTCGCTCCACCTCCTCGGCACTCCTGACTCCCCGGTCGTTCTGGAGCTCCCACAACTCGCGGAAGAGCCCCGGGCGGTCCGTGAGCTCGCTGAACGTGCCCTGCTGGATGATCTGTCCGTGGTCGAGGACGACGATGCGGTCGGCGACGGCCACGTTCGCCAGCCGGTGCGTGACGAGGACGACGGCCCGGTCCTCGGCGATCCTCCGCAGCCCGGTGAAGATGCGGTGTTCCGCCCGCGCGTCGAGGGCGCTGGTGGGCTCGTCCATGACGAGCAGTCCGGCCTGCCGGTAGAAGGCACGGGCGATGGCGACGCGCTGCCACTGCCCGCCGGACAGGTCGACCCCGCCGTACCATTCCCGCGCCAGCAGGGTGTCGAGACCACTGCGCAACCCGCCGACGACCTCGTCCGCCCCCGCGTGCCCGGCGGCCCGGAGCACGGCCTCGTCACCGGCGCCGTGCGGCTGACCGAGCGTGATGTTCTCCCGGGCGGACAGGGGCCAGTGCGCGAAGTCCTGCGGCACGACGGCGGTCTGCCGCCACATCGCCTGCGGATCGAGCTCGGCGGTTTCCCTGCCGTCCCACGTCACACTGCCGTCGGTGGGGAGGTAAAGCCCTGTCAGCAGCTTGCTGAGCGTGGTCTTCCCGGAGCCGTTCTCGCCCACCAGGGCGAGCACCTCGCCGCGGCGCACCTCCAGGCTGACCTTCTCCAGCGCCGGCCGCTCCGCGCCCGGGTAACAGTAGGTCAGCGCCTCCGCCTTGACGCTCAGCGGCGCTTGCGGGACCCATGAGCCGCGCCGCATCCGGTGCCCGCCCGCCTCCTCGATGAACTCCGCCCAGTCGTCCAGATACAGCCCCGTCCGGAAGAGCCGGGTGCCGTAGCCGACCATGCCCCGCAGCGACGAGCCGACCGTGCGCAGGGCGAAGACGGCCGTGCCCGCCGAGGCGACCGTCATGTGCCCCGACTCCAGCAGCAGGCCGAGCGCCGCCCACACCATCCCGGAAGCGACCCCTCCGGCCAAAGCGCCCACGAGCGCGTACCGCGCGCCCTGGTGCACGGCCCGGTCGGTGGCGCTGTCGATGCGGTGGCCGATGGCCCGGTAGCGGTCGAGGAGGAAGGGGGCCATGGTGCAGGAGCGGAGCTGGTCGGCGTGGTCCCGGTCGGTGACGTTCCAGCGCATCAGCCCCAGCACCCGGCGGTCGGCGCTCAGGGCGCGGGAGGTCAGATAGTGGACGCGCGCCCCCTTCACACCGGCGATCCCCTGCGGAAGCGTGGCGAGGACGAGCAGCGGCAGCAGCACCGGGTGCAGCAGCGTCACCACACCGGCGGCGGCCACCAGGGACGCGATGCAGGCGATGAGGTCCTGCGACTCGGTGAGCAGGTCCCGGGCGACCTCGGCGCCCCGGTCCGCCGCCTCGCGCTTGTCGTTGAACCCGGGGCTGTCATAGGCCACGAGCTCCGCGTTGATCGCCGCGTCGAGCATCTGCATCTCCGCCTCGCGGGCGATCCGCGGGGAGAGACGGCTGGAGATGTTGCTGATGGCGATGCCGAGGAGCGCGCGCAGCCCGGCCGCGCCCGCCAGCGCGACGAGGGACGGCAGAGCGTCCATCAGCCGGCCGGAGATCCGGCCCGAGGTGATGAGTGCAGTGATCGTCTTCGTGGTGGCCAGCAGCCCGAACGCCTCGGACGCCCCGGACAGGATCTGGCAGGCCAGCAGCGCGACCACCGCGCGCCGGTCCACCCGCCAGGCCAGGGACAGGGCCTTCCGCACCAGCTGGGGCAGGCGCTTGCTCATCGCCTGGGCGGTGAGGGGACGCCTGTTCATGGCGGCCAGGCCGCGCGAGCGGAACCGTAATTGTTCGGTGGGTCTCTCGGGGGTCTCGGTCGTCTCGGAGGTCATGGGTCTCCCGGAGTACGAGTCGTGGTGATTGACCGCACGATGCCGTACGTCCGGGCTGAATTACTGACAAATGACTGAATGACCACTCGAAGGTGGAGGGCTACTCCGTGAGATACGCGACCGAGAAGCTGTCGAGGTCGGGTCCGTCCAGCTCGCTCACCTCGTTCTGCTGCAGGCCCCTGCTGCTGGCCCACAAACTGATCGCGCCGACCGCTCCGGGAGCCGCTCCGTCGAACCTGACCTTGGTGAAGTCGATCTGGCGGAACTTCGGGAACAGCCGGTGGTTGGACTCGACGATCACCTCCGCGCTGCTGTTGGCCGCAGTCCAGTTGTCGGCCTTCTTCGTCCGCGTCCAGCCCTGGGTCTCGTCGGTCAGGGTCAGTTCGTAGCTCGTGCCGGAGACGTGGCGCACCGTGGCATGGATGACATCGCCGGGTTGCACGCGGTCGTGGAAGTACACCGGGGGCTCGGGGTAGAACTCGTACCAGTCGTCGAAGGTCGGGGTGCCGGTCTCGCAGCTCTCCTGGATGCCGGTCTGCTCGACCGTGTCATTGCTCCAGCCGTCGAGGCCGACCCACTGCGCGATCGAGTCGCTCGCCGAGGAACAGGAGATGTCCGGCACGGTCCAGGTGGCCGAGGCCGTCGCGAAGGCCCGGCCCCCGGCCACGTAACCGCTCCAGTTGTAGCCGTTCTGCGAGCGGCGTTTGCCCGCGCGCCCCCGGGCGTGGCCGCGGTAGGGGTCGAAGGCGGCGGGCCCGGCGTGCGCGGAGGCCGCGGCCGGGGCGCCGCCCCCGGCTGTGGTGGGCGGCCGTGGCGTCGTCGGCGCCGCGAGGGCGAGCCCGCAGATCAGCGCGGCCGAGGCGAGCGCGGCCCGGGGAATCGCTCTGCGCAGGGCCGGCCGCCTGCGCCGTCGCTCGGTCGGAGCGGTCACCGGCCTCTCCTGTCATCCGTGCCGTCAACGGGTGGCCAGGGAAGGCGCCCGGCAGGACGGTGACCCCGACTGCTTACATTGTGAAGTATCTCCGATATGTGCAGTGATGAATATCCCTCATGCGGGGGACCGGCGGCGTCGGCCGGAAGGCGGTCCGGGAGCTTTCCCCTCCACATCACTACACGTGCGGGTGGTCGTCCCACGGACAGCGGGCTCCGTCTGTGACCAGCCCTCAGGCTGGGACGGCCGACACGGAAGAGGCGCCCGGTGGGCGGAACCTCGAAAGCGTCGCGCCACGTCCCCGATTACGCCGGACACTCCGTCGCGTCCGGCGTGGAAGGAAGCACTATGAGCAGCCCGCATCTCCTCCTCACCGGAGAACGGCTCGCCCTCGGCATCCCCCGTCAGGAGACACTGACCGAATACCACTTCTGGGAGAACGACCCGTCGACCATCCTCGGTCGCGGCAACCGCTTCCCGCAGTCGCGGGAGGTCTGCGAGGAAGCCTGGGACAGCCAGCTCGGAGACCAGGACCACCCGACGTTCGAGATCGTGCGCCTGAAGGACAAACAGCCCGTCGGGATCACGGCGCTGCGCGTCGAACCACGCCTGCGGGCGGCCGAGTTCACGATCGTCCTCGCCCCCGCCCAGCGCGGCAAACGCTATGCCGAGGAGGCCACCCGCCTGACGCTCGACTGGGGTTTCCACCTGGGGGCGCTGCACACGGCCTGGCTCAGGGTCCTCGAACCGAACCGGGCGGGGATCGCGGCCTTCGCGAAGGCCGGCTTCCGGCTCGCCGGACGCTTGCGGAAGTCCGGGTACTGGCTTGGGCAGAGTGTGGACGTCCTGCTGATGGACGCTCTGCCCGGGGACTTCCCGGGCCCGTCCGCGATGTGTGTGGCCCTGGGCAGCTGATGTCCGAAGCGCCGGGCGGGCCGGGATCTCCGGTGCGCCCGGCGTACGGAGCCGGTGGCCGGCTCCCAGGTCGTCATCCGGCCACTATTTGACGCGCTCCTGACAATTCATGGCTTCCGTGGGACCCTCCCTCACGCACCTCGTATCCGCACCGCTCGTCTGCCCGGACCGCGGCCCACGCGGTCCGGCCCCCCACCGCCCGCGCGATCCCTCGCGCGGCCAGGGCAGAAGGAGTACGCGTGAGACGTCCCCACCCCACCACCGCGGTCCTGCTGGCCGCCGGCGCCCTGCTCATCGCCGGCCTCCAGGCCGCCGAGGCCCACGCGGCGCCGGAAGCGGCCCGCGGCGCCACGGACCGCCCCCTCGCCGTCACGGCCGCGGAGCAGCAGAGGGTCCGTGACTTCTGGACCCCCGAGAGGATGCGCACGGCCACCCCGCTCGATCTGCCGGGCGCCGCCCCCGGGGCCCTCGCGCGGCAGGTGTCCCGCGGCACGCCCGCCACCGTCGCGCCCACCGCCCCCGCCGCCCGCGCCAAGGGCTTCCCGCAGGCCGGCGGGGCGTGGACCGGCGACGGCGCCGTACTGAAGACCGCCGGCCGGGTCTTCTTCACCTTCCAGGGCCGCACGGCCTCCTGTTCCGGCGACGCCGTCACCAGTAAGAACGGCAGCACCGTCCTGACCGCCGGACACTGCGTCAAGTACCAGGGCGCCTGGCACACCAACTGGACCTTCGTCCCCGGCTACCACGACGGGCAGGCCCCCTACGGCACCTGGACCGCGTCCAAGACGATGTCCACCGCCCAGTGGGTCGCCAGTGAGGACATGAACTACGACGTCGGCGCCGCCGTCGTCGCACCGCTGAACGGACAGACCCTCACCCAGGCCGTCGGCGCCCAGGGCCTTCAGTTCAACGGCGCCTACAACCAGTCCCTCTACGCCTTCGGCTTCCCCGCGGCCGCCCCGTACGACGGGACCAAGCTCATCTACTGCAGCGGGACGTCCTCCAAGGACTTCCTCCTCACCAAGGACCACGGGCTGTCCTGCAACATGACCGGTGGATCCAGCGGCGGACCGTGGTTCGCGAGCTTCGACGAGGCCACCGGCTCGGGGCTGCAGGCATCGGTGAACAGCTTCGGCTACACCTTCCTGCCCAACACGATGTTCGGCCCGTACTTCGGTGACGACATCAAGGCCCTCTACGAACAGGCGCAGACCACCTGACCGCCACCCGCGAGCGGCAGGACGGGCAGGGCGTATGTGCGGCCGTGTCATGGCGGTGGCCCGTGCGTTGGACCGGGCATGCGACGTGCTGCCGTGACCTCGGTTCCCCTGACCGTCCTGACCGCTCTGGCCCTCCTCGTGGGTGGGCAGCGACAACCTGTCACGACAGTGGCCGCGACCACGGTGGCGAGCGCGCGGCCGGAGGCCCGTACGTAACCCCGCCCGCCGGACAGCCTCTTCGGCTCCCTCAACCGGAAGGCGCGCACCACGCGCCGCGAGGTCGCGCTCACCTTCAACGCGGCGTGGAACGACGCCGGTGTGGACACGTCCCTGAAGGTGTTGCGCGAACGGCATGTGCCGGCCACGTTCTTCCTGACCGGCCAGTTCGCCGAGCAACAGCCTGCGGCCGCACGGGCGATGGCGGCGGAGCACGGCATCGGCAACCACTCCTACGACCACCCCTACTTCGACGGCCTCAGCCCCGCCGGGGTCGCGCGGCAGGTGTTCCGGGCGGACCACGCGATCCGCGAGGCGACCGGGAAGGAGCCTCTGCCGTTCTTCCGCTTCCCCTACAGCGCGACGACCCCGCGCGGGATCGCGGAGGTCAACGCGCTCGGCTTCGCCGATGTCGAATTCACCGTCGACACGTGGGGATACAAGGGTGACGCCGGTGGCATGACGGCCCAGCGGGTCGTCGACCGGGTGGTGGCCGCTCTGACACCGGGAGCGATCGTCCAGATGCACGTCGGCGCGGATGTGGCCGAGGGGCAGCACACCTCCCTCGACGCGGAGGCGCTGCCGCGGATCATCGACGCGATCCAGTCCCATGGCTACCGGGTCGTCGACCTCGCCACCCTTCTGCTGGGACGGGCTCGTTGTGCGCCGCGGGGGACCTGCTGACCCTTACCGTCACACCGTCGGGAGCTCGGCCGGACGGCCCTCAGTCGTGAGCACGGACGTGGAGGAGGAGTCCACCACCGCTCCGCGCGCGAGCGCGCCGGGCTCTTGTATGGCATCCGTCAGGGGCCTGACAGCAAACCGCTTGGTCAATGGCGGCGGTTTTATGAAAATGGGCCGTATGTCAGAAGAAGCACAGCACTTGGTCGAGCGGCACACGATCCTGTCCGTGGTCGTCGGGTCGCGTGCGTTCGGGCTCTCCACGGACGGCTCGGATGTCGATCGCCGTGGTGTGTACGTCGCTCCGACCGCCGACTTCTGGCGCATGGCCAAACCGCCCACTCATGTGGAAGGCCCGCTGCCCGAGCAGTTCAGCTGGGAGGCGGAGCGGTTCTGTGAGCTCGCGCTCTCCGCCAACCCCAATATTCTCGAAGTCCTGCACAGCCCGCTCGTCGAACGGTGTTCCGCGCTCGGCGAGGAACTACGGGAGCTCGCCCCGGCGTTCCTCTCCCGCCGGGCGCACGCCACGTTCGCACGGTACGCCAGTTCCCAGTTCGCCAAGGCGGAGAACCGCCGGGAGCGTGAGGGTGAGCCGCGCTGGAAGCATGTGATGCACATGCTCCGCCTGATGCTCAGTGGTGCCTCGCTGCTGGAGAGCGGCACCCTGCACATCGAAGTCGGCCCGTACCGCGAACGCCTGTTGGCCGTGCGCCGTGGCGAACTGGCCTGGGGCGAGGTCCGCGCCTGGCGCGACGAGCTGACCACACGCCTGGACGGGGCCCTGGCCCGGAGCCCGCTCCCGGAATTCCCTGACGCCACCCGCGTGGAGAACTGGCTGGTCTCGGTCCGCAGTCGCTCCCTGACCCACGGAAGCAGCCTCATATGACCACCTACACCGCGAGCGGCCTGCCCGACCTGACGCGGATCGTCGCGGAGCAGCGGTACCCCCTGCTGTTCGCCACGGTCTCCGGCGCCCACCTCTACGGCTTCCCCTCCCAGGACTCGGACGTCGACATGCGCGGTGTCCACCTGCTGCCCCTGCGTGACGTCCTGGGGCTGACGCCGGCACAGGAGACCCAGACCCGCATGTGGGACACCGACGGCCTGGAAATGGACCTGGTCACCCACGACCTGGCCAAGTTCGCCCGGCTCCTGCTCAGCCCCAACGGCTATGTCCTGGAGCAGCTCCTCTCGCCGCTCGTGGTGCGCACGACCCCCGTGCACACCGCCCTCGTCGACCTCGCCCCGCGGTTTCTGACCCTGCATCACGCCCGCCACTACCGTGGCTTCGCGAAGACGCAGTGGCGCCTCTTCGACAGGACCGGTGAACTCAAGCCGCTGCTCTACACGTTCCGCGTCCTGCTCACGGGCATCCACCTGATGCGCGCCCACGAGGTCCAGGCGGACCTGCCGACGCTGCTGGGCAGCGTGCGGGCACCGGACTACGTCCCGGACCTCGTGGCCGCGAAGGCGGCGGCCGAACACGGCCACCTGTCGACGCTCGACGGCGCGCCCTCGCGCGAGCGGCTGACGGCCGATGCCGAGGCGCTGCACGCGGCACTGGACGAGGCCGAGCGGTCTTCGACGCTGCCGGACGAGACCGACGCCGGGGCCGAACTGAACGAGCTGGTGATCCAGACGCGCCTCAGGTCCGTGTGAGCCTGGTTTCTCCTGGGGCCACCGGCCCGCCCCGCATCAGCGGACCTCACCCCTTCCGATACCGCTCCAAAGCCGCGATGCCCAGGTCGAGCGCCTCCGCGGGGTCCTTCACCGAGCGCTGGAGGTCGAAGAAGCAGCCGTCCGCCCCCGTGTCGGCGATCACGGTCAGTGCCTTGGCGATGCTTTCCGGTGTGGAGCCCGGTTCCGGGAAGCAGCGGATCTCCCGGCGGAGTGCGGCCGGGTCGCGGCCGGCGTCCTCCGCCGCGCGTCGTGCGACGTCCCACAGGGCCGCGCGCTGATCGGGCGGCATGGTGACGCCGGCCCAGCCGTCGGCCCGGCGGCCTATGCGGCGCATCGCGGCGGGGGAGAAGCCGCCCAGCAGGACGGGCGGGTGGGGGTGCTGCACCGGTCGCAGGCCGACATGGGCGCGGGGGACGCGCCAGTTGGGGCCCTCGTGGGCGAAGGGGTTCTCGGTCCAGATCCCGTGGAGGATGTCGAGGATCTCGTCGAGGTGCGCGCCCCGCTTGGTGAAGTCCGTGTTCACCGCCGTCGCCTCGTCGCGCAGCCAGCCCAGGCCGAGCCCCGCGTCGAGCCGGCCCGCGCTGAGCTGATCGAGGGAGGTGAGGGCGCGGGCGAGCAACAGGGGTGGATACCACGTCGCGTTGAGCGTGCTGGTGCCCAGCCGCGCCCGCGTGGTCGCGGTGGCGGCGACGGTCAGCACGGTGAGCGGATCGAGGAAGGTGGTGTATTCGCGGGGGTAGGGGTTCTCCGGAGTGAAGCCCCTCTCCGGGTAGACGTCGCTGGGCTCGACGGGCGTCAGTGCTCTGTCGCTGACCCAGAAGGAGTCGAAGCCGGCCGCTTCGGCGTCCCTCGCGAACGCCGCGACGCGGCCGGCCTGGGCATGGGTTCCGTACTGGGGAAGCGCTATGCCTATCCGCATGACGCCATGGTGCGCCCCCGGGGAGGGGCTTCGCCAAGAGTGCCCGGAGTGAGGCGTGTCACCTCACGGTGTCAGGATGTCCGATCCCCGACGATCGCGAACGCCTCGACCTCCATGAGGAGTTCGGGCCGGAACAGCGCCGCCACCTGCACCGCCGAGCTGGCCGGAGGGCGGCCGGTGTCGATGAACTCGTCGCGTGCGGTGCGGATCGCGGGCAGGTGGGCGACATCGGTGACGAAGTAGGTGAGCTTCACGACGTCGTCGAAGGTCGCCCCCGCCGCCGCGAGGCAGCGCCGCAGGTTCTCGAATACCTGCCGGGCCTGTGCCTCGGCGTCGCCCGCGCCGACGAGCTCGCCCCGCTCATCGAGGGCTACCTGACCCGAGACCGCGACGAAGCGCCCGGTGCCGGAGACCACATGGGTGTAGCCCGTGGCGGGTGCGACACCGTCGGGGGCGGGGATGTGCGTGAGGTGAGTGGGTCGGGACATGACGCCATCTTCATCGAACAACCGCTCGGTGTCACCCCGTCGCCGGGCCGAGGCGATAGATCCGCCGCGCGTTCCCGGCGGTGATCATTTCGGTGACGCGCCGTGCGTCACCGGCCGCCCAGGCACCCTCGCGCACCCAGCCGTCGAGCAGCCGGCCCAGGGCCCGCGTGAAGAGGCGGGTGGCGGTGACATAGAGCTCGGGGAGCCCGTACGCGTCGGTGGAGAACAACAGCTTCCCGAACGGCGCGAGTTCGAGCGTCTCCGCCAGGACGGCCTCGGCACGCGCCCCCGTGTGCGGGATCGTGAGGCCGATATCGGTGTACACGTGGGGGAAGGCGTGGGCGAGATACGCGGCGCCGCGGTGGTACGGATAGGTGTGCAGCAGCACCAGCGGACAGCCCGTGGGGGCGACGGCCCGGACGAAGTCGGTGAGCAGCAGCGGGTCACCGCGGTGCAGGCGCAGGTCGGGGTCGCCGAACCCGGTGTGCAGCTGGAGCGGGAGCGCGGTGTCGGCCGCGGTCCACAGCAGGTGGCGCAGCAGGACCGGGTCGCGCAGCCGCTCCCCGGGCCGCCGGGCGGCCAGCCAGCCGTCCGTGGCCCGGCGCACCTCCGCCCGGGTCGGCCGGGCGGGGTCGAAGTCCAGTCCGTGGCGGTAGGCGACGACCGATTTGAAGGCGACGGCGGTGCGGGCGGCCTCCCGTACCGCGGTGTGCAGGGCGCCGAGGAATTCCCGGCAGCCACCCGTGGTGTCGGCGGTGTGCTCGGCGAGGGTCTCCAGGCGGGCGATCTCGTGGGTCCGCGCCCCGGCGGCGGCCGCCAGTTCGTCCAGGGTGGTCAGTCCGGCGGACAGGCCGGTGTCCACCAGGTGGTCGGTGATGCCGGTCGCGCCCAGCAGCAGCCGGAGGGTTCGCTCGGTGCCCAGTTCGGCGCGCCGGGCGAGGTAGTCGGCGGGCGGGCAGTGCGCGGGCAGTCCGAGCAGCGGCGGGCACCAGCGCCGCAGCGCGAAGCCGAGCTGGGTGTCGAAGAAGGTGGTTCCGGGCGCCGCGGGGGCGTGGGACTCCGTGAGGTAGGCGGTGAACTGCTCGGTGGTGAGCGGGGACCGGGCCACTCCGTGGCAGTGCTGGTCCACCAGGGGCACGGGCTCCTCATGGCTGGTCATCGGCCTCTCCCCGGCGCTTTCAGTAGCGGTGCCGGAGCGCGGCGGCGAGGGCCTGCGGGGACCGGTCCTGGGCCAGGGCCGCCTCGCCCCGCCGGACGGCGAGGAGGGACGCGAAGAGAGGCTCGCCCAGTGCCGTGCGGAGGAGTTCCGAGCCGGCGAAGCACTCGGTCGCGGCGGTGAGCGAGTCGGGCAGGCGGATGGCGCCGGTGCCGGCGGGGTCGCCGTCGACGGGAGGCGGGAGGGTGAGACCGCGGTCCAGGCCCCGGAGTCCGGCGGCGATGACGGCACCGACGAGGAGATAGGGGTTGGCGGCCGCGTCGAAGCACTTGAGCTCGGCGTTCGCGGCGTCGGGGCTGAGCGGCGGGCCGGGGACGAAGCGGAGGGCCGCCTCGCGGTTCTCCACGCCCCAGCACTGGTACGGGCCCGCCCACTGGTGGGGCCGCAGCCGCAGATAGCTCGCGGGGAGGGGCGCGCCGATGGCCAGCAGGGCGGGCAGCTCGTCGAGGGTACCGGCGAGGAACTCCTCGCAGGCGCGGCTCATACCGTGCGGTCCGTCCACGCCGCGGCAGAGGTTCTTGCCGTCCCGCCACAGGCTGAGGTGGAGATGGGCGCCGTTGCCGACGCTGCCCGCCGCGGTGGCGGGCGCGAAGGAGGCGGTGAGTCCGTGGTGGACCGAGACCGCGCGGACCGTCTCGCGGACCAGGACCGTGAGGTCCGCCGCGTGCACCGGCTCGGCGGGGGCGACGGAGATCTCGAACTGGCCGGGCGTGTACTCCGGATGGATCTGGAGCACGTCGACGTCCTGGGCGGCGAGGGCTTCGAGGACGTCGCGCAGATAGCCGGAGAGCCCGACCAGGCGCGTCATGCCGTAGGCCGGGCCTTCGGCCGCGTCCGGCACGGTCGGCTCCGCGCCGTCGTCGGCCCGGTGGGTGACGGTCCATTCGGTCTCGATGCCCATGAGCAGCCGGAAGCCCTGCTCGGCCGCGTGGGCGGCCATCCGCCGCGCGAACTGCCGCTGGCACGCGGTGTACGGGGTGCCGTCCTGTTCGTAGCGGTCGACAGGGGCCCAGGCCCAGCCGGGCTGCGCGGCCAGGACGGTGAGCCGGTCGAGGTCGGGGACCAGGCGCAGGTCGCCGACCGGCCCGCCGATGTGGGCGCTGTCGACGGCGGAGTCGTCGGAGAGGAAGACGTCGAAGACGGGGGACATGCCCACACCCCACTGGGCGGCGTGGGCGAGACGGGTGGTGGGCACGGCCTTGACCCGGGTGATACCCGCGTTGTCGACCCAGGTCAGGGCGACGCCGTGGATGTCCTTCGCGGTCAGCCGGGCGGCGTGCTGCCGGGCCTGGGACCCTGCCTGTTCGCGTTCGGTGCTGTCCATGAGCTGCTCCTCGTGGCCCGGCGGCTCCGGACGACGCCACCCCCGGCCGGAGCCGCCGGGCCCCTGCGGGGGTGGGACGTCGCCTTGTGGTGGCCATTAGACCGCACGTCCGCCGACGTCGGCCGTCGTGGACGCCGGGCGGGTCAGGCGGGGCCGGGCAGGGGGTGGTGGGCGGGGGCGGAGCACTCGGGGCACCAGTAGCCGTCGCCGTGGACGTAGGCCCAGCCGAGTTCCTTGATGTGGGGGGTGGCGGTGTGGGCGTGGTGGAGGAGGTATCCCCACAGGTCGTCGTCGCGCGACGGGCCGGGGTCGGAGATGACGAGATCGAAGGTGGTGCGGGCGTCGCAGCCGCGGTGGTCGCACGCCAGATAGAACCGGACAGGTCCCGGGGTCTTGCCTGCGGTCGTCAAACTCATGCGTTCCACTGTCGGGGAACCGCCCGCGAAGGAGGGGGGTGATCGTGGGATGTCTCCCCGCATCGGTGACGCTGCGTGTAAGCGCGACCGGTGCAGGGTAACGATGCGTGTTGGTCCATTGGGGGCTGAGGGACGTTATTTTGATGGCCCGTCACCGCAGCCGCCCGTTGGTGCCCAATGGGGCGCAGGCGCCGACTGCTTCGCTCGACGCCGCTCCAAATCTCTTGAAGGCAGCCGCTACTGGCGCACGGTCCAGTGGTCGTCCGCACTCACCTGGAGGAAGCGCAGCGACGGGCAGAGGAACGCGCTGCCCTGCGGGCTGTCCTCGGTCCACGGCGAGTCGGCGGGCCGGGCGGGCTTCCAGGTGCCGCCGCGCCGCAGCTGGACGGCGCTGCTGTCGAAGACGGTGTCGCGGGCCTCGGTGCAGTAGTAGCCGCTGCCGGTCGCGGGGTTGACGCTCGCGTAGATCTCGAACATGTCCCAGCCGTGGTCCAGGCCGCTCTGGTCGCGGCCGGACTGCCGGTAGAGCAGGTCCCAGCCGGAGGTGCGGTAGTTGTAGAGGTAGGCGGACCACTGGTTGCTCGACGGGTTGTCCTGGACCATCTGCACGGTGTACGCGGGGTGCCCGGTCGTCGTGGTGGTGTACGTCGCGAGGAAGTTCGCGTCGATGGCGAGCGTCTTGGCGGGGCCGCCGGGGCTGGAGCACCAGTCCCAGGCCCAGAGTTCGTCGCCGGAGTTCCAGTAGGCGGTGACCATCTCCATGCAGGAGTTCTGCGCCTTGGTCGTGGGCGCGTAGGTGAAGTTGTCGGCGTCCGACACGTGGTAGGCCGGGTCGACGCTGTGGGTGGCCATGATGCCGTCGTGGGTGCCCGGCCGGGGGAAGACGCCCCACCAGTTGTGGGTGACGTCGGCGTCCTTCGGCTGCCGGCCGGATGTCCGGGGGCGCTGGGCGGCCTGTTCGCGGCGGCCCTCGGCGAAGGCGCGTACGGCCCGGTCGCGGCCGGGGGCGGGGGAGTCGGCGGGCCGGTGGGCGAGGGTGACGGTCCCGCGGTGCGGCGCGCCGGGCGACGGCGTGGGCGCCGCCGTGGCGGAGGCGGCCCGGTCCGTGGGGTGGGCGGCGGCGGAGACGGTGGTCCCCAGCGCGGCGCACGCGGTCAGCAGGGCCGCGGCCAGGCAGGTGCGGTATCTCTTCATGGGGCTCCTCCGGAACCGGACGGATGCGGCGGGGGGTGGGAGCGCGGGGTCCGGCGCCGGCGGTTGGGCTGGTCCGGACCAGGCGGTGAGAATGTCCATGACAACCACTGAAGTGTCAAGAGCGACGGCTGTTCACCGGGCCTCGGAGTGACGGTTGTTCCCCGGGCCCCGGGGCGCGTCACCGGCCGGCGAGTCCGGCCGCGGCCCCGCGGCGGGACATGGCCGGAACGCGCCGGGGGTGCCGCCCCTCACCCGCCGCCCGCCGCCCCTGGCGCGCCTCCCCGTGCGCCCCGAAAGGCGACGTCATGCCCCCGGCGGCGCCTTCCCGTTCACCCGGAAGTGGACCTCGGCACCCGCGCGCGACCTGCGGTCGCGGCCCTATCCTGGATGACTGCCGAGTCCTTCCCGTGGTACCGACCTCTGGGAGTCACCGATGACAGCGGAGACGGATCTCACGACTGCGAGTCCGAAATGGGGCAAGGCCGATTTCGGCGACATTTACGACTGCCCGGACCCCAGCGCCTACTTCACCACCTTGCGCCCTCTCGCGTATCAGATCCCCCACCACGGCCAGGCCGTCTTCCGGACACTGACGGAGACGCTGCGGAGCCGCCGCGCCGGCCACGGGGCGCCGGCGGTGGTGGACGTGTGCTGCTCCTACGGCATCAACGCCGCCCTGCTCAACCACCAGGTCACCCTCGACGACCTCTACGCCCGCTACACCGCGCGCCCCGCCGGGGCCCCGGTCCCGCATCTGCTGGCCGAGGACCGGGCCTTCTTCGCCGCCCGCCGCCGCCCCGCGCCCGTGACCGTGACGGGCATCGACGCGGCCCCCCGGGCCGTCGCCTACGCCCGCGCCACCGGCCTCCTCGACCACGCCTTCGCGGAGAACCTCGAGACCGCCGACCCCAGCCCGGCCCTGCGCGAGGTGCTGGCGGGCACCGATCTCGTCACCGTCACCGGTGGCATCGGCTACGTCTTCACCCAGACCTTCGCCAGGCTCCTCGCCGCCATGCCCAGCCCGCCGTGGGTGGCGGCCTTCGTGCTGCGGACGGTGCCGTACGAGCCGATTGCCGAACTGCTCGGCCGGGCGGGCCTCGTCACGGAGAAGCTGTCCGCCCGCACCTTCCGGCAGCGCCGCTTCGCCGATCCCGCCGAGCAGCACGCCGCGTTCGAGGCGCTGGCGGCGCGGGGGCTCGGCACGGCGGGCAAGGAAGCCGACGGGTATTACCACGCCGACCTCTATCTCTCCCGTCCCGCCGCCGACGTCGTCGCGCTGCCCCTCACCGGCCTGCTGTGACGGTCTCCTCGGCACCGGTCCCGACCAGCGGTTCCTTCCTGACGAAGGCGCGCCGCCGGGCGTGGTAGGGCGCGTCCCGGTCGAAGAACACGGCGCGCGCCAGGGCCAGTTCCTCCTCCCGGTAGGCGGCCAGCGGCCGTTCGGCCTCGTCGCGTTCCCGCTCCGCCGCCTTCGCGGTGATCCGGGGCCGGAGGCCGGGGGAGGAGGCGAGGTCGACGGCCAGATCGGTGACCCGCGCGCCGAACTCCGCGGGCGCGGCGTCGACCAGCCGGTCGACCAGCCCGACGCGGGCCCCGGCGGCCGCGCTGTACGGCGCGGCCTCCGCCATGAGCCGCTCCGTCATCTCGGCGCCGACCCGGCGCGGCAGGGAGTACGTCCAGAACTCGCAGCCGTGCAGGCCCATCAGCCGGTAGTGCGCGTTGAGCACCACCCCGGTCCTGCACCACACCTCGTCCGCCGCCAGGGCCAGCATCACCCCGCCCGCGGAGGCGTCGCCGCCCAGTGCCGAGACCACCAGCCGGTCGGTGGTCGTGAGGACGGCCTGGACGAGGTCGTCGAGGGCGTTGACGTTCGCCCAGGACTCCTCGGCCGGGTCGGCGGCGGCCTCGATGACGTTGAGATGGATCCCGTGGGAGAAGAAGCCGCGGCCCCCGCACAGGACCAGCACGGACACCGGGCGGGAGCGGGCGTAGCGGTAGGCGGCGAGCAGCCGGCGGCACTGGGTCGTGCTCATCGCGCCGCCGGGGAAGGAGAACCACAGGAAACCGGCCCGCCCCTCCTCGCTGTAGCGGATGTCGGTCCACGTGCTGCGGTGACCGCTCAGGTCCAGCGGGGCCTTCGCCTCCGGCAGCCGCGGCAGCAGATCGCCCAGCGCCAGGGTCGCGGGCAGCTTGACCGCGGCCGGTTCCCCCGGCGGGCGCCGTCGGCGGAGCCGCGGGATCCACACCGCGCCGTCGGAGGTCGCCCGGCAGACGGCCCCCGCCCGGGTGGCCAGCAGCTCGCCCGGAGGCCCCGTCAGCCGGTCCTCGGCATGGCCGCCGTGCAGATACCACTCGCGACCGAGGAGGGTGTCCAGCACGCCCGGCCGGGAGTCGGCGGCGCGCAGCTTGCGCAGGACCGTTTCGGTGGAGTCCGCCTCCCAGTCGATACGCCGCAGCTCCTGCCGGAAGTACGGGCGCTTCCGCACCGGCACGCCCTCCGCCCCGTCGATCCCGCCCTGCCGCACCGGGAGATAGGTGCCCGAGGAGAAGCGCCGCACCGCGAGCAGCACCGCGGTGAGTGCCGCGTCGGCGATCTCGTTGCGGTACAGATCGCTCTTGGCCACCGCCGGTACGGCACACGGGACGGTGGCCCACACGTCCCCGGCGTCGAGTTCGGCCTCGGCCTGGAAGACGGTGACGGCCCACTTCCGCACGCCCTCGTGAACAGCCCAGTCCAGCGCGGACGGCCCCCGGTCGCCCACCGGAGCGGGACGGACGACCAGGCACGGGTACGCCGACCACACCTCGCGCGGGATGACCGTGGTGAGCATCGGCGCGAGGATCAGGTCGGGGGAGTGGCGGCTCACCATCCCGGTGGGATCGCCCCGGTGGGGGACCCGCTCCACCGCCACCGTGTGCCCGTGGTCGCGCAGCTCGGCGTAGACGCGCTGGGTGAGGCTGTTGAGCGCGTCGGCGAGCAGCAGGATGTTCATGGCGACCTCCGGGCAGATCTCGCGACGGGCCGAACTCTTGAGGCGTGCGGGTCGGGGACGAAGCCGTGTGGCGGCTGGGCCTGTCGAGGCGGATGGGGGCAGCAGGATGAGAGTTTGATGCGTCCGGGCCGCGCCGCGCCCGAGACGCGTCCGGTATGTCACCCGGACGACGGCGCTCCGCGGCCGCGCCGCGCCATGGAGAGGCGTTCGAAGGCCGGACGCGTGTGTCCCCGCCTCCGGTGGCGCGCGTGGACATTTCTACGCTCCATATGTGACCGGCAAGGGCGTATCCGGCCCGCCTCGACCGCTCTACCGTGGATATCGGCCCCGGACCCCGGCTGTGCATCCGCCCGCCGACGTACGTCGTGCACACAGTCGAGGTGAGGAATGAGACAACAGCACCAGGAACCCCCGCCCGTCGGCCATGGGGTCATGGACGGCCCCTTGGACTGGGCTCTCGAGGTGAAACGGAAACCAGGCAGTGAGGACGTCGCCGTCCGGCTCCTCGGCTGCGTTCTCGATACCGTCGGCGCCGACCGGGAACTCGCCGCCGCGCTCCGGCACATCACCGGCCGGGTCTGCCGCTTCGTCACACAGCTCAGCACCGGGCCGCGCTACGACCTCTTCGTCACCCTCACCGCGGCACACTGCACGGTGACCTGCTCGGAGCACCAGGATCCGATGGCCGGGCCGTTCCCGCCGCGGCCCGCTTCCGCGGCGTCCCCCGACGAGACCGCTCTGCTCCGCGAACTGACGGCGGGGGCTTGCGGAGTGGAGATCCCCGGTCTGCTGATCCAGCACACGCCGTATGTGGCCGTGTGTGTCTCCTGCCGGGCAAGGCCCGTGACCCGGCAGGGAGCCCGATCCGGGGAAGAGGACCGATGCGCCTGGCACCAGCCCGAAAGCACCTCGGTGTGAAGGCCGCTCCGTACGGGAAAACCGTGGTGCCGCGGCCGCTCGTCACGCCTCCCGTCACTGGCCGGTTCTGATGTCTTGCCCGCGCCCGTGAGGGCGTCTAACGTCCCCCTACGAGGCCAGGCGAAGGTGCTGCCGGCCCAGCTCTCCTGGACCCCGAGAGCGCAACGCCCGCGAGGACGGACGGAGACCGCGTTCCGCAGCGCGCGCTCTCCGGCCCCCGCCCTTTCCGGCCTGTCTGCCAGGGGCCCCATCGCTCCGTCCCTGTCGGCCGGGAAGGGTGGATCCACGCCGGAGACGGGGAAAGGAGCCCCATTCTCCAGCGTCCGGTCGCCGCCGGTGCCGGTTCTCCTCCCGGCGGCGACCGGTTCTCCGCGGAGTTCCGCACATATCTGTGCCCAGCAGAGTGCAGCGGCGGCCGCGCTATGGCAACCCTGTCCGACGCCTCCGCACACATCCGTTACGAACGGAACGGGCGGGACCAGACGCGTGGGCTCCGCCGCGAGGACGGAGGGAGCCGCCCTCGCGGCAGGGACGGACACCGGCAGAGGGAATGCCCGCCGTCCCCGGAGCCCTGCATGTCCAGCGCCCCGGAGTGCCGACCGGCCCGCCGAGGCCGGCGGATCGCCTTCCGGGGCCCGCGCCCCGGAGCGGTGTCGGCGTCGGTGTCCTTGACGGTCACGAACCGTGCCGACGGCGCCCTCACCCGCCGGTGCTCACCTCCTCGCCTCGTACGGAGCGGAACCGATCCTTCGCTCCACTCTCCTCCCCCCGGTCGGACACGGACGCGCCGCGACCCCGACGATGCCGACCGCTTTCCCCCAACTCACGTCAGAAACCGACAAGGAGGCGGAGGAGTGCACACAGGGTCCTGTGTGACGGTCCTGCGCGACCCGGCCCCGCCCCCACACTCACACCCGGGGACACTCACACCCGGGCCATCGCCCCCCGGCGGTTGTAGATCCAGTGCACCGCCGCCGCGCACACCCCGTAGAAGCACAGGAAGGTGAGGTAGGCGTCGTCGCCCCGCCCCGTCGTGAGGAACGACTGGCGGAAGGCGATGTTGACCAGCACGCCGCCGAGGGCGCCGATCGCGCCCGCGAGGCCGATGAGGGCCGTCGCGCGGCGGTGCGCCTCGGCCCGGGCGGCCGCCGGGTCCGCGCCGGCCGCGATCGCGGCCCGCGCCCGCGCGTCGTGGACGGCCGGGATCATGCGGTACGTGGAGCCGTTGCCGAGCCCGCTGAGCACGAACAGCGCGACGAACCCGGCGAAGAATCCGGCGAGCCAGTGGTGGCGCGACGCCTCCAGGATGAGCGCGGCGCACGCCCCCATGGCCACGAACGTCGTCAGGGTGACCCGCGCGCCGCCGAAGCGGTCCGCCCAGGCCCCGCCCCAGGGGCGGGACAGCGACCCGAGCAGGGGGCCGGTGAAGGTGAGGTACGCGACCTTCACGGGAGTGTCGAACTGGTCGTGGAACTGCACCTGCAGGACCTGCCCGAAGGCGAAGCCGAAGCCGATGAACGACCCGAACGTCCCGATGTAGAGCAGCGACAGCGCCCAGGTGTGCCCGTCGCGCGCGACCTCCCGGAGGACGGGCCGTACCTCGCGGCCGGCCGGCAGATTGTCCATGCGCAGGGCGGCGAGGAGGGCGGTGAGCAGGATCAGCGGCAGATAGATCACCGGCAGCAGCCGGGGGTGGCCGGCGCCCGCCGTGGCCAGCACGAGCAGACCCGCCAACTGGACGGCGGGTACGCCGAGATTGCCGCCGCCCGCGTTGATGCCCAGGGCCCGCCCCTTGAGCCGCTGCGGGTAGAAGGCGTTGATATTGGCCATGGAGGACGCGAAGTTGCCGCCGCCGACCCCGGCCACGCAGGCCGTGACCAGCAAGGTGGTGTAGGAGACGCCCGGTTCGAGCACGACCACGGCCGCCACCGCCGGGACCAGCAGGAGCAGGGCGCTGACCAGCGTCCAGTTGCGGCCGCCGAAGCGGGTGACGGCCCAGGCGTACGGCAGGCGCAGCAGCGCCCCGAGGGCGGTGGGGAGGGCGGTGAGCGTGAACTTGCCGGCCGGGTCGATGCCGTACTCCGGGCCGAGGAAGAGCACGAGCACCGCCCACATGCTCCACACCGAGAAGCCGATGTGTTCGGTGGCGACGGAGAGCACCAGATTGCGCCGTGCGACGCGGGCGCCGGTGCGCTCCCAGAAGCCGGGGTCCTCCGGGTGCCACTCGGTGAGGGTCCGGGCGGGCGGTGGCTTGCCGGCGGGCGGGTCCTCGACCGTACGGACCCGCCAGGTGCGCAGCACGGGCGGTGCGCCGTCGACGGTGTCCCCCTCGTCGAGGCAGGCGCCGGTGCGCAGGTCGAAGGACTGTTTGTACATCGGCGAGGTCACCACCGGCACGCCGTCCCGGCTGCCGGTGATGCCGCGCGAGATGACGTACGCGCCGCTGAACGGGTCGCGGTTGGTGAGGGCGAACAGGGCGCCGGAGTCGTCGCGGAAGAGTGCCACCTGCTCGCCGTCGACCAGGGCGGCGCGGCCCCGGCCGGGGGTGAGGTCGGTGTAGCGGCACACGGGTGTCCAGGTCGTGCCGTCACCGATCTCCACGATCGGTCCGGCCGCGGCGGGCGGCTCCTGGACGTGGGGGAGTGTGGCGTCGGTCATCGTGCGGATGCCTTCCCTGCGAGTGCGATGCCCACGGGGACGGGGACGGGGAGGCCGTGGCCGTCCTCGTCCGCGCGGGCGGGGCGGATCTGGGCGCGTTCGGGTACGAAGCGCACGGCGGGGTCGGGGGTGCCCGGGGCGTTGACGAAGGAGGAGAAGCGGTGCAGGCGTTCGGGGTCGGCGAGGGTGGCGGCCCACTCGTCCTCGTAGTCCCTGATATGACGTGCCATCAGTTGGTCGAGGTCGGCGCAGATGCCGAGGGCGTCGTCGACGACGACGGCGCGCAGGTGGTCGAGACCGCCCTCCAGCCGCTCGATCCAGGGCGCGGTGCGTTCGAGGCGGTCGGCGGTGCGGATGTAGAACATCAGGAAGCGGTCGATCGTCCGGATGAGGGTGCCCCGGTCGACGTCCTCGACCAGCAGGTCGGCGTGGCGGGGCGAGGTGCCGCCGTTGCCGCCCACGTAGAGGTTCCAGCCGGCGGCCGTGGCGATCACCCCGAAGTCCTTGCCGCGGGCCTCGGCGCACTCGCGGGCGCACCCGGACACGGCCGACTTGAGCTTGTGCGGTGAGCGCAGCCCGCGGTAGCGCAGCTCCAGCTCGATGGCGAGGGCCACGGAGTCCTGCACGCCGTACCGGCACCAGGTCTGCCCCACGCAGGACTTCACGGTGCGCAGGGACTTGCCGTACGCGTGCCCGGACTCGAACCCGGCGTCGACCAGGCGGCGCCAGATGGCGGGCAGCTGGTCGACCGTGGCGCCGAACATGTCGATCCGCTGCCCGCCGGTGATCTTCGTGTAGAGGCCGAAGTCACGGGCGATGGCCCCGAGGGTGATCAGACCGTCCGGGGTGATCTCGCCGCCGGGGATGCGCGGCACCACGGAGTAGGAGCCGTTGCGCTGGATGTTGGCGAGGAAGTGGTCGTTGGTGTCCTGGAGAGCGGCCTGTTCGCCGTCGAGGATGTACGGGGTGTCACCCAGCCCCGCCAGGATGGAGGCCACGACGGGCTTGCAGACCGCGCAGCCCCGGCCGCTGCCGTGCTCGGTGACCAGCTGGGTGAAGGTGGTGATGCCCTTGACGCGGACGATCTCGTACAGCTCGGCGCGCGACTGGGTGAAGTGCTCGCACAGGCCGCGCGCCGGGGTGATGCCCGCCGCGCCGAGCTCCCCGCTGACGATCTCGCCGACGAGCTTCTCGCAACTGCCGCAGCCCGTACCGGCCTTGGTGCACCTCTTGACCGCGGCCAGGGAGTCGCAGCCCCCTTCCCCGACGGCCGCCTTGATCGCGCCCTTGCTGACGTGGTGACAGGAGCAGACGACGGCCTCGTCGGGCAGCGACGCCGCCCCGAGCGTCTTGCGGCCGGCCGCGGCGGGCAGGACCAGCTGCTCCGGCGGGACGGGCAGCGGCTCGCCGTTCCCGGCGAGCGGGCGCAGCGAGGCATAGGAGTCGGTGTCGCCGATGAGGATGCCGCCCAGCAGGGCGCCGTCCGCGTCGACGACCAGCTTCTTGTAGACCCCCGCCCGGCTGTTGGCGTACAGCACCTCCAGGGCGTCCGCGGCGCGGGCGTGCGCGTCCCCGAAGCTCGCCACGTCCACGCCGAGCAGCTTGAGCTTGGTGGAGGTGTCGCCGCCGGTGAAGCTGCCCTCCCGGCCGCCCAGTTCGCGGGCGACGGCCTCGGCCATGGCCTGGCCGGGGGCCACCAGGCCGTAGACCTTGCCGTCGGCGGCCAGCGCGCACTCGCCGATCGCGCGGATGCGCGGGTCGGCCGTGCGGCAGGCGGCGTCGACGACGATGCCTCCGCGCTCGCCGACGGGCAGGCCGCACTCCCTGGCGAGCTGGTCGCGGGGCCGGACGCCCGCGGCGAAGACGACGAGGTCCGCCTCCAGGCGGGTGCCGTCCGACAGCTTCACCGCGCCGACCCGCCCGTCGGGGCCGGGGTCGATCCGCTCCACGCCCACACCGGTGTGCACGGACACCCCGAGCGCCTCGACCTTGTTCCGCAGCAAGGCGCCCCCGGCCGCGTCGATCTGCATGGCCATCAGGTGCGGGGCGAACTCCACCACGTGCGTCCGGAGGCCCAGGGCGCCCAGCGCCCCCGCGGCCTCCAGCCCCAGCAGCCCGCCGCCCACGACGACACCGGTCCGGGCCTTCGCCGCGTCGGCGCGGATGGCGTCCACGTCCTCCAGGGTGCGGTAGACGTGAGCGCCCTCGGTGTCGTGACCGGGCAGGGGCGGCACGAAGGGGTACGAGCCGGTGGCCAGGACCAGCACGTCGTAGTCCACCTGGTGGCCGGACGCGGTGCGCACGGTGCGCGCCCGGCGGTCCACGCTGGTGACGGCGTCCCCCAGGCGCAGCTCGATGCCGTGCTCGTCGGTGAAACCGGGCGGGCACAGCGCCAGTTCCTCGGGCGCGGTGCCGGTGAAGACCGCGGTGAGGCGCATCCGGTCGTACGAGGGGAGGGGCTCCTCCGCGAGCACGGTCACCTGCCAGCGTTCGCGCGCCCCCTCCTGCTCGAAGAGGGCTTCCAGGAACCGCTGGCCGACCATGCCGTGTCCCACGAGGACCAGGCGGCGGCAGCTGGGGGCGGGGAGTGGGGACGTCACGGGTGGGGCTCCTTCGGTCACGATCACGTGCGGATGAGGTCCAGAGGGTCGGCGGGCAGCTGTTCGTCGCTCCGCCAGACGTGGATCAGACCGCCCACGGCGGTCAGATCGCCGACGAGGAGGGCGCTCTCCAGCCGGTCGCCACGCAGGACGAGCTTCTTGTACGTGCCTCGTCTCGCGTCGGCGACGCGGAGCACGTCACAGGCGTCGGCGGGGCCGTCGCCGGGCGGGCCGAAGGCCGCGAGCTGCAAGGGCCCGGCCGTCAGCCGGGTCAGCGGGCGGCTGCCCGGCCAGCGGGCGCCGGGATCGGCCCCGGACAGCCGGGCCGCGAGCACGTCCGCCTGCGCCCAGGCGGGGCCGGACAGGCCGTGGACGGTGCCGTGGTGTTCGGCGCAGTCCCCGATCGCGTGGATCCCGGCGGCGGAGGTGGCCAGGGCGTCGACGACGACGCCCTCGCGCACCGCCAGCCCGGCGGCGCGCGCCAGCCCGGTGCGCGGCCGGACCCCGCAGGTGAAGACCACGAGATCGGCCGGCAGCAGGCCGTCCGCCAGCTCGACGGCCGTGACGCGGTCCCCGCCGCGCAGGGCGCGCGCCTGGGCGTCGGTGCGCACCGTGACGCCCAGGGCCGAGAGGCCGGACGTGAGTATCCGGGCCGCCCCGCCGTCCAGTTGACGGTCCATCAGCCAGGGGCCCTGGTGGATCAGCGTGACGGGCAGACCGCGGGCGGCCAGCGCCCGCGCGACCCCGACCCCCAGCACCCCGCCGCCCACCACGACGGCCCGCGCCGCCCGCCCCGCCTCGTCGGCGATGCGGCGGCAGTCGGCCAGCGCGCGGAGCGTGTGCACCCCGCCGGGCCGTCCGCCGCCCGGCCCGCACAGCCCGGGCAGCGGCGGCAGCACGGGCTCGGCGCCCGTCGCCAGCACCAGCACGTCGTAGCGGGCGGTCGAGCCGTCGGCCAGGGAGATCGTCCGGCCGGCGGGGTCGACGGCGGTGACCTCGGCGCCCGTGCGGAGCTCGGCGCCCGGCCCGTACGGCAGGCAGACGGCGTCACCGTCGTAGCGCCCGGCGAGCACTTCGGTGAGCAGCGTGCGGTTGTACGGGCCGTCCGGCTCGGCGCCGTACAGCGTCAGCTCCACGGCGCCCGGAGCCGTACGGGCCAGGAGCTGCTGCGCGAAGCGGGCCCCGGCCATGCCCGCGCCGGCCACCGCGATCCGCCGGGCCCTCATGACGCCTCCTCCTCGGCCGCCGCCTCCACGCGCACCGCGCACACCTTGAACTCCGGCATCTTCGACTCGGGGTCCAGCGCGGGGTTGGTGAGCGTGTTGGCCCTGCCCCGGCCGGCCCAGTGGAAGGGCATGAAGACGGTGTCGGGCCGGACGCCGTCGGTGATCCTCGCGGGCGCGGTGGCCCGGCCCCGGCGGCTCGTCACCGTCAGCAACTGCCCCTCGCCGACGCCGAGCCGCTCCGCGACCCGCGGGTGGAGCTCGACGAACGGGCCGGGCGCGGCCGCGTTCAGCGCGGGGACCCGCCGGGTCTGCGCCCCGCTCTGGTACTGCGACCCCACCCGGCCGGTCGTGAGGTACAGCGGGAAGCGGGCGTCGGTCTCCTCGGCGGGCGGGCGGTGGCCGACCGCGGCGAACCGCGCCCGGCCGTCCGGGGTCGCGAAGCGGTCGAGGAACAGCCGCGGCGTGCCCGGGTGCGCCTCGTCGGGACACGGCCAGAACACCCCGTCCTCGGCGCCTATCCGGGCGTAGCTGATACCGGCGTAGTCGGCGGCACCGCCCGCCGAGGCCCGCCGCAGCTCCTCGAAGACCTCCTCCGCGTCGTCGGGGAAACCCTTGCCGGTGCCCAGCCGGCCGGCCAGCTCCTTGAGGACGTACAGATCACTGCGTACCCCCTCGGGAGGCGCGACGGCGGCCCGGCGCAGGATCACCCGGCCCTCCAGATTGGTCAATGTGCCCGTCTCCTCCGCCCACTGCGCAGACGGCAGGACGACGTCCGCCAGTTCCGCGGTCTCCGACAGCACGACATCGCTGACGACGAGGAAGTCCAACGACCGCAGCCGGTCGGTGACATGAGAGGCGTGCGGGGCCGACACCACCGGATTCGAGCCCATGACCAGCAGCGCCCGCACTCCGCCCGCCGTGCCCGCCCGGTCCAGCAGCTCGTAGCCGGACAGCCCCGGGCCGGGCAGCTCGGCGGGGTCCACGCCCCACACGCCGGCCACGTGGGCGCGGGCGAGGGGATCCGTCAGGGAGCGGTAGCCGGGCAACTGGTCGGACTTCTGCCCGTGTTCACGGCCGCCCTGCCCGTTCCCCTGACCCGTCAGGCAGCCGTACCCGCTGCCCGGCCGCCCGGCCTTGCCCGTGGCCAGGCAGAGGTTGATCCACGCCCGGACGGTATCCGTCCCCTTGCTGTGCTGCTCCGTGCCCCGGGCCGTGAGCACCATGCCCGACCGGGCCCGCGCGAAGAGATGGGCCGCCTCCCTCAGGAGGGGCACCGGCACCCCCGTGAGCTCCTCCACCCGCTCGGGCCAGTGCGCCATCGCCGCCGCCCGCGCCTCCGCGAACCCCGTCGTGCGGTCCGCGATGAACTCCCGGTCCAGCAGCCCGTCGGCTATGACCACGTGCAACAGCCCCGCCGCCAGCGCCAGATCGGTGCCGGGCGCCGGGGCCAGATGCAGATCGGCCTGCTCGGCCGTCCGCGTACGGCGGGGGTCGACGACGACCAGCCGGCCGCCGTTCTCCCGCATCCTCGTGAAGTAGCGCAACGCCGGCGGCATCGTCTCCGCCGGGTTCCCGCCCGCCAGGACGACGCAGTCCGCCGTGGCGATGTCCTCCAGCGGGAACGGCAGACCGCGGTCCACACCGAAGGCCGCGCGGTTGGCGGTCGCGGCCGACGACATGCAGAACCGGCCGTTGTAGTCGATGTGCGGGGTGCGCAGCACCACCCGCGCGAACTTCCCCAGCAGATACGCCTTCTCGTTGGTCAGCCCGCCCCCGCCGAACACCCCCACCGCCGCCCGGCCATGACGCTCCGCGGCGCCGCCGAGGCCGCCCGCCACCAGATCCAGGGCCCGCTCCCACGACACCTCGCGCAGCGCGCCCGTCCGCGGGTCCCGGGCCAGCGGGGCCGACAGCCGCGCGGCACCCGCCAGCACGGCCGCGGCGCCGCGCCCCTTGCCGCACAGCGCCCCGCGGTTGACGGGAAAACCGGGGCGCTCCACGACCTCCACCGCGGGCGCGCCGGGCGTGCCCGCGGTGGCCGCCGGACGCAATCCCATGCCGCACTGCAACGCGCAGTACGGACAGTGGGTTTCTGTGCTCACCATGACATGAATGGTGGTCTTCACCCATTACGCCCCCACGTCGCCGGTGTTGCGCCGATGGCACGAAGCCGTTACCGGGGACGGCAACCCGGCCCCTCGGGCTGACCGGAACGCAACCTCCCTGAAACACCCCGGGGAGAAGCTCCGTTGATGGGTACCACCGACACCACCGCCACAAGGCCACTCACCGGCTTCACCATCGGCGTGACAGCGGCACGCCGCCGCGAGGAACTCACCGCCCTGCTGCGCCGCCGCGGCGCCCGCGTCATCGAAGCCCCCACCCTGAGCGTCGTGCCCCTGGGCGACGACACCGCCCTGCGCGACGCCACCGAACGCTGCCTCGCCGCACCCCTGGACCACGTCGTCGTCACCACCGGCATGGGCTGGCGCGGCTGGATGAGCGCCGCCGAAGGCTGGGGCCTCGGCCCGGCACTCCTCCGCGCCTGCCGGCCGGCCTCGGTGGCCGCCCGCGGGCCCAAGGCCGTCGGGGCGATCCGGGCCAGCGGGCTCGCCGAGGTGTTCTCCCCGCCCACCGAGGCCGGCCGCGAGCTCCTGACCTGGCTGCTCTCCCACGACCTCCGCGGCCGCCGGATCGCGGTCCAGGAACACGGCGCGCCCATGCGGGGCTTCACCGCCGCCCTGCGGGAACGGGGCGCCGAGGTCATCGAAGTGCGGGTCTACCGCTGGGGACCGCCGGCGGACCCGGAGGCCGTGCGCCGGCTCGTGGACGCGACGGCCCGCCGCGACGTCCACGCCCTGACCTTCACCAGCGCACCGGCCGCCGTCGGCTTCCTGGAGGCCGCGGCCGCCGCGGGCCGCCGGGAGGACGTGCTCACCGCGCTGCGCTCCGACGTCGCCGTCGTCTGCGTCGGCGAGCTCTGCGCCGAGCCGCTGCGCACGGCCGGAGTCCCGGCCCACTACCCCGAACGCGGGCGTCTGGGCCCGCTCGTCCGCACGCTCACCGACCTCCTCGCCCCAGGGGCGCCCGGCCTCTGAGGACCGGCGGCCGGTGCCGCACACCGGGTACGGGCAGGGTGGGGAAAATCTCGCGGCCGCCACCGCGCACTGCTGTTAGCTTGTGGATCAGGCCCGCCCGGGGCCCACGAGGGAGGGACGCCACGTGCGCAGAGCAGCGCGGTACACGGGGGTGGCGCTGGTCGCCACTGTGCTGACGACCGGCTGTGGCAGCGGCGGCGAGAAGTCCGCCGACAAGCCGTCCGCGAGCACGCCGTCCCAGGCCCGGGGCGACTCCCCGGCCACCGGCGCGGCCGGGCGCTACGACGGGGTCTACGGAGCCCGCTCCGACGACGGCATGATCGGCATGACCATCGCCCAGGGCAAGGCCGTCGTCTACGCCAACGACGGCAAGCGCGCCTGTACCGGCACGGTCGCCGAGCAGGACCGGGCGGCGAAGCTCACGCTGAAGTGCGCGGACGGCGACACCGCACGCACCGCGGGCACCGTGGAACGCTCGGACGGCAAGACCCTCGTCGTCTCCTGGGCGGAGGGCAAGAAGGACACCTTCACGAAGTCGGGCGACCCGATGCCGCTCCCGTCACCCAAGAAGCTCGGCGGCTGACGACCGCCGCCGTGGCCGCCCGCGCGAGCGGCGGCCGGCTACAGCGGCGGATGCATCGCGACGTACGCCGCGATGCTCTCCTCGGCCGGGCCGTCCGCGACCACCCGGCCACCGTCGAAGACGATCACCCGCTCGAACCCCGCCAGCAGCTCCAGGTCGTGCGAGACCACCACGGCCTTCTGCTCCAGCTCCCGGACGAGCTTGCCGATCCGGCGCTTGTTCCGCAGGTCCAGCAGCGTCGTCGGCTCGTCGAAGACCACGTACCGCGGGCCCGTGATCAGCACCGCGGCGATCGCCAGCAGCTGCTTCTGGCCACCGCTGAGCAGATGCGCCGGGTGGTCACGGAACTCGCTCAGCCCGTACCGCGCCAGCGCCTCGTCCACCCGGCGGCCGGTCTCCGCCTTGCTCAGGCCGTGGCGCTTCAGCCCGAACGCGAGGTCCTCGGCGACCGTGGGCATCACGATCTGGATGTCCGGGTCCTGGAAGACGAAGCCGACCTCGCGCCGGACCTGCCTGCCCTTGCGGCCCGTGTCCAGCCCGTCCACGCTGACCCGGCCCTTGGAGGGCACCAGCAGGCCGTTGAGCAGCCGGACGAACGTGCTTTTGCCCGAGCCGTTCGACCCGATGACGCCGATCCGGTCCTCACGGAGCGTCAGGTCGACGTCCCGCAGCACCTGCCGCTCGCCGAACCACTGGCTCACACCCTCGATCTCGATCACGCGCGCTCGTCCCCGGCGGCGCGCGGCGTACCGGGCGTGATCATCGGGTAGGCCCTGCGCACGGTCACCGCCGCGAGCGAGCCGATCACCACCTTGACCAGGTCGCCGGGGAGGAACACCACCGAGCCGGTGACCGCCTTCCCCAGCGGCAGGTGGGCGGCGACGGCCATCCACGGGATGCCGACGGCGTAGAGCACGAGCGCCCCGCCGACGAGGTTGCACAGCATGGCGGTCCACTGGTTGTAGCGCTTCCACAGCCGCTCCGTCAGCAGCCCCGTGACGTACGCCCCGAGCGGGTAGGCCAGGATGAAGCCGCCCGTCGGCCCGAGGATGACGCCGAGGCCACCGCGGCCGCCCGGCAGCACCGGCAGGCCGATCACCACGAGCACCACGAACAGCAGGATCGCGAGCCCGCCCCGGCGCGCGCCGAGGATCGAACCCGCGAGGATCACGCCGAGCGTCTGGGACGTGAACGGCGCCGGGACGAGCGGCAGCTCGATCAGCGGGAAGAAGCCCAGCACCACCATGATCGCGGCAAACAGCGCGATCTGCGCCATGTCCTTCGTACGCAACCCCGACCCCCGGCCCCGGAGCGCCTCTCGCTCCAGCCGGTCATCATAGAGGGCGGGTCTCCTCCGGCCGCAGGGGGCCGTCGACGCCCCTGGCGTCGAGCGCCTCGCCCAGCCCGTCCGCCAGCCGCAACGTCTTGACCAGCAGCGGAGCCAGGAACGTGGTGCTCCGCTCCACCCCGCGCGCCCGCTGCGCGGCCCGCACCTGGTCGGCCTGCTCCTTGATCACCGGGATGAACCGGATCGTCATGGCCACCACCAGACCGACCCGCTCCGGCCTGATCCCGAGCGGCCGCAGCGGCCGGAGCGCCGCCTCGATCGCCGCGACCATCGCGGACGTCCTGGTGGTCAGCGTGACCAGATTGGCCAGCATCACCAGCACCACGATGCGCTGCCCCACCAGCACGGCGGTCTCCCAGCCGGTGAGCAGCCACTGCACGGCCACGATCGAGACGGCGAAGGGCAGCACCGCCAGCAGCTGCCGGCCCGCCGTCCGCCAGGGGACGCGGGCCAGCGCGTAACAGAGCACGACCCCCGCCACGGCCGCACCGAGCACGGCCGTCGACCTGACGAAGAAGAGCGCCGTGCCCACCGCGAACAGCACCAGCAGCTTCACCCCGGCGGGCAGGGCGTGGACGGGCGACCGCGCGTCGTGGTGCAGGCTCAGCATGGGAGTGAGTACCTCGTGGTCCGTACGGGAGGGGGCCGGCGTCCGGCGGATCTCCGGGCGCTCACCGTATCTCCCGGCCTTTCCTCGGCCCCCGGCCCCGCCCAGGGCCGGTCGCCGCGTCGGATACGTTTGTGAAGATCATGCTCGGCCAGGCACGGGGGAAGAATTGAACACGCGCGAACTCACGCCGTACGACGTGAGCGCCATGCCGCCGACGCTGCCCGGCAAACGGCACACGTGGCGCGACACCCTCACATGGACCGTGCTCATCCCCGTACTGGCCACGCTGGCCGGCTGCTGCGCCCAGTATCCGTACGGCATGTGGCTCGCCATCCCGCTCGGCTTCGTCGCCGTCGGCGCGGCCGGGTTCGTCGCGGGCAGCGCATGGCGACGGCCCGGCGCCGCGACCCTCGCCTGCTTCGCGGCCGGTGTGCTGCTGTTCTTCGGCGGCCCCGCGCTCTACGAGCTCTACGCGAAGAAGCTGGGTGACCCCGTCGACGCCATGGTCGCCGGGACGGCGACGCACAAGAACGGCAAGGGCACCGAGCTGGACACCTGCACGGTGATCGACACCTCCGGCGGCGTCCACCACCTGTCCGAGCAGCAGAACTGCACGGGCCGGTTCAAGGACGGTCAGCGGGTGACCCTGCTCCGCGACCCGGCCGGACTCCTCGCTCCCTACCTCATCGCCCCCGGCGACCGCACCCCCGGCGCTGTCGGACTGGAGGTCTCCGCCGGGCTGTTCGCGGTCACCGCCGCGAGCATGCTCTACGCGGGCCGCCGCAGGCGCTGACAGCACCGTACGTACGACGGCCGCGGACATCCGCCGCGAACCCCTTCTATACCTCTCATACAGAGGTACGCTGGACGGGTGAGCGCAGACGGCCTCTCCGACGAACTCGCCGGGGTGCTGACGGGTATCCAGCGACTGGTCCGGCGCAGGCTGTGGGCCGGGCTGGCGAAGCCACGTCTGCGCGGTGCCCAGGCCGAACTCCTGCGGGTCGTCAGCGAACGCCCCGGCATAGGGGTCTCCGCCGCCGCCAAGGAGCTCTATCTGGCGGCCAATTCCGTGAGCACCCTCGTCAACCAGCTGGTCAAAGCCGGGTTGTTGCGCCGCGAGGCCGATCCGCGCGACGGCCGCGTCGCCATGCTGTTCCCGACCCCGGCCTGCCAGGAGCGGCTGCGGGCCTGGGACGCACGGCGGGGCGCGCTCTTCCACGCGCGGGTGCGGACCCTCCCGGCCGAGGACCAGGCCGCCCTGGCCGCGGCGCTGCCCGCCCTGCGCAGGCTCGCCCGGTCGCTCCGTGACACAGGGGAGGCATGATGACCGCACCCGCCGTCCGCTGCACCCGGCTCCACTACGCCTTCGGACACGTCGACGCCGTCGACGGGCTGGACCTCTCGGTCGACCCCGGCGAGGTCTTCGGCCTCCTCGGGCCCAACGGCGCGGGCAAGACCACCACCATGCGGGTGATCACCACCCTGCTCCCCGTACCGCCCGGCGTCGTCGAGGTCTTCGGGCGCGACGCCGCCCGCCAGAAGATGGCCGTACGGCGCCTGCTCGGCTACGTCCCCCAGCAGCTGTCCGCCGACGGCGCGCTGACGGGCCGGGAGAACGTCGCCCTCTTCGCCCGGGTCTTCGACTCACCCCGCCGGGAGCGGCCCGCCCGCGTCGCCCAGGCCCTGGAGGCGGTCGGCCTCGCCGATGTCGCCGGGCGCCTGGTGGCCACCTATTCGGGCGGCATGGTGCGCCGGCTGGAGCTGGCCCAGGCGCTGGTCAGCGCGCCACGGCTGATGATCCTGGACGAGCCGACCGTCGGCCTGGACCCGATCGCCCGGGACGGCGTGTGGGACCGCATCAACCGTATACGCGCGGCCACCGGGATGACGGTGCTGGTCACCACCCACTCCATGGAGGAGGCCGACCGGCGCTGCGACCGCGTGGCCCTGATGCACCGGGGGCGGATCCGGGCGCTCGGCACCCCCGAGGAGCTCAAGAGCGCGCTGGTCGCCGACCGCAGGGAGGCGGACGGGCAGGAGCCGTCGCCGCCGACCCTGGAGGACGTCTTCCGGCACTTCGCCGGAAGCGGTCTGGACGAACCCGGCGCCGACGAGCAGCGAGGGGAGTTCCGCGATGTCCGCCGTACCCGCAGCACCGCCTCCCGCGTCGGCTGACGCCGTCCCGCCGGAAGCCCCCTTCGCCCTGCTGCTGTCGCCGCCCCGGGCGCGCGGCGGCTGGCGGGTGATACCGGCCCGCACCTGGGCCATGTGCGCGGTGGAACTGCAGAAGCTGCGCCACGACCGCACGGAGCTCTACACCCGCGCCGTCCAGCCCGCCCTCTGGCTGCTGATCTTCGGCGAGACCTTCACCCGGATCCGGGCCATGCCCACCGGGAACGTCCCCTATCTCGACTTCCTCGCCCCCGGGATCATCGCGCAGTCGGCGATGTTCATCGCCATCTTCTACGGCATCATGATCATCTGGGAGCGGGACTCCGGCGTCCTGACCAAGCTGCTGGTGACCCCCACGCCCCGGACCGCCCTGGTCACCGGCAAGGCGTTCGCCGCCGGCCTCAAGGCGCTGATCCAGGCCGTGGTCGTCATCGTGCTCGCGGCGGTGCTGGGCGTCGCCCTCACCGGGAATCCGCTGAAGCTGCTGGGCGTCGTCGTGGTGGTGCTGCTCGGCTCGGCCTTCTTCTCCTGCCTGTCCATGTCGATCGCCGGGATCGTCCTCACCCGCGACCGCCTGATGGGCATCGGCCAGGCCATCACCATGCCGCTGTTCTTCGGCTCCAACGCGCTCTATCCGGTCTCGGTGATGCCGGGCTGGCTCAAGGCCGTCAGCGCGGTCAACCCGCTGAGCTATGAAGTGGACGCCCTGCGCGGGCTGCTCATCGGCACCCCGGCCCATCTCGCCGCCGACTTCGGCGTCCTCGCCCTCGCCGCCCTCCTCGGCATCGCCGCGGCGGCCTCGCTGCTGGGCCGTCTCGCCCGCTGACCCGGCCTGCCCGCCGCCCCGTCCCGCACCCCGGAAAAAAGGAAATACCCCGGACCGTATTGACGGCCGGGGTATTTCTCTGCGTATATTAGAAAATTCCGCAACCGAGTGACCGGGGTTGCGGAGAAGCTTTATGAATGCATCGTATCCGGGCGGGAGTCGAATTGTCAAACGAGGAAATGCGTCGCGAGCAGGAATTCATCGATCTGCTTCACGGACGCCTCGCCGAACTGCGTACCGAGGCCGAGGCCGCGGTGAAGGCGGCCATGGCGCCCGGCGGGAACACCTTCCAGGCGCGCCTGGAGCGGGACGTGCTCGTCGCCGAACAGTCCGGCCTGCTCGCCGCCTTCAACTCCGGCGAGAACGGCCTCTGCTTCGGCCGGCTCGCCTTCCGCGACGGCCGCGACCACCACATCGGCCGGATCGGCATGCGCCGCGACGACGCCGACCGCACCCCGCTGGTCGTCGACTGGCGGGCCGAGGTCGCGCGCCCCTTCTACCTCGCCACCGGCCATACCCCGATGGGGCTGCGGCGCAGGCGGCACATCACCACCGAGGGCCGCCGGGTCACCGCTCTGCACGACGAGATCCTGGACCTCACCGACGGCGAACGCACCGGCCACGAGGGCGCCGACGCGGACGCCGTGCTGCTCGCCGCGCTCGACGCGGCGCGCACCGGCCGCATGCACGACATCGTGCGGACCATCCAGGCCGAACAGGACCGGATCATCCGCGCGCCGCACCACGGCGTCCTCGTCGTCGAGGGCGGGCCGGGCACCGGGAAGACCGTGGTGGCGCTGCACCGCGCCGCCTTCCTGCTCTACGCGCACCGCGAACAGCTGGCCCGCCGCGCGGTCCTGATCGTCGGGCCCAATCCCGCCTTCCTCGGCTACATCGGCGAGGTGCTGCCCTCGCTCGGCGAGACCGGCGTCCTGCTCGCCACGCCCGGCGAGCTCTTCCCGGGCGTGACCGCGACCGGCACCGACACCGCCCGCGCCGCCGAGGTCAAGGGCGCCGCCACGATGGCCGACGCCCTGGCCCGCTACGTACGCGACCGGCAGACCCTGCCCGACCCCGTGCGGGTCATCGACCACGAGGACGGCGAGCTGCTGCTGGACGCGGCCATCGCGGAGGAGGCCCGGCGCCAGGCGCGCGCCACCAACCTGCCGCACAACCTCGCCCGCCCGTACTTCGCCTTCCGTGTCATCGACGCGCTGACCGCCCAGCTGGCCGACCGCATCGGCGCGGACCCGTACGGCGGGCCGAACTTCCTCGGCCCCGACGACATCGCCCAGCTCGGCAAGGCGATCGCGGCCAGTGCCGAAGTGCACTCCGCGATAGACGAGTTGTGGCCACTCCTCACGCCGCGGGAGCTGGTCGCCGACTTCCTCGCCGACCCCGTCCACCTCGCGGACGACGACGCGGCCGCGATCCGCCGCGCGGGAGGGCCCTGGACCCCCGCGGACGTCCCGCTCCTGGACGAGGCCGCCGAGCTCCTCGGCGAGGACGACTCGGCCGCCCGCGCCGCCGCCGAGGCCGAGCGCCAGGAGCGCATCGCGTACGCGCAGGGCGTGCTCGACCTCTCCTACGGCTCCCGCACCCAGGAGTTCGAGGACCGCGTCGACGAGGACTCGGAGGTGCTCGCCGCCCACGACCTGGTCGACGCCGAACGCCTCGCCGACCGGCACGAGGAGGCCGACCACCGCAGCGCCGCCGAGCGCGCCGCCGCCGACCGCACCTGGGCGTTCGGCCACATCATCGTCGACGAGGCGCAGGAGCTGTCCGCGATGATGTGGCGGCTGCTGATGCGCCGCTGCCCGACCCGCTCGATGACCCTGGTCGGCGACCCGGCGCAGACCGCGGAACCGGGCGGCTGCGGGGCGTGGGAGAAGATCCTCACGCCGTACGTCGGTGACCGCTGGGAGCACGTCAGGCTCGGCGTCAACTACCGCACCCCCGCCGAGATCATGGAGGTCGCGGCCGGGGTGATCCGGTCCGCGGACCCCTCCTTCGCGCCACCGCGCTCGGTCCGCTCCACGGGTGTCCGGCCCTGGGCGCACCGGACCTCGGACCTGCCCCGCGCGGTCGCCGACGCCGTCGCCCGGGAGACCCACGACGAGGCCCGCCTCGCGGTGATCGCCCCGCGCGCCCACCACGCCGCGCTGTCCGCCGCCCTCCCGACCGCCTCCACCGGCCCCGCCCCGGACCTGACCAGCCCGGTCGTCCTGCTCGACCCCCGGCAGGCCAAGGGCCTGGAATTCGACACGGTGATCGTGGCGGAACCGGCGGAGTTCGGCGTCAGCGACCTCTACGTCGCCCTCACCCGGCCGACCCAGCGACTCGCCGTCATCCACACGATGCCCCTCCCCAAGGGCCTCGGCTCACTGGCCGCGCGGGACTGATCCGAGGCCCCGGCAGGGCTCGCGGGGAGGCGGGCTCTGCCGGGGTGGTGGGACCGGGGGAGTCGGCCGAGGAGGTCGGTCGTCAGGCGGCCCTCCTCGGCGGGCGTTCCCTGCCCCCGGAAGTGGCCGGTTGTCGACCCCCTTGTGTTCGAACGCACGCCCTAGGGGTAGGCGGGATCATGACCTTGATCAGGTCGCATCGCACCGTACGAAGGAGCGCAAAGTGATACCCCGCATGAACGCGAAACTCGCCCTCTCCGGGGCCGCCGCCGTCGTGTTGAGCGTCGGGCTCACGGGCGGAGCCGTTGCCCAGGGGGCCTCGGCGGAGGACTCGGCCGGGCTCGCGACCTGCGCGGCCTCGGATCTGAGCGTGTCGTTCCACGACCGCCTCGGCGGCGGGATGAGCCACGCGGGCGGGACGCTGGAGTTCAGGAACACCGGCGCGCGGGAGTGCGCCCTGCGTGGATATCCGGGCCTGGGGCTGGAGAACGCTCAGCATAAGGAGCTGTCCTCGCACGCGGTCCGGGGCAGCACGTGGTACGCCGACGACCCGGGCAACAAGGTCGTACGCGTCAAGCCCGGAGGCACGGCCCAGGCCGTCGTCGCCTGGACCCACTCCGGCTCCGCCGCGCGCCAGGCGGCCTACCTGCGGGTGACCCCGCCGGCGGCCAGGACGTACCACACCATCGAGCTGGGCGACCTCGTCGACAACGGCGAACTGCACGTGACCGCGGTGGCGAACACGGTGCCTGTACGCGAGTAGTCAACTTGCCGCGGCCGTCAGCCGTGCCCGCCCTCCACGAGGGCGGCCAGGCCGTCGAGCACCGACGTCAGCCCCATCTCCCCGCAGGCGCGGGGGCCACAGGAACTGACCGGGTGCCTCACTCTGCGGACGACCGGCTTCTTGGTCACGCCCGCTGATTCCAGCGTTGAGGCCGTGCAGCCCGGTGTCGGGTGTGCCGGCCGAAAAGTGAGGGGGAGCGCGGGTGATCGGCCCGGCCTCACTGTTCAGCGGGCCATGAAGCCGTCCAATTCCCGGGACTTCGCCCGGAGGGCGTCCGTCCGCGCCTCGATGTCCACAGCGGCCGGTGAGGCCGGGCCTGCCTGGACGTCCGTCAGCGGCCGGTTCGGTTCGGAGCCGTGTCGTGACCAGAGCACCTCGACCCCCGCGCGGTCAGCCAACGCCAGCACCGTGGCGACGAAACCTTCGGAGAGCGCGAGTACGACGGCGTGTTGTGCGGCCCGGTGTCAGACCAGCAGCGTATTGGCGAAGTGCGCGAAGACCGCCGGGTCGACTTCGGCCTCGTCGGCGTCCATCGGGCCGATGCCGGAGGGGATCCCCAATTCGGCCTCGAAGAGCGCGACCTGGCGCAGGAACATGCGGGAAGCGCCGTTGGAGGGGTTCCAGAGCGTCTCGTCACCCACGTTGAAGTACTGGCTCACCGTAAGCCCCTCCCGGTCGGTTCCACCCTACCGGCGCCGGAGTGCGGGCATCCCGCTCCGGCGGCGGATCACGCACGCCCACGTGCCGTCACCCCCGACCGCTCAGCACTCCCGCCGCCGGACCGTAGCCCGTAGCTCCCCCGCCGGCTGGAGCAGCAGGCCCGGCAGGATCTCCGGTTCCCCCGGCTCCACCTCCACCGCGCACCGCTGCGCCAGTGTGGCCAGCACCATGACCGCCTCCACCAGGGCGAACCGGGCGCCCAGGCACGTGCGCTGGCCGCCGCCGAAGGGGAACCACGCGTGGTCCGGTACCGCGTCGGGCGCGTCGGGGCTCCAGCGTTCCGGGCGGAAGGCCGTCGGGTCGGGGAACCAGCGGGCGTCGCGGTGGGTCGTCCACTGGCTGCACCACACGATCGTGCCGGCCGCCACGCGCGTGCCGCCGAGCGTGGCGCCCTCCCTGGCCACGGCGGGGATCAGCCATACCGGGGGGCGGACCCGCAGGGCCTCCTTGACGATCTGCTGGGCCCAGGGCAGGTGTTCGTAGTCGTCGATGGCGGGCGGGCGTCCGCCGAGGACGCGGCCGAGTTCCTCGTCGAGACGGGCGCGGGCCTGCGGCGCCGTGCCCAGCAGATACCAGATCCACGTCAGCAGGGTGGAGGTCGTCTCGTGGCCCGCGGCCCACAGGGTCACCGCCTCGTCCCGCACCTCCTTGGCCGACAGCGGGAGCCCCTGTGTGTCGCGGGCGGCGAGCAGCCTGCCCAGGAGGTCGTCGCCCGGCTCCCCGCCGGCCTCCGCGCGTTCGCGGATCAGCCGGCCGACCTCGGCGTCGACGACCGCGACGGCGCCGAGCACCCGCCGCCTGGAGGGGGTGCGCACCCAGGCGGGCAGGAAGAGGTTGACGCCGCGCAGCTCGGCGCCGATCTCCCGCTGCGCCACCTCCATCGCGTCGCCGAGCGCGCGCGTCCGGTCGCCGAGGTCGCCTCCGAACAGCGTCCGCACCACGACCCGCTGGGTGATCAGCACCATCTCCCGGTGCACGTCGATCCGTTCGCCGTCCTGCCAGCGGTCGGCCGCCTCCCGCGCGCACTCGGTCATGGTCGCGGCGTAGGCGCGGACCTGCCGCGGGCGGACGGTCGGCTGGACGAGGGAGCGCTTGCGGCGCCAGTCGGCGCCCCGGCTGAGGATGACGCTCTGGCCGGTGACCTGCTTGAAGGCCCAGCCGGTGTCGAGGATGTCGAAGCTGTGCTCCACGGCGCCCAGGAGCTCGGCGATGTGCTGGGGGTGGAAGAGGAACAGGCTGCGCCGCGGGCCGAGTGACCAGGTCACCGCGTCGCCGAACTCGTCGCGCAGCCGGACCAGGAAGCCCAGCGGGTCGCGGCCGAAGGCGGGGAGGTTGCCCAGCAGCGGCAGCCGGCGCGGGCCGGGGACGGGACGGAGCGGAACGGCGGTGGTCCGGACGGACGAGGTCATGGCAGGGCCCCCGGATGCGGCAAGAGAGCTGCGGACGGCGGGATGTTTCTGATGAATACCCATCACTCACCCGCATAAAAGGCGGAATCGGGTGATGTGCCGTCAGATCGGCGGGCCGGGTCCGCCGACGGCGCGCACCCCCGCCGGGCGCCCGCTCGCATTCGAGTGGCATATGCCAAGGAGCTGGTCGATATCCCGGAAAGGAAGAGCGCGCACAACTCCGAAGAGCCTGGAAAATGCCGCTGAACCAGGTAATACGGATGACCCGTTCCGTTTCGACTTGATGCTGAGTAGGGTGTGGCGTGCTGCCGAGGGAGCCGGGGGAGAGCACGGGCTGAGTTCGGCATGGGCGGTGTCGTCGGCAGGATCGGCAGGAGAGCATGACCGCTGGGTTATTCGAGGGGCAGTACGTCTGGCATCCGGCGGCGGAGGACCATCGACTGGCGCACGCCTGCGTCGACGTACGGGCAGGGCGATACCTGAGCGCACAAGACGTCCTGGAAGAGGCGCGGGAGGATTTCGGATTGCGGGCCCACCGTTCGTCGGTCCTCGCTTCGGAGGCGGCGGATTCCGATCTCGCGGAGCGCTGGCTGGCGGAAGAGCCGGGCGCGGAAGCCGCGTTGCTCTGGGCGCGCGTCGCGGTGCTGCGGGCATTGCGCGCGGCCGACGAGGGCGACCGGCGGGCCGTCGCCCTCGGGCGTATCGCGCTGACGGCCTGCGAACGCGCCGCGGAGATGTCACCGGCGGATCCCACGCCCCTCGTCGCGAAACTGACCCTGGCCCGCTATCACCGGCCCCGCGACCCCGCCCCGCGCGGCCTGCTCACCGCGCCGCCGGGCCCCTGGTCGCTGCTCGCCCGCATTCTTCGCCTCGATCCCTGGCACCGCGAGGCGCACCACCGCTTCCTCGCCTTTTTCTTCAGCAGGCACGGCGGTTCGAGGAACGCGGCCTGGGACGTGGCCGCGTTCCTCGCCCAACGGGCACCGGCCTCCTCGCCGTTGCGCCTGCTCCCGCTGGTGACCCTGGTCGCGGACTACGACCCGGCCGCCCCGCTGGGCCACCGCACATGGGAACAACACCAGTGGCGGACAACGGCCATGGGGGTCTACGAGAACTGGTTCCCGCACGTGGCCGGCTATCGCTTCACCCCCGTGCTGGACCTCGCCTATCTCGCGCACGCGCTGTTCATGTCGCACCGGGAGACCGAGGCCGGTGCCGTGCTCACGGCGATGGGCCCGTACGCTTCCCGGATGCCCTGGAGCGCGTTCGGTGACCCCGAGGAACAACTGACCCGCGTCAGGCGGCTCTGCGGACTCCCCGTCCCCGCCGCCTGACCGCCCGGCGGGCTCTGCCGAACCGTCCGGTGCGCCTCCGGGAACCCCCGGGGGCGTCCTGCTGTCCCCCCATCAGAAAGGCTGTGGCTGTGCTCGATACCGCATTCCTCGTCCGTATGAGAGCCCGCCGCCAAGCGGCGCCCCTCGCCCTGGACGACGACGCGACGCTGCACGCCATGGGCTACCCCCGGAAACTGACCCGCCGGTTCCGGGCCTTCGACAATTTCGCGATATCCTTCACCATCATCAACATCATTTCCGGAATCTTCTCTTCCTTCGGGTTCGGAATGACGGCCGGCGGCCCGCGGATTCTCGTGTTCGGCTGGATCGGCGTATCCGTCATGGTGCTCTTCGTCGGCGCCGCCATGGGAGAAATCGCCTCCGCCTACCCGACCAGCGGCGCCCTCTATTTCTCCGCGGGCAAACTCGCCAAGCGGCACCGCGGCGCCTGGTCCTGGTACACGGGCTGGCTCAATTTCGTGGGTCAGGTGGGCGGCACGGCCGCCACCAACTACGCGGCGGCCACCTTCATCCAGGCATTCATCGCCATGCAGTGGCCCTCCTACGACCCCGACCCCCGGCACACCGTCGCCATCACCGCCCTCATCCTGCTGCTCCAGGCGCTCGCCAACACCTACACCGTCCAGCTCGTCGCCGTCGTCAACCGCATCTCCGTATGGTGGCTGCTCATTGGCATGGTCGTGATCGTCGTCACCCTCACGGTGGTCCCCGGCCAGCACCAACCGGCCTCCTACGCCACCCATTTCGTCAACAACACCGGCTTCGACAGCGCGATCTACGGCGGAATGCTCGGCCTGCTCGTCACCAGCTGGACCTTCACCGGATTCGACGGCAGCTTCCATATGTCCGAGGAGACCGTCAAAGCCACCGTCAACGCCCCCCGCGGCATCATGCGCGCCATCGCCTGCTCCGCGCTCACCGGCCTGATCCTCATGCTGGCCCTGGTCTACGCGATCCGCGACTACGACCAGGAGGCGAGCGCGGCCGCGCCGCCGGTGCAGATCCTCGTGGACGCGCTCGGCATGGGCACCGCCCGGCTGCTCCTGCTGATCGTGATCGGCGCCATGCTCTTCTGCGGGCTCGCCAACATGACCAGCAACACCCGCCAGATCTTCGCCTTCTCGCGCGACGGGGCGATGCCCGGCTCCCGCTGGTGGCACTCGGTCTCCGCGCGCACCCGCACCCCCGTCAAGGCCGTGTGGCTCGCCGCGGCCTGCCCCCTGGTGCTGGTGCTGCCCGGCTGGTGGTCCCACACCGCGTTCACCGCCGTCGTCAGCGTCAACGTCGTCGGCCTCTTCCTCGCCTACGGCGTGCCCATCTTCCTGCGCCTGCGGCTGGACGAGGACTTCCAGCCCGGCCCCTGGAACCTCGGGCGCTACGGCAAGCCCGTCGCGCGCGTCGCCGTGACCTGGATCGTCATCAGCAACGTGCTGTTCATGCTGCCCCAGGCGTCCCCGCTCACCGCGACCACCTTCAACTACGCGCCGATCGCGCTCGGCGCCGTCCTGCTGATCGCCACGATCTGGTGGTTCGCCAGCGCCCGCCGCCGCTTCCAGGGGCCCGTCAGCTACGGACGGCCCGACGAAGTCGCCGCCATGGACCTCATCTGACCACTCCGCCGCCCCTTCGGGAAGGAACGAACACCCCGCATGAACCACCTCGGCCGACTCCCGCACCCGCGCACCGCCGACGAGGCCCCCGCCACCGGCGACCCCGGCGCCTTCACCGTCACCCCGGCCACGCTGGACGACTGGCGCCTCGTCGGGGAATGGGCCGCCGCGGAGGGCTGGAACCCCGGCACCGGAGACCTCGCCTGCTTCCACCCCACCGACCCGGCCGGCTTCTTCATCGGCCGCCTCGACGGCCGTCCCGTCTCCGCGGTCTCCGTCGTCACCTACTCCCCGGACTACGCCTTCCTCGGCTACTACCTCGTCCACCCCGACCACCGCGGGCAGGGGCACGGCCTGGCCACCTGGCGCGCCGCGCTCCCGCACGCCGGGACCCGTACGGTCGGCCTCGACGCGGTGCCCGCCCAGCAAGCCACCTACGCGCGGGCCGGGTTCAGCCCCGCCTACACCACCGTCCGCCACCGGGGGCGCCCCGGCGGCGCCACGCCCCCGGCGGCCGCCGTCGCCCCCGTCACCGCGGCCCACCTCGACACCGTCGCCGCTTACGACCGGCAGTGCTTCCCCGCCGAGCGGCGCGCCTTCCTCGACCGCTGGCTGACCGCCCCCGGCCACACCGCCTACGCGCATCTGGACGACGGGCGGGTCACCGGCTACGGCGTGATCCGGCCCTCGCTGGACGGCCGCCGGATCGGGCCGCTGTTCGCCGACACGCCCCAGGGCGCGGAAGCGCTGTTCGACGCCCTGACGGCCGGACTCGGCCCCGACGAGGAGGTCTTCATCGACATCCCCGAACCGCACGCCGGTGCCACGGCCCTCGCCGCCTCGCGCGGCCTGACCGCCGACTCGCACACGATCCGCATGTACACAGGTACCGTCCACCCGGCCCTCGACGGCCGCACCTACGGCGTCACCAGCCTCGAACTGGGCTGACCCCCCGGCCCCGCGCGGCGCGTACGTCACGGCGCGGACGGGCGGGGCCGGGCAGAATCCTGATCTGCTGAGCCGGATTCGGGAAACGAGGAGGCCGTCGTGTCGGATCGTCAGGTGACGGGCGGGGCCGTCGCGCCGCCCGTGCTCGTCCAGGAACGCCGCTTGCACCGGGACCTGGGGTTCTGGGGTCTGACCGCGATCGGCTTCTCCAACATCGTCGGCTCCGGCTGGCTCTTCGCCGCCATGTACGCCGCCCAGACGGCCGGGCCCGCGGCCCTGCTGTCCTGGGTCGGCGCGGGCCTGCTGTGCGGCCTCGTCGCGCTGGTGATGATCGAGCTCGGCGCGTCGCGGCCGGAGGGCGGCGGCACGGTCCGCTGGCCGCTCTACGCGAGCGGCCGGCTGGTCGGCACGCTCGTCGGCTGGTCCGTCCTGCTGTCCGTGGGCGGCACCGCCGCCGAGATCAGCGCGATCATGCAGTACGCCGACCACTATCTGCCGGACATCTACCACGGCCACTCGCTCAGCCCCTTCGGGCTGGGCATCGCCGTGGCACTGAGCGTCCTGCTGACGGCCCTGAACTGGTTCACGGTCCGGGCGTTCGCCCGGCTGAACAACCTCGTCTCGGTCTTCAAGATCATCGTGCCGGTGATCACCGTGATCGCGCTGTTCGCCTCCGGCTGGCACTCCGGCCGCCT
The DNA here is from genome assembly GCF_055558795.1 of Streptomyces sp. NPDC025618. NCBI lineage: Bacteria > Bacillati > Actinomycetota > Actinomycetes > Kitasatosporales > Streptomycetaceae > Streptomyces > Streptomyces sp. NPDC025618. The sequence continues at coordinate 77,758 of NZ_JBVHLW010000020.1, read as the reverse complement.
GACCGACCACGGCGGATTCGCCCCGTACGGCTACGCCGCCTGCCTGTCGGCGCTCGCCGGGGGAGGCATCGTCTACTCCGTCAACGGCTTCCAGGCACCGCTGGACTTCTCCGGCGAGACCCGCAACCCCCGCCGCACCATCCCCGCCTCCGTGCTCACCGGCATCGGCCTGGCCGTCCTGATGTATCTCGCCCTTCAGGTGGCCTTCCTCTTCACCGTCCCCGAGCACCTGCTGGGCCACGGCTGGCAGGGCGTCAGCTTCGAGTCGCCGTTCGGCCAGCTGGCCCTGATCCTCAACCTGCACTGGCTGTCGAGCCTGCTCTACGCGGACGCGGTCGTCTCACCCGGTGGCTCGGCGTACGTGGGGGTGGCGCTCGACGCCCGCCACACCTACGCCCTCGCCAAGAACCGCACGATCCCCCGGGCCTTCATGCGCGTCGACCCCCGCTCCGGCATCCCGCACCGGGCGCTCCTGCTGAACCTCGCCGTGATCGTGGTCTTCCTGCTGCCCTTCGGGGGCTGGCAGCACATCGTCAGCGTCATGGGCGACATGTACCTCCTGATCTACGCCGCCTCCGCGGTCGCCGCCGCCGTCTTCCGGGCCGACCCGCAAGGCGGCGGCATGGCGGGGTGGGTGCCCGGCCTGCGCTGGATCGCGCCGCTGAGCTTCGTGGTGTCCAGCGAGTTCGTCTACTGGTCCGGCTGGCACGACCTGCGGCTCGCCCTGCCCCTCGTCCTGGCCGGCCTGCTGATCTTCCTGGCGATGCGGCGGTCCGTCCCCGACGACGCCCCGCTCCTGACGGAACTGCGCACGGGCGCCTGGCTGGTCGTCTATCTGGTGGTACTCACCGCGCTGTCCTGGCTCGGCACCTTCAAGGGAACGGGCCGGCTGCCCGCGCCCTACGACTCCGTCACGGTCGCGGCCGTCTCGCTGGCCCTCTTCTTCTGGGCCGTGCGCTCCGGGGCGGGCCAGCTGAGCAGATCCCGCACGGAGCTGTGAGACCGGCCGCGCGGGCCCGGCCCGGGCGCTGACACAATTCCCCCGGCCAGGACCACGACCGCAGCACGGAAGGCAGCACGCCCATGAGCACCGCGCACCCCACCCGTACCGGCGGAGACCTGGTCCTCGAATCGCTCACGGCGCTCGGTGCCACGACCGTCTTCGGGCTGCCCGGCCAGCACGCGCTCGGCCTCTTCGACGCGCTGCGCCGCTCCCCGCTGCGCTATGTCGGCCTGCGCGTCGAGAACAACGCGGGCTTCGCGGCCGACGCCCACGCCCGCGTGACCGGCACCGTCACCCCGCTGCTGGTCTCCACCGGCCCCGGCGCCCTGATGACCCTCGCCGCCCTCCAGGAGTCGGCCGCGGCGTCCGCGCCCGTGCTCGGCATCTCCAGCCAGGTCCCGGCGGCCGGACTCGGCGGCGGCCGCAAGGGGTATCTGCACGAACTCCGCGACCAGCAGGCGTCGTTCCGCGACGTCGTCAAGAGCGTGCACACCGTGCGGCACGCCTCGCAGATACCCTCCGCCCTCGCCGGCGCCTGGCGCTCCGCGCTGGCGGCGCCCGCCGGGCCGGTCTGGGTGGAGATCCCGCAGGACGTCCTGCTCGCCCCCGCCGGCGTCCCGCCCGTCCGCGCGCTCGACGCCGCACCCCGGCCCCTGCCGCCCCGGCCGGAGCTGATCGAGGAAGCGGCCGCGGCCCTCGACGCGGCCCGGCGGCCGGTGATCCTCGCGGGCGGCGGGGTCGTACGGGCCGGGGCGCGGGCGGCGCTGCGGAGGCTGGCGGAGAAGCTGGACGCCCCGGTCGCCTGCACCTTCGGGGGCAAGGGCGCCTTCCCCTGGGAGCACCCGCTGTCGCTGCGCTCGTGGCTGGAGGACCGGCACACGACCGACTTCCTGGAACAGGCCGACGTGCTGCTCGTCGTCGGCTCCGGCCTCGGCGAACTCTCCTCGAACTACCACACGTTCCGCCCCGGAGGCCGGATGATCCAGATCGAGGCGGACCTCGGCAAGCTGGAGTCCAACCACCGGGCCCTGGGCGTGCACGCCGACGCGGCCCTCGCCCTCGACGCGCTCGCCGACGCCGTCGCGGGCCGCCCCCGCGGCACGGCGGCGGACGAGGCCCGCGCCCTGCTGGACCGCGTCCACGACCGGATCGCCGGGCAGGACCTCAAGACCGAACAGCGGGTGCTCGCCGCCGTGCGCGAGGCGCTGCCCGACGACGCCCCGAGCTTCTGGGACATGACGATCCTCGGCTACTGGGCGTGGTCCGCGTTCGACCCCAGGACCGCGCCCTTCCACTCGGCGCAGGGCGCCGGCGGCCTGGGATACGGCTTCCCCGCCGCCCTGGGAGCCGCGGTGGCGGACCCCGCCCGTCCGGTGCTGGCCGTCTCCGGCGACGGCGGCGCGATGTACTCGATCGCCGAGCTGGCCACCGCCCGGCAGTACGGCCTGCCGGTCACCTGGCTGATCGTCGACGACGGCGGCTACGGCATCCTGCGGGAGTACATGACCGACGCCTTCGGCGAGGCCACGGCGACGGAGCTGGCCCGCCCCGACTTCGTCGCCCTCGCCGCGTCCTTCGGCGTGCCCGCCGTGCGCACCACACCCGACCGGCTCCGGGACGACCTGGCCGGGGCGCTGGCCGCGCCGGGCCCGTCCGTGGTCGTCCTCCCGGCCGTCCTGCGGATGTTCGCGCCCACGCACCTCTGAGCAGGCGCCCGGTGAAGTCCACCGCGGTTCGTCAGCGCCTTGCAGGGGCGCGGGGAGGCGGCGATTCGCGGCTCCGCCGCGTGGGCGTGCGACCGGCCACCGGTCAGCCGTGTGAACAGCTCTTCAGGGCCCTACACCTGGCCGGTGTGGGAGACCAGCAGGCGGCGGGGGCCGCGCACGACAGGGCTGCGGCGGTACGGGGGCGGGTCCTCCAGCGGGCGGAAGTCGTCGAGGTAGGGCAGGAGCGCGCCCAGCGCGATCTGTGTCTCCAGGCGGGCGAGCGGGGCGCCGAAGCAGTGGTGGACGCCGCCGCCGAAGCCGAAGTGCTGGTTGTCCTCGCGCGCCGGATCGAAGCAGTCGGGTTCGTCGAAGCGCCGGGGATCGCGGTTGCCCGAGGCGAGCACGAGGATCAGCGGCGCGCCCTTGGGGACGGTGACCCCGGCGACCTCGATGTCGGCCAGCAGCGTGCGCCGCGGCAGCATGTGCACGGGCGGTTCGTAGCGCAGCAGTTCCTCCACGGCCCCGGGCATCAGCTCGGGCTCCGCGCGGAGCCGTTTCCGTGCCTCCGGGTGGCGCAGCAGAGTGAGGACGCCGTTGGTGATGAGGCTGACGGTCGTCTCGTGCCCGGCGGTGAGCAGCAGGGTCGCGGTGGCCGTCAGCTCCTGTTCGGTGAGCGGGCCTTCCGGGCCGGGGTCGTCGACAAGGGCGGAGAGCAGGTCCCGCGACGGGTGGCCGCGGCGGCTCCCGGCCAGTTCCCCGAGGTACAGCGCCATCGCGTCGCGGCCCGCCACAGCCGCCTGCCGGCGCTTCTCCTCGTCGGGCCCGGGTGTGTTGTCGAGACCGGTGATGATCGCGTCGGTCCACGCGCGGATCCGCGGCATGTCCTCGTGGGGCACGCCCAGCAGCCGGCCGATCAGGGTGACCGGGATCGGACAGGCGAATTCGTCGACGATGTCGATCCGGTCGGCGCCCCGGAAGGAGCCGATGAGTTCCTCGGCGATCCGGGTGATCTCGTCGTGCAGGCCGTCGATCCTGTCGAGGGCGTGCGGCGGGCCGAAGAGCCGCGTCGCGATGCGGCGCAGCCGGTCGTGCCCGGGGTCGTCGAGACCGATGACGGCCGGTGGCAGCTTGCCCCTCCTGAGCACCGCGGGGTCGGGGTGGGTGCGGTCGGGCGGGTCCGCGCTGATCCGGGGGTCGTGGAGGAGCGCGGCTATCTCGTGGTAGGTGCCCACGAGATAGCCGCCGTCCTCCTGCCGTGTGACGCCGTTCTCGCGGAGCTCGGCGTAGAGCGGATAGGGGTCGGCGCGGTGCGTGTAGTCGGTGATCCGCTGGAACAGGGTGTCCGGCCGCATGGTCGGGGCTCCTTCTCGGCGTCGGGCGGGCGGGGGCTCGGTCGCCCGGCCGCACCAGGGGCAGGTGCCGGTCCGGCCGGTGGCCGGTGAGGGCCACGGCCGGGCCGTGCGAGAGGTGCCGCGGGTCCGGTACGCCGGAGGAGACGGGCCCGGCGGCGTCGAGCAGGTCGGCGGCGCCGGGCCCAGGGGGGGACGGGGCCGCCGTCTCGATCAGGCGCTGACAGTGCTCCAGCGGTAGTGCTCCAGCCACTTGGCGCGGTTCACGCTGACGGCGGCGGCGACCCGCCCGCGGTAGCCGTAGGCGGCGATCAGACAGCCTTCGCGCAGCGACCCCTGCGCGATGACCACCTGGTCGGAGAAGGCCGGCACGCCGGCGGACTTGATGGTGAGGCCCTGACCGCGAGTGAGGCCACCGCCCTCTCCTTGTTACGCCTGATGGCGGAGTGGCGCGACCGCTGTTACTCCGGCCGTGTGGAGCCGGGTGCAGCCGGGTGGAGGGGAGCGGCGGAGTCAGCGGGTCAGCACCGGCAGCCGCGCCGGTCCGTGGAAGACCAGGTCCTCGGCGTAGACCGGCTCGCCGGCCAGGGCGAGCCGGGGCAGGCCGCGCAGGAGCTCGGTGAGGCCGATCTCCGCCTCGGCGCGGGCGAGCGGGGCTCCCACGCAGTAGTGGACGCCCATGCCGAAGCCGCTGTGGCGGCGCGCGTCACGGGTGAGGTCCAGGCGGTCGGGGTCGGGGAAGCGCTCGGGGTCGCGGTTGGCCGAGCCCAGCACGAGGACGACGCGGCTGCCGGCGGGGACCGTACGGCCGCCCAGCCGGCCGGCCTCCCCGGCCTGCCGGGTGATCATCTGCACCGGCGCGTCGTAGCGGACCAGTTCCTCCACGGCGTTCACCGTCAGCTCGGGCCGCGCGCGCAGCGCCGCGAGCTGGCCGGGGTGGGCGAAGAGGGCGAGCAGTCCCTTGCACAGCACATGGGTCGTCGTCTCGTGCCCGGCTGTCAGGAGGTGGACGCAGGTGCCCACCAGCGTGTCGTCGTCGGCGGAGGATGCCCCGGCGTGCTCCAGCATGGCCCCGATCAGATCCGTGCCGACGGCGGGCCGCGCCCGGCGCCGGGCCAGTTCCGCGCGGAAGTAGGCGTCCAGTTCGCGGGCCGCGGAGTCCGCGACGGCGAAGCCGTCGGGCCTGCGGGCGACGCGTGAGGCGGTCGCCTGCTGGAGATCCAGCGCCTGGGCCCGGAACCAGGCGCGGTCCTCCCGCGGCACGCCCAGCAGTTCGCTGATGACGAGCAGCGGGAAGGGCGCCGCCAGCCGTTCGACGAGATCGGCCTCGCGCTCCTCGCCCAGCGCGGTGACGAGCGAGACCGCCAGCCGCCGGATGCGCGGGCGCAGCGCCTCGACGATGCGGGGCGTGAGGCTCCTGGCCACCAGCGCGCGCACCCCGGTGTGCCGCGGCGGGTCCATGAAGACCATCCAGTTGGCCACGGTCCGCCTCAAGTGCGGGCAGCCGGCGGGGATACGGGCGGTCTGGGTTCCCCGCCCGTAGCGCCGGTCGGCCAGCACGCCGGCCACGTCGCGGTGGCGGAAGACGTACCAGCTGCCGTCCGGCCCGAGGTGCACCGGGTCGCTCTCGCGGTAACGGCGATAGCAGGGGTAGGGGTTCGCGAGGGGCACGTCCGCCGTGCGGAACGGGCCCGGGGGCCGGGACGTCACCACCGCACACCTCGCCTCATGGCCGGGAACCGTCGCCTGCCCGCCGGAAGACCTCGGCGTAGAACTCCATCAGTTCGCAGACCCCTCCGGGGACCGGGCCGCACTTGCGTGCCGCTGCCGCCAGATGCGTGAAGCGCAGGGCGAGGGAGCGGCGTGCCACGTCGGGGCGCGGGCACGCGGCGGGCGCCGTATCCAGTTCGAACGTCGGCCCCGCCGTCCTGCCGCGCCGCCCCGAGTCCATGGTGACCAGCAGCTCCGCGAGCGGGCGCATCATGCCGGTCATCACGTCGATCGAGGCGTTCATCAGCTTCGAGCGCCGCAGGCTCGCGTCCGGGCTCTCGCCGAAGTGCTGGGCCATCAGCTGGAGCATCAGGTGGTACGAGCGGTTGAACAGCCCCGCCACCGCGCGGGCTTCGGGATCGGTGATCACGCTCCGCGCCCCGTCGCGCGCCCGCAGCGTCGGGTTGCGCAGCACCGGATACGCCGGGGACCACGGCACCGGGTGGCCGTACGGGCCGGGCACCCGCTCGGCCGTGAGCAGCTCGCCCATCCGCAGGAACGTCCTGAAGTGCGACATCTCCGTGTGCTCACCGCCACCGGTGGCCGCCCCGCCCTCGCCCTGCTCGGTGATCAGGTCCACGGCGAAGAGCGCGCTGGAGAGGTCGTCGACCTCCAACTGATAGTCCGGATGAGCGGTGTTGACCGATTCCCGCAGGAACAGGTGGTGCTCACCGCCCCCGCGCCCCTTCTCCACCAGGAACAGGTCCGGCACGCGCCGCAGCCCCTCGCGCACCCCCGCGTACAGCTCGCTCACCGACGTCCAGGTGAAGCCGCCGCCCCGGCCGGGCGGGCGCCCGGCCTCGCGGCGGATCTCCGGGACGAGCGCCGCGGGCTGCTCGATGGCGATATAGCGCTGCACGCTGCCGGTGCTCAACGGCTCCAGGGCGAAGTCCAGCGGCACCGGCAGCTCGTCCGCGAGCGTCGCGAAGTCGATCACCGGGATGTGGAACGGCTCGCCCATGGCCGTGATGATGTTGTTCACCAGCAGGAAGTGGATCATCTCCTCGCGGGCCACGGTCAGCAGGCTTCCGCGCATCCCGTCGTCCAGCGTCTCCCCGCCCCCGCCGCACGCGAGTTCCAGCTGCTCCGGCGTCCAGCGGCCGTCGCGCACGTAGGTGAGCGCCGCCCCGTGCGTCGGGAGGGAGAAGGCCGCGTAGAGATACTGCAGCATCACCGCGAGCTCCAGTGCGGCCGCCTGCTTCAGCACGGCCCACAGCTCGCCCCGCGTGGTGATCGCCGGCTCCGGCGCGAGGGGGCCCGGGGCGGTCAGGGGCGGGCGGACGCGCGCCTGGACGTTGCGCAGATACGCCAGCAGCAGCCGGGCCTTGGGGTCGGAGAGGTCACGGGTCGGCGGCATGTAGTACGTCTTCGACTTGTTCGCCGGATCGCACATCTGCCAGACGAGCTCGGCGTAGGTCTCGACCTTGCAGCGGTCGGCGAGGCTGAAGACCTCCGAGCGCATGAAGGAGGACACGTGCTCGTAGTAGGCGAAGACCTCCCGGTACAGCAGGTCGAAGCCGACGTCCTCACGCGGCACGTCGTCCAGGTGCCAGTCGTCCGGCAGGACGCGTACGGCCAGCGAGCCGGCGCCCGCCCAGTAGCCGAGCGCGTCCTCGTCGTCGTACGTCCGCCAGGCCGAACCGGGCGTCTGCGGGTCGACGGGCGGCACGTCGGCGGGGCTCGCGGCGAGCAGCACGCGGCAGGTGCCCGCGCGTTCGCCGCGCAGGGTGAGCGTGCCGTGCCCGCGCGCGTCGGTCTCGACCACGCACTCGCCCGCGTACGCCTCCCCGGCCCCGCGCGTCCCGAGGACGGTCGCGTCCTGGCAGCGTGCGCCGGTGGCACCGGCCCTCCGGTCGCCGGGCAGGGCACGGGGGTTGAAGAACTGCCGCACGTGGACCTTCCCCGGGCTCGCCGGGCGGCCGCGCACGTAGGCGCGCACCGGGACCTCCACGGCGTGGTCGTGCCCGCGCGCCCGGTCGCGGTGGTGCAGGACCAAAAGCGCCTCGTCCGTCTGGATGTTGGCCTCCCGCTCGGTCAGCAGCGTCTCGCGCCGGCCCGCCGCGCCGATGCCGGTCAGATACAGCGCCTGCTCCTCGGCCTCCCGCCAGCCCGGCTCGGCGGGCACCGTGACGATCCCGGATGTCGCGTCGGAGGGGTACGCGCCGGGCGGCACCCGGGCGATCAGCCGGCCCGTACCGGCCGTGCGCAGCTCCAGCTCCCCGGCGTCCAGCGGAGGCCCGAGCCGGTGCAGCGGGCCCGGGCCCGGCTCCGGCGCCCGGGAGGCCAGCGGCACGGCCGAGAGCATGTTGAGGACGGCCCGCCCCCGCGCCACGTCGACGGTCATGTGGTGCAGCGGCGCGCGCGGCCGGGGGACGAGCAGCCGCCCCGCCGGATAGCTGCGCAGCTCATGGGCGTGCCAGGGCGCGACCGTGCCCCGGACCCGCCAGACGCTGGGTGTGCCGGGGAGCCGCGGCGAGGCCATGTTGTCCAGCGCGAGCTGCACCACCACACCGTCCGCCCCGGCCTCCAGCGCGGCGCGCAGCGCGCTCACGGCGGGGGAGCGCGCCGCGTCCGGGAGCCAGTCGAGCTCGTCCGCCGGTACCACGAACTGGTGGACGGCGCAGTAGCGCAGCTGCGCGGCCAGGAAGTGGTCACCGACGTCGCGGATGTGCCCGAAGTCGACCCAGCGCGGCGGGTGCAGGCCGCTGACGCCACCGGTGAGGAGATAGCCGTCGTCGTGCGAGCGGCCCCGGCGGCCGAGCCCGAACCGGCCGACCATCAGCGCCGTCGTCCAGCGGGAGGCCGGGTCGATGTCGAGGACCCGCGCGCGGTTCACGGTTGTGCGGAGGTAGGGGTTGTAGTGGCCCCAGACGTCGACGCTGCCGCCCACGACGGGATCGGCGCGGGCGGCCCGCCCGTCCCCGGTCTCGGTGCTGACGATACGGGCGTCCAGCCAGAAGTGGCCGTTGCCGTCGAAGTTCCAGCCCTTGGCCGCGCTGAACTCCCCGTGCGGGTGCGGCCGTCCGTCCCCGTCGAAGCGGGGGCCGCGCCGGTGCAGGAAGGCGTGGTACTCGGCGGCGGGCCGGTCCGCGGGGAAGGGGCCGTCGTCGGTGAGCGCCCGGTTGGCGGCGAGGTCGACCAGCCCGCAGCGCGGGCCCGTCGGCAGCCGGGTCGTCGCCGTCCCGCCGAAGTGCAGCCGTGGCAGCTCGAACACGCTCATCACAGGGCTCCCGCGGGGTCGTGGTGGCCGGACGCGGCCGGTGCCCGGTGCCCCATCCCGTAGCCGGCGAGTCCTTCGACGGCCGCCAGGGCCGATTCGACCGCCCCCTCGATCCAGGCGGGGGCCGTGGAGCAGTGCTCGCCCGCGAAGAACAGCCGGTTCACCGGCCGCGCCGCGCGCGCCCGTTCGGCCTCGCACTCCTCGGGGCCCTTGCCCCAGCGCGTGGCGCATCCCACGCTCCAGCGGGAGCCGTCACCCCAGGCCGTGCTCACGGCGTCCAGCACCATGCCGGGCCGCAGCAGCTCGGGGTGGAGCGCTCCGAGCTCCTCCAGGACGAGGCGGTGCCGGCGGCGCGGCGACAGGCGGCCGAGCCGCGCGGCCTCCTCCCCGATGGTGTAGCTGGCCAGCAGCGCCGCTCCGCGCCCGGGCGTGCCTTCCACGGCGGGGTAGTAGGTCTGGCGGATGTTCCCGCCGGTGTACGAGGCCCCGCCCTCGATGCCGTACGACCGCCAGAACGGCTCCCGGCAGTGGAAGGCCACCTTGGTGGCCGGGCAGTAGTGCACGGCGTCCAGCACCGCCAGCTTGTCGGCGTCCAGGCCGCTCAGGCGTATGCGCCGCAGCACCGGGAACGGCAGCGCGCAGACGGCGAAATCGGCGCGGCGCACCGTGGTCCGGCCGCCCGCGCGCACCCGCACCAGCACCTCGTTGCGCCGGGACCGCAGGCCCACGACCCGGTGCCCGAGCCGCACCGGGCCCGCCAGCCGCGCCGCCAGCGCGCGTGGGAGCCGGTCCATGCCGCCGCGCAGCCGCAGCAGCGAGGGGCCGGTCTCGGTGAGGATGTCGTCCAGGAAACCGTTCAGCCGCCCGCTGCACCCCGCGCGCAGCGCCGGGTGCGCGGCGAAGAGCGAGTGCAGGTCGACGCGGTCCCCTGCCGCGCCGCGCAGGTGCGGCAGCAGGTCGACGCACGCGACCAGGTCGAGGAGCTGACGGCGCAGGTCGTCACGGAGCGCCTCGCGCAGATCCGGTGGCGCGATGGCGTCGACGACGGCGGTCAGCCACGCCCCGACGACCGTGACTTCGTGGGCCTGGCTCGATCCCGGCCGGTGCGCGGCCAGTTCGCGTCGGAAGCCCGCGCACAGCGGCCGGGCCGCTTCGCGTATCCGTACGAAGCCGTCCGCGGTGCGCAGATAGGCGTTCTCCTCCGACAGCAAAGTGGTGAACGGGCGCAGTTCCCCTTCGAGCCCCAGCCGCCGGATGTATTCCAGCGTGCGCCGGTGGCGGGCGGGAATGCGCATCGCGCCCAGTTCCACCGCGGGCGCGCCGGGCCCGGCGCCGAAGCGGTGCGTGTGCACGCGGCCGCCGACGCGCCGGCTGCCTTCGAGCACTTCGACGCGGTAGCCGCGCCGTTCCAGTTCGTACGCCGCCACGAGCCCGGCCATTCCGGCACCCATGACGAGGACACTGGGCCCCTCGGACCAGGACTTCTCAGGTCCGTGAGCATGCCGATCGCTTAACATGTCGAGCGTTCCCCCCCCCGCCCTTGCAATGCTCGGCAATCCCTTTGGAGAGCTCTACAGGAGTTTCATGTGCCCTCGTCCGGGAGTAAGAGGGTTTCAGGGCATCTTGAATTTGACAACTGGAATTCAGGGGTTCACCGATGAACTGCGTAGGCCGGGTACGCGCATTGCCGACGGGTAAAGGTCGCGCTGTCCGGTGGGGCTTTTAGCGGACGCGCGCCGGGTTTCCTTTTCCGCGAGCCCTCCGCATGCGCCCCTTGTGCGCCCTGCCGGGGAATTCCCCACGCGTAGCGAGGTGTCGCCGGGGAAGAAAGAGGTGAATGCCGGACGCGAGGGGAACGCGAGGGGAATACGCGTGGTCCCGCATTGATGCATGAGGCAGGGGGGAATCATGTGTGCCGATGTGACCGTACTCGGCCTGGGGCCGATGGGCGCGGCGCTGGCCGGCGCCTTCCTGGCCGCGGGCCACCGGGTCACCGTCTGGAACCGGACACCCGGCAAGGCGGGCGCCCTTGTGGCCGAAGGCGCCGCCGAAGCGCCCTCGGCCGCGCGGGCCGCCGCCGCGAGCCCGCTGACGGTGGTCTGCCTCGCGACGTACGACGCCGTCCACGCCGTCCTCGCACCGGCGGCCGGCGAACTCGCGGGGCGCACCGTCGTCAACCTCACCTCGGGCTCGCCCGTCCACGCGCGGCGGACGGACGCCTGGGCCGGGCGGCACGGCATCCGCTATCTCGACGGTGTCGTCATGACGACACCGCAGGGCATCGGCACCCCGGACGTCCTGCTCCTCTTCGGCGGACCCCAGGCCGGCTTCGACGACTGCCGCGGCACCCTGGCCGCCCTCGGCGACCCGGTGCACCTGGGCACCGACCCCGCGCTGCCCTCCGTCCACGACACCGCGCTCCTGGCCCTGATGTGGGGCACCCTGACCGGCTGGCTGCACGGGGCGGCGCTCCTCGGCGCCGACGGACCGGGCGGCAATGTGACGGCGACGGCCTACACAGCCGTGGCCGACCGCTGGATGAAGACCGTCCGCACCTATATGACCACCTACGCGCCGCACATCGACGCGGGCCGGTACCCGGGAGGCGAATTCCCCTTGCGACTCCACCACATGACGATGGACGTCGTCGCCCACGCCGGCGAACTGCGAGGAGCGTCCTCCGGGCTGCCCGAGCTGTGCCAGGGCCTGGTCGGGCGGGCGATCGAGGCCGGCCACGGCGACGACAGCTTCGCGCGCCTGATCGAGTTCATCCGCAAGGACGGTGGTCCGGCATGAGCGCCGCGAGGGACGCGCGCGACGTCGTGGTCATCGGCGGGGGACCCACCGGGCTGACCCTGGCCGTCGCCCTGCGCCGCTACGGCATCGACACCGTGGTCGTCGACAAGAGCCCCGGCACCAAACGCGACTCCCGGGCCAGCGTCATCTGGCAGCGTGCCATGGAGGCGCTGCGCGACCTCGGGTGCGCGGACGCGCTGATGAGCGAGGGGCTGCCGCTGAGCAGGGCCGACTTCCATGTGCGCGGCCGCCCTGCCGGGAGCCATGAGATGCACATGCCGGAGACCGCCTACCCCGGCCCGCTCTCCATCGAGCAGGACGCGGTCGAGCGCCTGCTCCACGGCCGCCTCCGCCAACTGGGCCCCGACGTCCAGTGGTCCACCGAGGCCGTGGCCGTACGGCTCGGCGGGGAAGGCGCCGAGGTCGACCTGCGCGGCCCCGACGGCCGGACGCGCACGGTCGGCTGCCGGTGGGTGATCGGCTGCGAGGGCTCCCGCAGCGTCGTGCGCACCTCCCTGCGCATCCCCTTCGAGGGCGAACGCCGCGACAACCTCCAGTGCCTGCAACTCAACGCCAAACCCGACTGGAGCCACCCCTACGACCCCACGGTCACCCGCATCTTCATCAACCACGGCGTCACCCTGATCGCCGACGCCGTCCCCGGCGGCGGCACCCGGTTCTTCGCCTTCTGCCCGGACCCCGACCCCCGCATCCAACAGCCGCCGACGCCACAGGAGATGGAGGCCACGGTCGCCCGCGCCACCGGCGAACCCGGCGTCCGGCTCGTGCCGACCGACCCCCACTGGGCGAAGCGGTCCCGCTGCCAGGACCGCCTGGCGGCCACGCTGCGCCAGGACCGGGCCCTCCTCGCGGGTGACAGCGCCCACCTCTGGGCACCGATCGGCGGCCGCGGACTCAACACCAGCCTGCTCGGCGCCCACAACCTCGGCTGGAAGCTCGCCGCCGTGCACCACGGCTGGGCCCCCGACGCGCTGCTCGACACCTACAGCGCCGAGCAGCGGCACACGGCGCGCGAAGTGATGCGCCACATGCGCCGCAACGTCCTGGAGCTGCCCCCGAACCGCGCCACCCTCGCCGCGATCGGCCTGCTCCTCCCGCACGTCCTCCGCAGCGAACGCCTCGGCCACCGAGGCGCCCTCCTCCTCAGCGACTTCGCCAGGACCCACCGCGCGAGCGCGCTCTCCACCGGCCGCGGCGGCCGGAGCGGGCCGCGTCCGGGCGACAGGCTGCCCGACCTGGCCGTGACCAGCGAGACCGGCCCGGGCCGCCTGCACGACCTGCTCTCCTACCAGCGCTGGTCCCTGCTGCTCACCGGGGACGGCGGCGACATGCGCGAACTGAGGAAGCTGACCGAGAAGTACGTGATGCCCATCGCGCTGTTCCGGATCCGGACGGAGCGGCTCCCCGACGGCACCCTGCTGCTCGTACGCCCCGACGGACACATCGGCCTGCGCGCCCGGACGGCCGACGCCCGGGCGCTCGGGTCCTACCTGGACCGGTGGTTCGCGCGGAGGAGGTGACGGGCCCCGCGGTGGTCACCGGCGGCGTGTGTCTCCCGCAGCCCCGTCGTGTCCGACGGCGGTACGGAATCCGGCGCGGAGGCCCAGTCGGTGTGCGGGCGGCTGTCCAGCGTGTAGTCGAGGCGGCCGCCGTGGCGGAGCGCGCCGAAGGCGATCCAGGACTTGTCCCACGCCCGGCCGTCGACCTCCAGCGCCCTGACGTACGGCGCGTCGGCCCTGGCCCCCGGGGCGTTGACGACCAGCCGCCGGCCCTCCGGCAGGGCCAGCTCCGCCCGGGGGAAGAGCGGGCTGCCGAGCACCAGGGTGTCCGTCCCCGGGGTCTCGGGATACATACCGAGCGCGGAGAAGACGTACCACGAGCTCATGGCCCCGAGGTCGTCGTTGCCGAAGGACCCGGCGGGCGCGTTGGAGTAGAGCGTCTGCTGGATCCGGCGGATCAGCCCTTGTGTCTTCCAGGGCTGCGCGAGGTAGGCGTACTGCCAGGGGATGCCCATGCTCGGTTCGTTGCCGAGGTCGGCGTTGGTGCCGCTGGGTCTCCTGAGGTCGGTGAAGAGGCTGTCGAGGTAGTCGCCGTACGCCTTGGGGCCGCCCCGCGCCGCGATCAGCGCCTTGAGGTCGAAGGGCACCATCGGGGTGTACTGGGCGGAGGTGCCCTCGATGAAGCCGTACGCGGTCGCGGGCGTGAAGCGGGGGGCGAACCGGCCGTCGGCGAGCCTGGCCTGGAGATAGCCGGTCCGCGGGTTGAAGAGGTTGCGCCAGTCCTGGGCCCGCGCCGCGAAGCGCCGGTACGTGTCGGGCCGGCCCAGGGACCTGGCCAGCGCGGCGAGCGCGTAGTCCGCGCTGTCGTACTCCAGCTGGGTGGAGACCGGACCGTAGAAGTTGCAGCACCCCCAGGCGGCGTGGTCGGCGGGGAGATACCCCTTCGCGTCGCGCACCGCCTCACCCGGCCGGTTCGCGTTGGGCTCGGTCGCCTCGCGGACCAGCGCCTCCAGCGCGTGCGCGGTGTCGAAGCCGCGGGCTCCGAAGGCATGGGTCCCGGCGATGATCGCGGCGGCCGGGTCCCCGGCCATCACATGGCTCTCGCTGTTGTTCTGCGCCCACTTGGGGAGCAGCCCCGTCTGGTCGTAGCCGTTGAGCATCGAGGTGACCGCGTCGCTCGCGGTCCGCGGCGCGACCATCGCCATCAGCTGCGCCTGGGAGCGGTAGGTGTCCCAGCCGGAGTAGTTCGCGTACTGGGCCCGCTGCCCCGTGGCCAGTGTGTGCGTCCGCCCGTCCATGCCCGCGTACTGGCCGTTGACGTCGGAGAAGACGTTCGGGTGCAGCAGCGCGTGGTAGAGCGCGGTGTAGAACTGCACCTGCTGGTCGTGGGTGCCGCCGCCGATCCGCACGCGCCCCAGGACGTGGTTCCACGCGTCGTGACCGCGCTGCCTGATGTCGTCGAACCCGCGGCCTCCCACCTCGTGCTCCCGATTGCGGGCGGCGTTGGCGTCACTGGTGTACGAGATGCCGACCGTGGCGGTGACCGTCCGGGCGGCCCTCGTGTCGAAGGTCAGATACATCCCGCCCGTAGCCGGCGCCGGGGGAGCGGACGGGGCGCGCCCCTTCTCGGTGGTGAGGGTGCGGCGGCCCGGCTGGACCGCGCCGTCCGTCCAGGTGCCGCTGTCGGTGAAGGGGTGGTCGAAGCGGATGTCGAAGTGCAGGGTGTAGTGGTTCTTGGCGCCGCAGAAGTGACCGCTGTCGACCGCGCCGACGACCTCGTGGTCACCGACCGCCCGGGCGCGGGTGCGGTCGACCGGCGCGGCGCCCTCGCTGAGTTTGAGCAGCAGACGGGAATCGGCGCCCCGGGGGAAGGTGAAGCGGCCGAGTCCCGCCCGGACCGCGGAGGTCAGCTCCGTGGTGATGCCCAAGTCGTCGGTCACGCCGTAGTAGCCGATGCCGGTGTGCTCGTGCGCGTGGCTGAAACCGGACACGGCCTCGCCCGGGTTCACCGGCAGGCGGCCGGTGACCGGCAGGATCGGCACGTCCCCGGCGGCCCGGCAGCCGGGCCCCGACAGGTGGGTGAGGCTGAAGCCGGAGATCTTGCTGTCCCGGTACTCGTAGCCCCCGCCGAACGCGCGGTGCGGGGCGGTGTCCGGGCCCCACTGGAGCATGCCGAACGGCATGTCGGGGCCGGGGAAGGTGTTGACGGAACCGGCCGTGCCGATCAGCGGGTTCACCAGCGAGGCCGGATCCTCCACCGGCCCGGGCACGGCGGCCGCCCGCCCCGTGCCGAGCAACTGCGCCGGCATCAGCAGCAGGCCCGAGACCACCGCCCCGGCCAGCCGCCCACGGCGTCGCGGCCACCCGGGCCGCCCGCGTCCCACCACGACTCACTCGCCTCCACGGTGCCGGCCGGAACGCGCCGCGTCGTCATGCGCGACGGCAGCGGGCCATGCGGCTGATCGGATTGTCCTCAGGGATACGGGCAGCGTCGCATCCGCCGCCGAGGCCCGGCCGTCGACCACGCCCAACGACTCCGTCGTTCGGCCCAACGGCGGCGGAGCAGGGATGTGACGAGGCGTCAGCAGCGGGAAGCGGGGCCGGTCACCCCTCGTCGTGGTGCCGGTGGTGCCTCGGGTGCCGCAGATGCGTCCAGATCTCCCTGGCGCGCCGCCCGGCCTCGGTGCGGCTGTCCGCGACCAGCAGCCGGGCCTGCTCCGCCGTCTCCACCATCGGCCCCGACCCGCGCAGCGGCTTGCCCGCCGTCTCGTGCAGGAAGAAGGCGGAGACGAAACCGATCGCCCCCGCCGCCATCAGGTAGTAGGCGGGGATCATCTGATCGTGCGTCGACTCCAGCAGGGCGGAGACGGCCAGCGGTGTGGTGCCGCCGAAGAGCGACACGGAGATGTTGTACGAGACGGACAGGGCTCCGTAGCGCAGCGGGGTGGGGAAGAGCGCGGGCAGGGTCGAGGCGGCCGTACCCGCGAAGCACACCAGCAGCAGCCCGAGGATCAGACAGCCGAGCGCCGGCAGCAGCACCCCGTCGGCGCGGACGAGGAGCAGCGCGGGAATGGCCAGCGCGACCAGCGCGGCGCTGCCCGCCATGAACATCGGCCGCCGGCCCCAGCGGTCGGAGGAGTGGCCCACGACGGTGATGGTCAGTGCGACGAGGATCATGGTGCCGAGGATCAGCAACTGGGCCGTGGTGGCGTCCTTGCCGAGGGTCTCGGTCATATAGGTCGGAAGGTAGGAGGTGACCAGGTAGCTGGTGACGTTATAGACGACCACCAGCCCCATGCAGATCAGCACCGCGTGCCAGTGCCGGGTGAAGATGGTCTTCAGCCGCCCGTGGCCGGACTGGCGCGCCTCGTCCACCTCGTGCGGCTCGGGGCCGACGGCGCCGGGCGGGCGCGCCTGGGCGGCCTCGGTCTCGGCGCGGAAGGCGGGCGTCTCCTCCAGCCGCATCCGCATGTACAGGCCGATCAGCCCGAGCGGCCCGGCCACCAGGAACGGCAGACGCCAGCCCCAGTCCGTCATGCCGCCGGTGCCGAGCACGGCGGTGAGCACGGTCACCAGGCCCGAACCGAGCGCGTATCCGACGAAGGTGCCGAAGTCGAGCCAACTGCCCAGGAAGCCACGGCGTTTGTCGGGGGCGTACTCGGCGATGTAGGTCGTGGCACCCGCGTACTCGCCGCCCGTCGAGAAGCCCTGCACGAGCCGGCACAGGAGGAGCAGCATGGGCGCGGCGAAGCCGGCCGTCGCGTAGCTCGGCAGGAAGCCGACGGCGAAGGTGCTGACCGCCATCATGATCATTGTGGCGGCGAGCACGCGCTGGCGTCCGATGCGGTCGCCCAGCGGGCCGAAGACCAGGCCGCCGAGCGGCCGGACGAGGAACGCGGCGGCGAAGGTGCCGAAGGAGGCGACCACCTGTGCGCCGGAGGAGCTGGAGGGGAAGAAGACCTTGCCCAGGGTGACCGCCATATAGGCGTACACCCCGAAGTCGAACCACTCCATCATGTTGCCCAGCGCGGCGGCCAGCACCGCCCGGCGGACCTCGGGGCGGTCCGTGACCGTGACGTCCGCCATCTCCAGCGGGCTCTTGCCGCGGCGCAGCAGGATGCGGAGCATCCGGTCGGTGGCCACCGCGCCCCCGCGCGAGGGGGCGGGTCTGCCGGGCTTGCGAGTCTTCTTGCGATCGGCGCTCATGGTCACCTGTCGGTGGGTCGGGATCCGGGTCACCCCTGGGGCTGGCGGGGCATATGTCTATGCATGGGGCATAACTTATGTTTCATGCATTGAACATCGACCGGGCTCCCGCAGGCCCGTGACCGGGCCCGTGGCGGCGTGGAGAAGCCGCCGACCGAGCAGCTGCCGCGTCTCTCACAGGCTCCGGGGGACGTGCGAGCCGGGCCGCTCCGTCAAGGGCGGTCGTCGCTCTGCCCGCACACCCAGGCCAGCGCGCCGTGCACGCCGTAGAGGTAGTCGCGCGGCACGGTGCGCTGGGCGCAGTCCTCCATCTGCACCAGTACGGCGTCCACTTCCGCCGTCAGCAGGCCCATGCCGGGGGTGCCGTCGCAGGAGGCCCCCGTGATCGGTGCCGCGTCCCCGCGGCCCAGCGCCCACAGATAGCCTGCCAGGGCGCCGCGCGAGAACTGTGTCTGGCGGTCCGGTCCGGCCGTGGCGGCGTGCAGCCTCTCGAACGCCGTCGCGACCTGCTCACGGGGCCGCGTGCCCACGGGTGTTCCTTCGGTGTCCATGCGTTGTGTGGTCATACCCTTCGTCTGACCTCTGGCGGGAGCGGCATGCGTGCCCGCTCCCGGCCGGGGCGTCACCGGCGCAGGGAGAAACGCGTAGTGGTGCCGTGGGTGTGGGTGTGGGTGCGGACGAGATCGGTGAGGCAGTGGACGAGGAGGAGCCCGCGCCCGCCGGGCCTGCCGGGCAGGGGCGGGCGGCGGCCCGCCAAGGGGTCGTCCAGGTGCCCGCGGTCCTCGACCTGGCAGACCACATGGCCGTCCTCCGCCCAGATCCGCAGGGTGCCCTGCCCGCCGCCGTGGACCACGCTGTTGGTGGTCAGCTCCGCCACCGCCAGCTCCAGATCGCTGTGCCGGGCCCGGGGGAGGCCGAGCCCGGCGGCGAGGCGGACGGCGCGGTGCCGCGCCTCCGGGAGGTCGGCCATGGCGAAGGAGAACGCGGTGGCCCCGGCGGGAGGGGGCAGCGGACGGTTGTGCCGGGCGAGGGCACGGCCGGGGTCGTAGGCGACGCTGCCCCGCTCCCGGCCGCCTTCGACGACCACGGGGTGGGTGGCCCGGGCGTCGAGGAGCGCGCCGGGGGAGAGCCGGCCGGTGTCGTAGGGGCAGACGATGGTGACGTCGCGGCCGCTGAACGCCTCGTTGATCAGGGCCTCGTGCTGGACGCAGGCGGGGTACTCCGCCGTGGTGCGGCCGGCCCAGACCGGCTCGCCGACGATCCGGACATGCCGGTCGGGGTGGGCGTCGGCGAACGCGCGCAGGACGCGGGGGATGATCCGGCCCGGGTTGCGGCCCGCCTCCTCCATGTCGACGAGCCGCACGGCCGGGTCCGCGGTCCCCAGGGCCTGGCGCAGCAGGGCGAGGTTCCCGCGTGGCACGGCCACCGCCACCGGTTCGCCGAGGGCCAGCCCCTCTTCGACGAACGGCACGGTGCCGGCGAGGTATTCGGCGTCGTCCCGGTAGAACAGCGCCCTGTGCGCGAACGGCTCGGACGCGGACGTCATGGCTGCTGTCGCGTCATGCGGGAAGGGGGAGGCCCATGTGACGTCCCGTGCACCCTGCCAGGCAGTGGACCGCCGCCGCGGCATACGCGCCTCCCCGCCCACGCACCCGCGGCGGCCCGGCCGGAGCCGGGCTCACGCGGAGCAGAGGAACCATAGTCATCAGCCTCCAGCCGGACGTGTGCCCTGCTGTCGGCGCTCCCACTCACCTTTCTTTTCCGAGCCGCTGTTCTTTTCTGAGCCGCTGTCAATTGAGAGGGCCGATGTGCCGCGGCCCGGCGTCGGCGGGGGGATCGAGGCGGTCGAAGCACGCGTCGACGGAGGCGGTGGTGGCCAGGGCCTGGTCCATGCCGGTGAGGGTGAGCACGTGCCGGACGTGCTCGGCGGGCGCGGCCAGGCCCACCCCGCCGTCGGCCTCCCGGGCGTGCCGGTGCGCGGCGAGGAGGGCGTTCATGCCGCGGGAGTCGCAGAAGGTGAGGAGTGAGCAGTCCAGCACGATCCATCTGTGCCCGCGCCTGAGTGCCTTGGCCACGGCCGCGGCCAGGACGTCCTCACTGTCCAGATCGAGCTCGCCCGCCAGCCGCAGCACGAGTTGGTCGTCCCGCTCGCGGTGCCTGGGGAGGGCCACCAGCCTGGTGTTCACGCTTCTTCCTCCTCGTCCTGCGCGGTCACCGCGACCGCGTGCGACCGTCGCGATCATCCTGCCCGAGGGGCCCGGGCGGGGCCCTGTCTCACCGTCGTGACGCTCCTTCGGCTCCCGCCGCGCGGGCCGGTGCGAAGGAACAGGCGGAATATATCCACTTGCGGTACCGGAAAAACTATCGCGGCCAAGAGAGATATGAGGGTGAGGCGAGGTCATTTTCCGGGTGGCTCAGCAAGCCGTGAGGGCCTGGTGGCGTCACTCGCCCGACCCCGCGCCGGGCCGGACGTGCCGGTGGGCGCCAGGGCCGGGCGCCCGCCCGGGCGGCGCGCGCCCCCGGCTCGCAACGTCCTTTTCCCGCACGCCCGTTGAGACGCATCGGAGCCTCCCTCGCGGGCATACGGGACGACACCGGAACACGGCCGCACCGGCAGGTGGCCGGTAAGGATCCGACTGCAACCGACCGGGAGGACACCATGGTCTGGTGGGGGTGGCTGATCGTCGTGATCGCGGGTCTGCTCGCGGTGGCCGTGGCGACAGCGGGCATACAGGTACGCCGACGGGCCGGCACCGTGATCGCGGTGCAGCGCGGCCGCCGTCGCCCCGGCACCGGGGGAGGCGCGCGGTGAACGGCCCCCTGACCCTCGCCTCCGAACTCGGCAAGCGGCCGGTGGTGACGCTCGGCGGAGAGGCCGTCGCCCGTGTCAAGGACACCGTCTTCGACGGCCTGGCCGGGCAGATCACCGGCTTCACCCTCAACGGACTCGGCCTGCTCTCCGGCCCGCTGGCGCAGAGCCTGCCCTGGTCGGGGGTGCACGCCCTGGGCAGGCACGCCGTGATGATCCCGGACCCCGGGGTCCTCATCGACCCCGGCGCCGTCGTCGCCTCCGGCGAGGCGGCCCGCGGAGCCGTGCTCGGCGTGCGGGTCCTGACCGACGACGGCAGGGAGGTCGGCAGCGTCCAGGACGTCGTCGTGGAGAGGGACGGCCGGGTCGCCGGGTTCCGCGTCGCCGCCGCGGAACCGCCCGACCGCCATCGGCACAGCCTCTTCGTCCCCCGGGGCGAAGCCCTGGCCGCCTCCGGCCAGGCGCTCGTCGTGCCGTCCGGCGCCTGCTGCTTCACCGCCGAGGACCTGCCCAGCTTCACCGCCCAGGTCGAGATCTTCCGCGCCCGGCAGGCCGAGGCCGCCGCCGGGCGCGGACAGAGCGGGACGGAGGACGCCCGGTGATGCTCTTCTCCCACACCCGCGGCCTGCCGGTCGTCACCGCCGAGGAGGCCGTCGAACTGGGCACCGTGGACGCCCTGACGGTCGACACCGACACCAAGTGCGTCGGTCACCTGCTGCTGGCCGGCACCCGGCACGGCGGCCCCTCCGTCCTGCCGTGGAGCCGGGTACGGGCCGTCGGCCCGGACGCGGTCATCGTCCGCTCCACCGTCACCGTGGGCGGCGACCCCGCCGCGGACCCAGGCACCGCCCGGGTCCTGGGCACGCGCGTCCTGACGGACCTCGGCGAGGAACACGGCACCGTCGAGGACATCGCCTTCGACGCCAGGACCGGACGCATCGGCACCCTCCACACCACCCGTGGCAACGTCCCCGGCGAACGGCTGATCGGGCTCGGCTCGTACGCCCTCGTCATAGGCGCGGACTGACCGGCCCGCCGCCACTGACCGGCCCCCCCGCCGCTGCCGGATCACGCGGCGGTGGCGGCGGGCCGGTCAGTCAGCTCCGGCGCGCCGGACGGCGGCCCGCAGGCTGCTCCGGCGCCGGGCGGTGGACCGGCGGGACCACGGGCCGCGTGACGGGCGCCGTGCCGTCCACGGTGAGGGGCCGCCCCGCGTGCCGGATCTCCAGCGGCTCTCCCGCCACCAGCGTGTACGTGGCGGACGAGCCGCGCACCTCCACCCGCAGCCGCCGCCCCAGCACCTGCACGGTGAAGGCCAGCCGCGTGAGCTTCTCCGGCAGCACGGGCGCGAACTTCAGCACGCCGTCCGCCGCGTGCCGCATGCCGCCGAACCCCGCGACCAGCGCCATCCACGTCCCCGCCAGCGACGCGATGTGCAGCCCGTCGCGGGTGTTGTTCTCCAGGTCCTCCAGATCCATCAGGGCCGCCTCGCCCACATAGTCGTAGGCGAGGTCCAGATGGCCCACCTCGGCGGCCATCACCGCCTGGCAGCACGCGGACAGCGAGGAGTCCCGGACCGTCAGCGGCTCGTAGTAGGCGAAGTTGCGCGCCTTCTGCTCCGCGGTGAACGCGTCACCGCGCTTGTACATCGCCAGCACCAGGTCGGCCTGCTTGACCACCTGCTTGCGGTACAGGTCGAAATAGGGGAAGTGCAGCAACAGCGGGTACTGGTCGGGCCGCGTCCCCGCGAAGTCCCAGACCTGGTGCCCGGTGAACCCCGCCGCCTGCTCGTGCACCCCCAGCTTCTCGTCGTACGGCATGGCCATCGCCGCGGCCGCGTCCCGCCAGGCGGCGCTCTCCTCGTCGTCGGCCCCCAGCGCGGCGGCCGCCTCCGGGTGCCGCCACACCACGTCGGCGGCGGCCCGCAGGTTCTGCTGGGCCATCACGTTGGTGTAGACGTTGTCGTCCGCGACCGCGCTGTACTCGTCGGGCCCCGTCACCCCGTCGAGGTGGAAGATCCCGTGCCGGTCGTGATGCCCCAGCGACATCCACAGCCGGGCCGTCTCCACCAGCAGCTCCACGCCGGTCGTCCGCTCGAACTCCTCGTCGCCCGTGGCGGCCACGTACCGTACGACGGCTTCGGCGACATCGGCGTTGATGTGGAACGCGGCGGTACCGGCCGGCCAATAGGCCGAGCACTCCGCGCCGTCGATCGTCCGCCACGGGAACGCCGCGCCGCGCAGGCCCAGTTGGCCCGCCCGCTCACGGGCCGCCGGCAGCGTGCTCTGCCGCCAGCGCAGCGCCTCGGCCACGGCGTCCGGCGAGGTGTAGGTGAGCAGCGGCAGGACGAACGACTCGGTGTCCCAGAAGGAGTGGCCGTCGTAGCCGGAGCCGGTCAGGCCCTTCGCCGGGATGGCGCGCCGCTCGGCGCGGGCACCGGCCTGGAGCACGTGGAAGAGGGCGAACCGCACGGCCTGCTGGATCTGCGCGTCGCCGTCGACCTCGACGTCGGCCCGGGCCCAGAAGTCGTCCAGGAACGCCCGCTGCTGACCGACCAGCCCCTCCCAGCCCGTGTCGGCCGCCCCCGCCAGCGCCGCGTCCACCTGATCCCGCACGGCGGGCAGCGAACGCACCCCCGACCAGCCGTACGCGACCAGCTTGTCCAGCCGCAGCGCCTGCCCCGGCGCCAGCTCCGAGGTGACGGTCAGCCGGCTGACGTCCTCCCCGCTCTCGGCGGCGGTACGGGTCCTCGCCGGGCCCGTCACCCTGTGATCCGCGGCCGCCGCCACCCGCAGGCCGCTCCCGCGCGTACGGTGCACCAGCCGCAGCCGCATGTCCGAGGCGAAGCTCTCCTCCGGCTCCAGCGAGGCGTCCAGCGCCGCCGCGGCCCGGGGGTCGCCGGAGCTCTCCGGGAGCTGCTCGTTGGCGACGAGCTCGGACTGCACGACGACGCGGGTCCCGCCGTCGAGCGGCTCCACCTCATAGCGGACGGCGGCTATGGACCGCTGGGTGAAGGAGACCAGGCGGGTGGAACGCACCCGTATCCTGCACCCGGCGGGGGACGTCCACTCGCAGGTGCGGTGCAGCAGCCCGGCACGCAGGTCGAGCGTGCGCTCGTGCGAGTGCAGCCGCCCGTACCGCAGATCGAACGGCTCGTCGTTCACCAGCAGCCGGATCAGCTTGCCGTTGGTGACGTTGATGACCGTCTCCCCGGAACCGGGATAGCCGTACGCCGACTCCGCGTACGGCAGCGGATGCACTTCGTGCACCCCGTTGAGATACGAGCCGGGCAGGCCGTGCGGCTCGCCCTCGTCCAGATTGCCGCGCCAGCCCACATGGCCGTTGGACAGCGAGAACACGGACTCGCTCTGCGGCAGCACATCCGGATTCAGCCGGGTCTCGCGCAGCGCCCACGGCTCGACGGCATACGAGGAGTGCGTGATCACGCGCGGCCCTCCCGTCCGACGCCGGCCACTGACGAACCGGTCCGGCGGTGCTCCGCGATGATCACTCGGTGCTTTGTCATGAGGGGAGCTTTGCCTCGGGCGGCGGGCGCATGCTTGCGGAGGCCGGGCACCGCATGTGGAGCTCTTCACACCGCGAATCCGCCGCGACCGGGTTTCGGTCGGGACGGCGGATCGCGCGCGGGTACGCGGATAGAGGCCGGACAGGCCGGCTCGATCATGGCCGGCCACCGGGACGGCCTTGTCCTGCGTGCCGCGGTCGCGCGCCGACGCCGTGTGCCGTGCCCCGGCCCCGGCCCCGGGAGCGCGGCGTCCGGCTTCCGCCTCCGGCCGCGCCGAACCGGTCGATTCTTCTTGTCCGGTATGCGGTGGTCCCTGGCGGGATACCGGGGGCGAATGTCCGCGGCGGGTGCCTGACCAGCGCTGCAACCCTTGGAGAAAGGGGGGAACTTCAGTGATCGCCTTGCATGTCAAGATCGCCTTCGCGATGCGCCTGTGATCCACAGGTGTCAACTGGCGTGAAAGATTCCGCTTGTTCGCTGCCCGCCAAGGGGCGCTGATAGGCAGGACCTTTCCGTACAGAAGGAGGCCGACGTTGTCCCGGTCACGTGAAGCGTCCCTCGGCGGCGAGGCGCTGCCGGCGGTCATCCTGGCCCTGACCCTGGTGAGCGGCATGGTGGACGCCATCAGCTTCCTGGGCCTGGGCAGGGTCTTCACCGGGATGATGACCGGCAACGTCGTCGTACTCGGCTTCGCCTTCGGCGGCGTCCCCGGCTACTCCGACCTGGGCCCGCTGGTCGCCATCGCGGCGTTCGTCACCGGCATCGTCCTGGCCGGCCTCGGGGAGCGCCTGGCCACCAGGAGGGGCCGACAGCACTGGTTCTGCTACGTGCTGACGGCCGAGGCCGCTTTCCTCGCCGCGGCGACCGCGCTCGCGTGGCTCGCCCCCGCGCCCGCCCCGGCCGCCCGGCACACGATCACGGCACTGCTCGCGCTGACGATGGGCGCGCACTGCGCCGCCGTCCGCAGGCTCGCGGTGCCCGACCTGGTGGTCACCTTCGGCCTCACCGGAGCTCTGATCGGCCTGGTCCAGGACTCCGCCGGCCTCCGGCACGGCAGCCGGCAGGCGGCCCGCCGGCTCGGGGTCATCCTCGCCCTGACCGCGGGCGCCGCACTCGGCGCGGCCCTCGTGGAATACGCCGGACTCCGCTGGTCCCTGCTGTGCGCCGCCGCGATGGTCGCGACCATCGCGGCAGCGGCCCAGGCGGTGCCGTCGGCACTCAAGCCGTCACCGGAGACGGCGGGCTGAGCGGCCTGCCGCGCGCGACCGCGGAGCCGCTGGCGGTAGCCATGAAAGGCGACTGCTACCTTCCGGTTCCATGAACGACAGCGTGTACGTGGGCAACGCGGGCAAGGACGCGGCACTCGACCGGGGATGGCTGCTCGGGCACTTCAAGGACGCCGGTGATCCCCGGCACAGTGAGGACGTCGAGATCAAGTGGGGCGTCCACCCGCGGGGCGACGAGCGGGCGCGGTGGGTGACCGGCGAGGAGCGTACGGCCCTGCTGGTTCTCATCAGCGGCCGCTTCCGCGTGGAACTGCCCGGCCGCAGCGTGCTCCTCGCCGAGCAGGGCGACTACGTCGTGTGGGGGCGGGGTGTCGGCCACTCCTGGTACGCGGAGGAGGAGTCCGTCGTGCTGACCGTCCGCTGGCCTTCTGTCCCCGGCTACAGAGTGCCCGCCGGGTGACCCGGCCCCGGACCGCGCGGTCCAGGGCCTGAGCTCGGCTACAGGACGCCGGTGCGGAGCGCGAAGGCCACCGCGTGGGTGCGGTTCTTGAGATTGTGGCGGGCCACGAGCCCGTGGATCACGCCTTTGACGGTGCGCTCGGAGCAGCCGATCTCTCCCGCCACCTCCTTCGTGCTGAGGCCGTCGGCGAGCATTCTCAGCACGTCGACCTCCCGCGCTCCGAGGCCCGCGACATTGAGGCCGTGCGGGGTGAGCGCGTTGTCCCTGATCGCCTGGATCTGGCCGATCAGGGACTGCTGAAGCCCGTCACCCGGTTTCGCGTAACCGCTCACGGCCGCCACGACGGCGCGCACGATGGCGTTGAAGGAGCTCTCCCGCCGGTACAGCAGGCCGACCAGCCCGAGTCCGATCGCGCGCAGCATGGAGTGCTCCGGGAATTCGTTGGCGACGAGCACGACGGGCAGTCTGCGCGTCGCGCCGCCGTTCTCACGGCGCGCGCGTTCCACCCGCGTCAGCGTGTCCCCGGTGACCTCGCTCGCCAGCACCAGCAGGACGTCGGCGGCGTGGTGCGAGTCCGAGGGGTGCGGGCTGATCTCTTGGTACGCGGACAACCGCATGATGGCCCCCTCTTCGGTGATGGGGTCGTCTGCGAGCACGGCTACGGCGATCGGCCTTTTCTGCATGGGCGCGTACGGACACATACCAGCACTCCCGGGCATGCACGGATCAAGTGGTCAGGCTCAACGTAACGCGATGGAATCTTGTGTTCCATACACCGAGTGTCAAGCTTTGCCCGGGGTCGTACGGTTGGCTCCTCTCGTTTTCGGCCACTCCATTCCGGGGGAAATGACGCGCCGTAATCCCGTGTCCAAGCCCGGGAGTTCAGCGCCCGGAGAGTGACGCGACCACCGGCGCGAACACTTTCATGGCCGATTCATGCACGCAGATGTACGAGAAACCGTAGTGATCCCTCCGTTCCAGCAGTCGGTCCGTGATCTCCTTCACAGAGCCGATCAGCACCGTGGGCGCGTCCGCGACCTGTTCGGCCGTCAGATGCGGCATCCGGCGGCGCAGTGATGCGACCGCGTCCTGCCGACGCTCCGTCACCACCACCGCCTGCACAAGGATGTTGCGCTCGATCTCGGCGGCCCGCTCACCCGCGGCCTCGGTGAAGAAGGCCACCCGCTCCGCCACCGCCGCGGCGTCCAGCAGCTCCAGCGTGCCCCGCGTCGCACCGCGCTTGAGCACGGCGCCAGTGAACGCGACCACGTCCGCGTGCCGCGCGGCCAGCCGCAGCACCCGGTCGCCGTTGCCGCCGATCAGCACCGGCGGCCGGGCCGGCGGCAGGGTGTCCCCCAACTCCCGTGGATTGCCCAGGAGCCGCGTCATCCCGGTGACGGCCGCCTCCAGCCGGTCCACCCGGCTTCCGGCCGTGCCCCACTCCACGCCCGCCTTGTCGAACTCCGAGCGCACGTACCCCGTGCCCAGCCCCACTTCGAGGCGCCGGTCGGTGAGCCGGTCCGTCGTCATGACCTCGCGGGCGAGCAGGACGGGGTTCCAGAAGGCGCTGTTGAGCACGAAGGCGGCCACCCGCACGCGGCTGGTCACCGCGGCCGCGGCGACCAGCGCGGGGAAGGGAGCCTGCGTGCCGAGGTGGTCGGGGACCGTGAGAACGTCATATCCGAGTGCCTCGGCGGCCCGGCACTTCTCCGTCCATTCCCGGTGCCCCGTCGCGGAATTCAGATTGACACCGAACCGGAATTTCTTCATCAGCCCGCTCAGCCCCTTCTCGGTGATCCATGGGGTTCCAGGTCGAATACCGGTTCCGGGAGCAGCGCCCCGAATCGGCCGACGATTCCCGAGAGCTCCTCCGCCAGCCACCCGACGGCCTCGCCGCCGGTCCGGTCCCCGCGATAGGCCACCGACCCCCGGAGGATGCCGCCGTTCTCCCCGAAGGTGATGGTGACGGGGAACTTGCTCGTCTCCGCGCGCCGCGCGACGAAGTCCACCGGCGTGATCCCGGCGGTCCCGAGCCGCCCCGACCACCGGGTCAGGCTGACGCTGTTGAGCAGGACGTCCGCGTACGGCGTGTGCCCGGGGAAGCGCGGCGGTCTGAGGGCGCGCACGACGTCGTCGAAGGGGGCGGACCGGTGCTCGAAGGCGGCGATGATGTCTTCCCGCAGCGCCCGCAGCAGACCGGAGAGCGTCGTCTCCCGGGTGCAACGGGAGCGCAGCACCAGGGTGTTGAGGCACGGCCCGACGACGTCCTGGAGAGCGGGCTCCCGGCGGTCGGCCACCGGGACGCAGAAGGTGAGGTCCGCCAGCCCCGTCCACCGGTGCAGGGCGGCGGCCACCGCGGTCGCCTGGATCATGAAGGCCGAGACCTTCTCCGCGCGCTGTACGGGCAGCAGCTCGTGTGCCGTACGGCGGCCCAGGCGCAGCCCGAGGTTGCCCGCGGGCTCGGGGCGCTCGGGCGCGTCGAGGTCGAGCGAGCTGGGGGCGCCCGCCAGCTGACGGCGCCAGTAGGCGAGGCCGGCCGCCGCCCGGGGACCTTCGGCGGCGGCCAGTTCGCGGTACTGCCGCGGCGGCGGGAGCGGTGCCGTCGCCGATCCGGCCGCCTCCGCGTAACACCGCTCCAGCTCCCGTACGAGGACCGGCACCGACTCACCGTCGAGGACGAGGTGATGGACGCACAAGGACAGCACGTGACGGCGCGGTGCCGTGGTGAACAGCGCGGCACGCAGCAGGCGTCCGCTCGCCGGGTCCAGGGCCTTCGCCGCTTCGTCTGCCCACGCGGCCGGCCGCCGGTCCCGCCCGGCCCTGTCCGTGAGGTCCTCCCGCTCCAGCTCGGGAGCCCACGGCGGAGCCACCTCCTGGTGGAGGCGGCCGTCGAGGCCGCGGAAGCGGGTGCGCAGGATCTCGTGGCGGGAGACCAGCAGAGCGAGCGCGCCGCGCAGCGCCACCGGGTCCAGGTCGCCGGTCACGTCCCAGGACAGGGGCACGTGGTACGTCGCGTGGACGGGGTCCAGGCGCTGCGCGAGCCAGATGCTCTCCTGGAAGGCGGAGGCGGGGAACGCGCCCCGGGGCGCCGGGCGGGCCTCGGTCACGGCGGGCGGGGGAGCGGCCCGGCCGCCGTCGACGAGCCGTACGAGCTCGCCGAAGCCGGGGTGCGAGAAGAGGTCGCGCAGGGACAGCTCGACCCCGAAGCGCCGGCCGATGCGGGTCAGCAGCGTCGTGGCGAGCAGGGAGTGGCCGCCGACCTCGAAGAAGGAGTCGTCGGCCGAGGTCACCGGCACGCCCAGCACACGCTGCCAGATCTCGGCGAGCGCGGCGGCGGTGGGGGAGGCGGGCACGAAGTCCGTGGCGGGCGGGGGTGCCGAGGCGGGCTCGGCGGCGGTCCGTACCTCAGGGGCGACCGCGGGCCACACGGCCGGCTCCGGGAGGCCGGGGGCGGGCAGCCGGGCCAGGCCCTCGGCGAGCGTGCTTCCCGGGTTCGCGACCATGTCCGCGACGACGGCGAGGTGGTCGCGCGCCATCGAGGCGAGCAGGTCCGTGCCCAGGGTGCCGCCGGGGTCCTTCCACAGCATTCTGCTGCCGCGGCCGTCCTCGGCGAGCATGACGGTGAGCCGGTGGTCGGCCACATCGACGGGGTCCAGGAGCGTCAGCTCGCACCCCCCTGCGAGCTCGATCCGGCTCACGTCGGCGCCGTCCTCCGGCGCGTGCCCGAACCGCAGGTACTGGAAGACCACTTGGTGGGTGCGGGCTCGCTCGGCGGGTGCCGCCAGGTCCGCTGCCCGCAGGATCGCGGGCAGCGGCAGATCCCCGTGCGCGGTGCCCGCCCGCACCTGCGCGCGCAGGCCGGAGATCAGCTGTGCGTACGTCTGCGTGCCGCGCAGCCGCTGCCGGTACGGCAGGACGTTGACGAAGAAGCCGACCCGGCCGGCGAGGGCCGGATCGGACCGTCCGTGATACGGCGCCGAGACGATGAGGTCGTCGTCGGCGGTGTGCCGGCGCAGGGTCACGAAGAGGGCGGCGAACATGACGGTGAAGTAGGTGGCGTCCAGCTCCCCGGCCAACGCCCGCACCCGCTCGGTCAGTTCCGGTCCCACGGCGCACGGCCACTGGCGGAAGGTGCCCGCCTGGTCCCGTACGGGCAGGGGGCGGTGTGCGGCGGGCCCGGCCAGGGCGGTCCGCCAGTACGCCCGGAGCGGCTCGCCCCCGGCGCCCAGCGCCAGCTCCCACGAGCGCCGGGCGTGGGCGATCACCGGGCCGGGGTCGTCCGGTGCGCCCAGGGGGAGCCCGGCGTAGGCCCGGCGCAGGTCTTCGAGGAGCAGCGGGATCGACCGGCCGTCCAGGACGAGGTGATGGATCGTCAGCAGGATGACGGTGTGGTCCGGACCGCGCAGCACCTCCGCACGGGCGAGCGGCCCGCGGTTCAGGTCGAGAGGCCGGACGGCCTCCTCGACCGCTTCGTCGCGGCCCGTGCCCACGGCGCGGACGGCGAGGGGCACGGGCTCCGAACCGGCCCAGGTCAGCCGGGTGCCCCGGGCGGTCTCGGCCACGCGGGCCCGCAGGGCGGGGTGCCGCCGGGACAGTTCGGCGACGGCCGCCCGCAGGCGCTCCGTGTCCAGCTCGCCCCTGACCTCCAGGGCCAGCGGGACGAGGTGCTCGCGCTGCCCCGGGTCGCGCTGCCAGGAGACCCACATGGCCTCCTGCACGGCGGACAGGGGCAGCGCGTCACCGGGCGCGGACCACGGGGCGGCCGGGGCCGGTGGCCACTGTTCGGTTGTGTCAGCCATCGGTCCTCCAGGCGTGGGTCATGACACGTGCCGGGCGAGTGCGCGCTTGTCGGTCTTGCCCGACGGGGTCAGCGGCAGTTCGGGCACCGGCACGAAGCGGCGGGGCACCATGTGGGCGGGCAGCGTGGCCTTGGCGCGGTCCGCGAGACGTACGGCCAGGTCGTCGTCCCGGACACCCGGGGGGTGCGGGGCGGTGCCGGAGTAGAAGGCCGTGAGCATGGGCTCGCCGACCCGGCTGGTGACCGGCAGCACCACGAGGTCCCGGACGCCTTCGGTCGCGCGCAGCGCGGCCTCGATCTCGCCGGTCTCGATCCGGTAGCCGTTGATCTTCACCTGGTCGTCGGCCCGCCCGGCGAACTCCCAGGTGCCGTCCGGCAGGGCCACGGCCAGGTCGCCGCTGCGGTAGTAGCGGCGGGCGGTCCCGGTGCCCGCCAGGTCGAGCAGGGGGTAGCGCTCGGCGGTCAGGTCCGGACGGCCGAGATAGCCGACGGCCAGCTGCTCCCCGGCGAGGCAGAGTTCACCGATCCGGCCCGGTGGCGTGCGCCCGCCCCACTCGTCGAGGAGGGCCACCTCGACGCCTTCGAGCGGGCGCCCGATGTTGAGCTCCGGGTCGGGGGACGTCCGGGCCGGGCCGCCGCCGTCCGGGCCCGGCGGCCGGTCGGTCTCGGACTCCGGGAGCCGCCGGTAGGTGGCGAAGACGGTCGTCTCGGTGATGCCGTACATGTTGAAGAACTCGGCCCGCCTGCCGCGCACCTGCCGCCAGGCGCGCACCGAGTCCAGGTCCACCGGTTCACCGCCGAAGATCACATAGCGCAGCGGCAGCTCCGCTCCGCCTCCCGTCTCCTCGGCCCGTGCCACCGCCGACCGGGACAGGTGGCGGAAGACCGACGGCACCTGGTTGAGGACGGTGACGCGCTGCGAGGCGACCAGGTCGAGCATCGCGTCGGGCGACGCCGCGACCTCGGCCGGCACCACGACCAGCCGCGCACCGTGGGACAGGGCGCCCCACATCTCCCAGACGGAGAAGTCGAAGCAGGGGGAGTGGAAGAGCGTCCACACGTCGTCGCTCCGCAGCGCGAACACCTGGTCGCACGCTTCCAGCAGCGCCGTGACGCTGCGGTGGGAGACCACGACGCCCTTGGGATCGCCGCTCGACCCCGAGGTGTGGATGACATAGGCCGGCATGCCGGGGGTGACCGCCACCTGCCCGGGGTCCAGGGGCGGGCACGAGCGCGCGTCGTCGACGATGACGACGGCAGCCCCGGGCAGGACGGCACCGGTGTCCCGGTCGGCGACCACCAGCCCGACGGACGCGTCGCGCGCGGTGTACCGCACCCGCTCGGGCGGGTAGGCGGGATCCAGCGGTACGTAGCAGCAGCCCGCCTTCATCACCGCGATCGCGGCGGCCACCACGTCGTTCCCCCGCCGCATGTACAGGCCGATCCGGGTGCCCGGCGCGGGCGCGTGGCGCAGGATGGCGGACGCCAGCCGCGAGGCGCGCTCGTCGAGTTGGCGGTAGGTCAGGGTCTCCCCGTGGTCCGTCACGGCCGGCGCGTCCGGGGTGCGCGCCGCCTGTTCCTCGAAGATCCGGTGAAGACAGAGCTGTGACAACACGTGTCGCGTTCCTCCTCGTGGAAAGCGGCCGGTCAGGGGCGCAGGCTCAGGGGCCGCAGATCGGTCCACACCGTGGCGATGAGGTCCAGGCACGCGGACTTGGTGCCCGGGGCACCCACGGGTTCCCAGCCGGGAGGGGCCGGACGGTCCGCCGGCCAGACGGAGAACTGTTCCTCGTGATTGCGGACCACGCGGTACTGGCGGTCGTCATCGTCCTCGAACATGAGCAGTACGGTCCTCTCCTGAACGGCCGTCCCCTGAACGGCCCGTGCGGTGTTCCGGGTCGGCGCGGTCCTCCGGCCGGCCGGGCGTGAGCGACGCGAGGCTGTCCGGAGCGAGCAGCGCGCCGCGCATCAGCGACAGCATCTGCGCGCCCGCCGGGCCGGTGAGGAAGAAATGGCCGCCGGGAAAGCGCCGGGCGAGGAATGCCTTGTCCGTCCGCGCTCCCCAGGCGGTGAGTTCGGATTCCGTCACCATGGCGTCGGCGCGGCCGCCGAACGCCCCGACGGGAATGTCCAGCGGCGGCCGCTCGCGGTACGCGTAGGCGGAGTCGAGCTCGAAGTCGGCACGCAGTGCCGGGAGCGCCAGGCGCCGGAGCTCCGGCCGGGCCAGCACCTGCGGGGGCGTGCCGCCGATCCGGCCGAGGAACGCGAGCAGTTCCTCGTCCGGCAGGTCGTGGCAGGAGACCCGCGCGCTCCCCAGCTGGGGTGCCTTGTGCGCCGCCACGAACAGCGCGGTCAGCGAATTGCCGGCCATGTGCCGCAGCCGCGCCGCCACTTCGTACGCGACGAGCGCGCCGAGGCTGTGGCCGAAGAGGGCCAGCGGGCGGTCGCACTCCGGGCGCAGGGCCTCGGCCAGGGCGTCGGCCAGCGGCTCCATGCGCCGGAACGCCTCCTCGCGCAGCCGTCCGCCCCGGCCCGGCAGCTGCACCGCGCAGACCTCCACGGTGTCCGGGAGCGCGGCCGACCAGGGGTGGAACAAGGACGCCGAGCTCCCCGCGCCGGGCAGACACACCAGGCGCACCCGCGCGTCGGGCCGTGGCGGGAAGCGCAGCAGCCAGCGGTTCCTCACCGGCCCTCCCGCTCTCCGGACGGCACAGCGGCCCGCTTCACATGGGCCGCGAGGTCACCGACGGTGGGGTGGTGGAAGATGTCGCCGACGCGCAGCGACAGCCCCGCCTCGCGGGCCCGGTGGACCACCTGGATGCTCTTGAGCGAGTCACCGCCGATGGCGAAGAAGTCCTCGGTGACATCCGTCCGCGGACGGCCGAGCACCTGGGACCAGATGCGCGCGAGCGTCCTCTCCACGTCGTCCGCGGGCTCGGCCCCGCCCGGAGCGGGACGCGGTACCGGGGCCCCGGCGGGCGCGGGCAGGGCCGCCCGGTCGACCTTGCCGCTCGCGTTGAGCGGCAGGCACGGCAGGACGACGACGTGTGCCGGGACCATGAAGCCGGGCAGGCGGTCCCGCAGATGGTCCCGCAGCACGGCGACGAAGGCATCGGGGCCCGCGGCCTCGTGCCGTACGACATACGCGACGAGCTCCGTCCCCGTGGCCGCCACGACCGCTTCGCGTACGCCGGGGTGGGCGCGCAACGCGTTCTCGATCTCGCCCGGTTCGACGCGCATGCCCCGGATCTTGACCTGGTGGTCGTCGCGGCCGAGGAAGTCCAGACTCCCGTCGGTGCGCCACCGGACGAGGTCCCCGGTGCGGTAGAGGCGGGCGCCGGGCACCCGGCCGTACGGGTGGGGGACGAACCGGTCGGCGGTCAGCGCCGGTTGCCCCAGATAGCCGCGGGCCAGCACCGGCCCGCCGAGATACAGCTCGCCGGGCACGCCCACCGGGGCCGGCCGCAGCTCACCGTCGAGCACGTACACCTCGGCGCCCGCGACCGGGCGCCCGATGGGGACCCGGGCGTCCGCCATACCGCCGCCGGCCGGTGACCGGCACTCCCACTCGGTGACCTCGATCGACGCCTCGGTCGGCCCGTACGCGTTGAACAGCCGGGCGGGCAGGCGGGACAGGCAGCGGTCCCGGTCCTGGCCGGGCAGCTCCTGGCCGCTGCACAGCACCCGCCGGAGCGACGCGCAGCGCTCCAGGCCGGGCTCTTCGAGGAACGCGGCGAGCATCGGCGGCACGAAGTGGACGGTGGTCACCCGCTCCCGCTCGATCACGTCGACGAGGTAGGCGGGGTCCCGGTGGCCGCCGGGCGCGGCCACGACGAGGGTGGCCCCGGCCGTGAGCGGCCACAGCAGCTCCCACAGCGACACGTCGAAAGTGCAGGGGGTCTTGTGGAGCACGCGGTCGGAGGAGTCCAGGCCGTGGGTCTCCTGGAGGGAGCGGATCCGGTTGGCCAGGCCCCGGTGCGGCACGCCGACGGCCTTCGGGGCGCCGGTGGAGCCGGACGTGTGCATGACGTAGGCGAGGTGACCGGGCCCGGCCACGCCGGTGGCCCGGGGAGTCCCGGGCCATGGGCCGCCGGTCCAGGGGAAGGTGTCCACGCGGGTGACGGGCACACCGGTGGCCGCGAAGAGCGGGGCCAGCGCGTCCGTGGTGAGGAGGCGGACGGCACCCACCGCGCGGAGCATGTCCGCCAGCCGGGACGGCGGATCCTCGGGCGACAGGGGCAGGTACGCGCCACCGGCGGCCAGCACGGCGAGGGCCGAGGTGACCAGACCCGTGCCGCGTGGCAGACAGACCGCGACCGGGACATCCGGGGCGGCGCCGTGCTCCGTCAGATGGCGTGCCAACTGGTCGACCCTGCCCGCCAGTTCCGCGTAGCTCAGCCGCTCCCCCTCGAAGACGACGGCGGTGGCCTGGGGCGTGCGCCGCGCCTGCCGGTCGAACGCCTCGTGCACCGGGCCGTCCCACGGGTGCTCCGGCGCGCTCCGGCTCCACCGGTGCAGCAGCAGACCGGTCTCCTCCTCGTCGGTCAGGGAGAAGCGGGACAGCCGGGTGCCCGGGGCCTCCAGGGCGGTGTGCAAAACGTGCCGGTACTGCCGGGCCAGGCGCTGGACGGCCTCGTCGTCGAAGAGCTCCGTGCGGTAGCGGAAGAAGCAGTCCGCCCCCTCGCCTCGCGGCCGGATCTCCAGCCAGAGATCCGTGAAAGCGGTGCGCGGACTCACCGGGAAGACGTCTGTCGCCAGCCCGGCCAGCGGGGGCGCGGTGAGCGGCTGCTGGAGGGCGAACATCACCTGGAACAGCGGGTCGTGGCTCCTCGCGCGCCCGGGGGCGAGCTCCGTCACGATCCGCTCCAGCGGGACGTCCTGGCGGGGCAGGGCGTCGAGCGCGCCACGGCGCACCCGCAGCAGCAGCTCCTCGAACGCGGGATCCCCGGACAGGTCGATCCGCAGCGGCAGCGTAGTGACGAACATACCGATCAGCGGCGCGAGTTCGGGCCGTGCCCGCCCGGCGCCGGGACTGCCGACGACGAGATCGCGGGCGCCGGACAGCCGCGAGAGCTGAACGGCGAACACGGACAGCAGCACCATGAAGGGTGTGGCCTTGTGCCGCCGCGCGGCGGCCCGTACCGCCTGCCAGGTCTCCCGGCCCAGCGACATCGTGTGCGCCGCGCCGTCGAAGCCCTGCACGGCGGGGCGGGGAAAGGCGGTGGGGAGCTCCAGCAGCGCCGGCGCGCCGCGCAGCCGGGTGCGCCAGTAGGCGAGGGCGTCCTGGGCCTTGGCGCCCGCCAGTTCCTCGCGTTGGCGCGCCGCGTGGTCGCCGAACTGCGCCGGGAGCGGTTCCAGGGCGGGCGCGCGGCCGTCCCGGTGGGCCGCGTACAGCTCGGAAAGCTCCGCGAAGAGCCGGTCCATGGACCAGCCGTCGCACACGGTGTGGTGGCAGATGACGGCCAGGACGTGGTCCTTCTCGCCCAGGCGCAGCAGCCGGACCCTGATCAGGGGCCCGCGGGCGAGGTCGAAGGCGCGCTCGGGCTCCGCCTCGACGAGGGCCCGGGCCCGCTCGGCGCGGTCCGCGCCCGGCTCCCGCGTCAGATCCGTGACCGGCACGGCGAGGGGGAGTACGGGCCGCACATGCTGAGAGGGCTCCCCTCCCTCGTCCGCCAGGAACACCGTGCGCAGCACCTCGTGCCGTTCCACGATCCGGGCCAGGGACGCGCGCAGGGCGCCGGGGTCGAGCGGCCCGCCCAGCCGCAGGGCCGCCACCAGGTTGTAGGCGCCGTTGCCCGGGTCCAGCTGGTCCAGGAACCACAGGCGCCGCTGCGCGAAGGAAGCGGGCAGGATCTTGGGTGTCCGGTCCGTCATGAGGACTCCCGTATGCCGCTGTTCCCGTCGGCGGCGGCCCGCAGCCCTTCCACGACACGGGCGAGCGCGGTGACCGTCGGTGCCTCGAAGACGTCCTCCAGAGGCACCGCCACCGCGAACGCGTCCTCGATGAGGGCGACGAGCTGCACCGCCGCGAGGGAGTCGCCGCCGTGCTCGAAGAAGTCCGGATCGGCGACGTCCTCGCCGATGCCGAGGACCTGGCGGAAGAGCACACGCAAGGTCTCCTCCGCCGAATCGCGCGACCCGGGCGTCCGGTCCACCGCGGCGGGCGCGGTGGGGAAGGGCTCGGGGCGCACCAGATGGGTGCGCCGCTCGAACGGGTAGGTGGGCAGCGGCACCCGGCGCCGGTCCGTGTCGTCGTGGAGCCGGTCCCAGGCGATCGCCGCCCCGCTTCGCCACGCCTGCCCCACGGCGTCGAGCAGCGGGGTGCGCCCCATCTCCAGGAGGAGCCGGCCGTCGTCCGGCCGCCCCTGAGGACCGTCCTCGTCCACGAGGGCGGTCCAGAAGTCCCCCGGTGTCACCGGCGCGCCCGTGGCCGCGTGTGTCCAGGGAATCGACGGGGTGCGCCACTCGGCTGCTTCGACCGCCTCCCGCAGCGCGTCCGGCCCCCGGCCCGTCGCGGCGGCGATGCGCAGCGCGTCGGCGAGCGGCAGCGCGCCGGCCACGCTCGCCGCCGCGCACGCCCCGACACCGTGCCCCATGACGGCCGTCGGGGCCACGCCCCAGTCCATGAGCGAGCGGGCGTACGCGTACTGGACGACGAAGCGCCCTTGCGCCGTGTCGGTGTCCGTGGACGGCGACTCCCGTACGCCGCGGTCGGCCGGAGTGCCCAGCGCGCGGCAGCACTCGTCGACGGCGGCCCGGAAGGCCGGGAAGGACGCGTACGCCGTGCGGGCGGAGCCCGCGCGGCATGTGTCCGGGAACGCGAGGACGACCGGCGGTTCGCCGGCGGGCCGCGCGGCGCCGTCCGGTGCCGACAGCGCGGCGAGCGCTTCCTCCCGGTCGGCGCAGACGGCGTACCGGCGGTACGCGAACGCGTGCCGCCCCCGCTGAAGGGTCCGGGCCACGGCGGCCATCGGCACGTCCGGATGCCGCCGCAGATGCCCGGCCAGGCGCTCGGCCATCGCGTCCAGGGCCGTGGGGGTCCGGGCCGACAGGACGAGCAACTGCTCGGCGGGGGCGGGCGGTCGCGCGGCCGGTACGGGGCCCGGTGCCTCCTCCAGCACCACGTGCGCGTTGGTGCCGCCGATACCGAACGAGCTGACCCCGGCCCGCCGCGGGAGCCGGCCGGTCTCCCACTTGCGCGTCCGCGTGCTGACCCTGAAGGGCGTCGACGCGAAGTCGATCCGGGGGTTCGGCCCGGCGAAGTGCAAGTTCGCCGGGAGCGTACGGTCCTCCAGCGCCAGCACCGTCTTGATGAGGCCCGCGACACCGGCGGCCGTGTCGGTGTGCCCGATGTTCGTCTTGACCGAGCCCAGCGCCACGGTCTCCTCGGGGCCGCGCTCGTCGCGGAACGCCTCCGTCAGCGCGGTGACCTCGATGGGGTCGCCCACCGGGGTCCCCGTGCCGTGCGCCTCGACATAGGAGATGTCGCCCGGCCGCACCCCGGCGGCGAGGTGCGCCAGCCGGATGACCTCCGCCTGGCCCCGCACGCCGGGAGCGGTGTAACCCGCGCGGTCGTGCCCGTCGTTGTTCACCGCCGAGCCGCGGATCACCGCGTGCACGTGATCGCCGTCCTCGACCGCGTCCCGCAGCCGGCGCAGCACGACGATTCCGGCGCCGTCCCCGGCCACGATGCCCCGCGCGTCCGAGGAGAACGTGCGGCAGTGGCCGTCGGGCGACATCGTCCCGCCCTCCCGGTACGCGTACCCCGACAGCGGGGCCCGCAGGGTGACCCCGCCGGCCAGCGCCGTGTCGCACTCGCCGGCCAGCAGCGCCCGGCCCGCCTCGTGCACCGCGACCAGCGAGGTCGAGCACGCGGTCAGCACCGCCACGCTCGGGCCGGTCAGGCCGAGGGTGTACGAGACGCGGGTGCACAGGTGCTCGGGGTCGTTGGCGAGGCTGACGGCGAGGTCGTCCACGCCCGGGAACCGGTCGGGCCGGGACCGCGCCACCGAGGCGTAGCCGTTGCGCCCCGCTCCCGCGTACAGCCCGGTCGTGCCCGGGACCGCGCGCGGGTCGTAGCCCGCGCGCTCCAGTGCCTCCCACGCGCATTCGAGGAAGATCCGGTGCTGTGGGTTGAGCAGGGCCGCGTCACGGGCGGAGACGCCGAAGAACTCCGCGTCGAAGTCGCCGGTGTCCGCGACGACCCCATGGCGGCGTACGTAGTGCGGGTCCTCCAGCCGTGCCGGGTCCTCGCCCCATTCGAGGAGTTCGTCCTCGGTCAGGGTCCGTACGCCGTCGACGCCGGACACCACGTTGTGCCAGAACTCCTCGGGGGTCGCGGCGCCGGGGAAGCGGCAGGCCATGCCGATGACGGCGATGTGGGTGTCGTCGTCCTCGGCGAAGGCGTGGTCGGTGTTCTCGGTGGTCACTGCTGTCCAGCCCTTCCCTGAGAGGTCCGCGCCCGCATCGCCGCCAGCCGGTTCGTGCCGCGCAGGCGGCGCAGGGCGGCGCGGTCCGCGTCGGCGGCACGCGGGTTCGGCGCCGGGCTCCCGGTGCCGGTGAGCCGGCGGGCCAGGGCGGCGACGGTGGGGTACGCGTAGAGGTCGGCGATCCGCACGGGGCGGCCCAGTTCGGCGGCGAGCCGGTCCCGGACCGCGGCCAGGAGCAGCGAATGCCCGCCCACGTCGAAGAAGTTGTCCTCGGTCCCGAAGGACTCGTGGCCCAGCGCCCGCGCCCAGGCGTCGCCGATCGCGCGCTCCAGCGGCGTCGCCGGGAGCCGCCGGCCCGCGGCCGGCGGGACGAGTTCCCTGGCGGCACCGGGGAGAGCGGCGCGGTCGGTCTTCCCGTTGGCGGTGAGCGGCACCGACGGCAGGAGGAAGTACCTGCGCGGACGCATATGGCGCGGCAGGTGCCGTGCCGTGTGGTCGTGGAGCCCGGTGAGACCGGCGGCGTCCCCTTCCGCGGGCACGACGCAGGCGAGAAGTTCCGTCCCCCTGGTCACCACGACCGCTTCGCGTACGCCGGGGTGGGCGCGGAGGGCGTTCTCGATCTCGGCGGGTTCGACGCGGATGCCCCGGATCTTGACCTGGTGGTCGTCGCGGCCGAGGAAGTCCAGGCTCCCGTCGGCGCGCCACCGGACGAGGTCCCCGGTGCGGTAGAGGCGGGCGCCGGGTGTGCGGCTGTAGGGGTGGGGGACGAACCGGTCGGCGGTCAGCGCGGGTTGCCCCAGATAGCCGCGGGCCAGTCCCGCCCCGCCGAGGTAGAGCTCACCCGGCACGCCCACCGGGGAGGGCCGGAGCTCGGGGTCGAGGACGTACGCCTCGGTTCCCGTGACGGGGCGTCCGATGCCGGGCAGTGCCTCTCGCGGGGCGACCGTTCCCGACGTGGCGACGACCGTGGTCTCTCCGTGGGGCCGTAGTTGTTGACCAGCCGGAAGGGCAGCGGGTGCCCGCCCGCCGCGTGCAGGCGGTCGCCGCCCGTCAGCACCACGCGCGGCGCCGGGCCGGCGGGCCAGGGGGTGTCGGTCATCCGCTCCAGGAGCGGGGTGGGCAGGAAGGCGACGGTGATCCCCTGTCCGGCCAGCCACGCGCGCAGGCCGGACGGGGACACGACCGTCTCCGCGTCGGGGACCTCCACGGTGGCGCCCGCGGCCAGAGTGGACCAGATCTCCCATACGGAGGCGTCGAAACCGGGGGCGGCGACGAGCGTGGTGCGGTCGCCCGGCCCGACGCCGAACTCCTCCCGGTGCCAGGCCGCCAGGTTGGCGAGCGCGTGGTGCCCGACCATCACGCCCTTGGGCCGCCCGGTCGAGCCGGAGGTGTGGATGACGTAGGCGAGGTCGTCGGGGCCGGTGGGCGGGGTGCCCGCGGCCTCCGCGCGCCGGAGACCGGCGAGCGTCTCCACGCGCACACCCTTCAGGCCCGCCGCGTGCTCGTGGCCGGCCAGCACGAGCAGGGGGCGCGCTTCGGCGAGGACGGCGTTCAGCCGGGACGGGGGATGGGCCGGGTCGAGCGGGACGAAGGCGGCGCCGCTCTTGAGGACGGCCAGCTGCGCGGTCACCAGGTCCGCGCCGCGCGGCAGACACGTCGCCACGAGGCTTCCCGGCCCCGCGCCCGCCGCGCGCAGCCCGGCCGCGACCTGCCCGGCCGCGCGGTCGAGAGCCGCGTATGTCAGGGCACCGTCGTGGGTGCGCACCGCGACCGCGTCGGGCCGGGCACGGGCGTGGCGTTCGAAGAGCCGGTCCACGCGCTCGTGTACGCGCTCCGGCGGCCCGGCAGGCGCGGCCAGCAGCGTCCGCTCCTCGCCGGCATCCAGCACGGGCAGCCGCGACACCAGGGTGTCGGGCGCGTCGAGGGCCGCGGACAGCAGGCGGACGTACCGGTCACCGGTCAACTCGGCGCTGCGGCCGTCGAAGAGAGCGCTCTGGTAGCCCACCCACCCCTCGGCTCGCTGCCGGCTCCAGGCCAGGTGCAGCGCCAGTTCGTATTTGGCGGTCGGGGTCGGCAGCGGGACCGGGGCGGAGCCGAGGCCGGGGAGGAGCGCGCCCGCGGGTGGCAGGTCCTCGTAGGTGACCACGGTCTGGAACAGCGGGTGCCGCGCGGTGGAGCGGTCCGGCTGGAGCTCCTCGACCAGCAGCTGGAAGGGGAGGTCCTGGTACTCGTGGCCCGCGAGGAAGGTGTCGCGCACCTGGTGCAGGAGTGTGGCGAAGGTGGTGTCCGGTGCGCAGCGGATACGCAGCGGCAGCATGTTGACGAACAGGCCGACGGTGGCCTCGACGTCCATCCCGGTGCGGCCGCTGACGGGCACGCCGATGACCAGGTCGGCCGAGGAGGTCAGCCGGGACAGCAGGGCCGCGTAGGCGCTCAGCAGGGTGAGGAAGCGGGTGACGCGATAGCGGGAGGCGACGGCGTCGACCCGCTCCGTGAGCCCGGGCGGCATCGGGAAAGGCCGGCTGTCCCCGTCGAAGGTCTGCGTCGTGGGGTGCGGCCGGTCGGTCGGCAGCGGCAGGGCGAGCGGGGCGTCGGCGAGTTCGGCACGCCAGTGGTCCAGCGCCTCGCGGCGGCGCGGCCCGTCGAGGAGCCGGCGCTCGGCGGCGACGTGCTCCCGGTACGAGCGGGCCGGGGCCGGGAGGGGATCGACGCCGTCGGCCCGCATGGCCCCGTACAGGACGGACAGTTCCCGGTCGATGACGCCCAGGGACCAGCCGTCGACCGCGATGTGGTGGAAGGCGAGGACCAGCACGTGGTCGTCGTCGGCGAGCCGTACGAGATCCGCGCGGAACACCGGCCCGTTCACCAGGTCGAACGGTGCCTGGGCGGCGCGGGCCACGGCGTCGGCCATGGCCCGCTCGCGGCCCTGCGCGGGCGAACCGCTCAGGTCGGTCAGGGCGAGCGGCACCGCTCCCTCCGGCGCGATCCGCAGGACGGGCGCGCCGTCCACGGTCGGGAACGTGGCGCGCAGCGCGTCGTGCCGGGCCACCAGCCGGTCGAGGGCCCCTCGCAGGGCGCGCACGTCCAGCCTGCCGCGCAGGCGGGTGGCCCTGGGCACGTTGTACTCGGTGCCGTCCGGCCTTAACTGCCACAGGAACCACAGCCGTTGCTGTGCCGACGACAGGGGGCCGTCGGTCATTCCGGCGTCCCGCCCTCGGGGGCGCCCCGGCGCACCACGAGGTCCGTGAGGCCGTCGACGGTGGGCCACTCGAAGAACTCCGCCATCGTGATCTCGACGTGCAGCGTCCTCGCCACGCGGGCGATGACCTGCGAGGCGGTGAGCGAGTGGCCGCCGAGTTCGAAGAAGTTGTCGTCGGCGCCGAAGTCCTCCAGCCGGAGAACTTCTCTCCAGATCCTGCCGATCGCTTGCCGCGTGCCGTCGCGTGAGAGCTGATGCCGTGGCACGGCCTCGGAAACCATGATCGCAGGACCCCTTCCGGCTCTGGAGGACGGGGAGGCTTCCCGGCTCAGCGCGCGAAACCTCTGCCCGGACCACAAGATGTATGCCGCACGGGTATGCCCCCAACCGGGGTGCCCGAAGGGGAAACGATCATTGCCCTGTCGGGCAGCGGGGCCGTCGGGCGCCCGGCTCGTCCCAGGGGAGTGGCAGGTTCACACCAGGGAGCGGCACGGGAGGCGCCTGTGCGGCGCCGCGAGCCACTCGGCCAGCAGCCGCTCGTACACGCGGCGCTCGTTCCTGGTCAGGGCATGGTCCTGCCGGGTCGCCAGGAAGAGACGGATCTCGGCGTTGATCTCCTCGCGAGATCGTGCGGGGGCCGGGGTACGGAGCATGGCCCCACACTATGAGCCGCCGCGCCGCCGGGCCCGCCACGACGGCCGAGTTTGCGGAACGCTCATCAAACGGTCATCAAGCGGGGTCGCCTGCGGCGCGCTTGTTTCCCTTGGCTCGCCCCTTTCCGGTTGTGTCTGCTGTGCGGCTCCGTGGCGTGTGGGGGGCTGCCGCCCCAGACCCCGCAACACGGCTTCGCCGCGTTGTCCTCAATCGCCGGACGGGCTGATTGCACGGACCGTGGCTCGTACACCTGCGGGCCGCAGGCAACGCGCTGCGGTGCGCGATTCAGCCCGTCCGGCGATTGAGGACGCGGCCGCAAGGCCGCTCCCGCCGCAGGCGGCGAACCGGCCCGCAGCCGGGGGTCCGCGGCAGCCCCCACGCCACGGAGCCGCACAGCAGACGCAGCAGCCGGATAGGGGCGGGGTACCCACCCCGCCCCGCCCGGCGCGCGGGATCGGCCCGGAGCTGGTCTGCTGGTTCCCGGGGGCCGCCCTCGCGCCCACTCCGGAGAGATCCAGATGAGCACCTATCGCGTCGCCCAGGTCGCCGCCGCCGGTGAGCCGTTCGAGATCGTCGAGCGGGAGCTCCTCCGGCCGGGGCCGGGCCATGTGCGGGTGGCCGTGGACGCCTGCGGGATCTGCCACAGCGACGTCCTGTTCGTG
Organism: Streptomyces sp. NPDC025618; assembly: GCF_055558795.1. Classification (NCBI taxonomy): domain Bacteria; kingdom Bacillati; phylum Actinomycetota; class Actinomycetes; order Kitasatosporales; family Streptomycetaceae; genus Streptomyces; species Streptomyces sp. NPDC025618. Next base: position 34,425 of record NZ_JBVHLW010000020.1, on the reverse strand, counting down.
CAGGCCATGGTGCCGGGCGTGCGGTTCCCGCTGGTCCCCGGGCACGAGGTCGCCGGGCGTATCGACGAGCTCGGCGAGGGTACGGAGGGGCCCTGGCGGGTGGGCGACCGGGTGGCGGTGGGCTGGTTCGGCGGGCACTGCGGCCACTGCGGTCCCTGCCGGCAGGGCGACTTCATCGTCTGCGAGAACCTGAAGGTCCCCGGATGGGCGTACGACGGGGGATACGCGGACGCCCTGATCGCACCGACGAACGCCCTGGCCCGTATCCCCGACACGCTGGCGGCCGCCGACGCGGCGCCCATGGCCTGCGCGGGCGTGACCACGTACAACGGGCTGCGGCGCAGCCCCGCCCGGCCGGGCGACCGGGTCGCCGTGCTCGGCCTCGGCGGCCTCGGCCACCTGGGCGTGCAGTACGCGGCCGCGATGGGCTTCGAGACCGTGGCCATCGCCCGTGGAGCGGGCAAGGCCGAGTTCGCCGCGCGGCTCGGCGCGCACCACTACATCGACAGCACGGCGGGCGCTCCCGTCTCCGAGGCCCTGCTGGCCCTCGGCGGCGCGAAGGTCGTCCTGGCCACGGCGGCCAGTGCCGACGCCATCGCGGCCACGGTGGACGGGCTCTCGCCCCGGGGCGAGCTCGTGGTCATCGGCGCGGACACCGAGCCGCTGGGCATCAGCCCGAACCAGCTGCTCATGGCGGGCAGGGTCGTCCGTGGCCACCCGTCCGGCACCGCGCAGGACGTGGAGGACACCATGATGTTCAGCGCCCGGCACGGGATCCGCCCGATGACCGAGCTCGTGCCGCTGGACCGGACGGCCGAGGCGTACGACAAGATGCTCTCCGGCGAAGCCCGGTTCCGGATGGTCCTCGCCGTGCGCTGACGCGGGCGCCCGGAACGGGCGGTCCGGCTCACCGCGAAGGCACGGCCCTCCGGAGAGTGGACCGGGCGGCGGTACCGGCCCGGTTCGTCTCCGAACCCGCCGAAGAGGCACCCGGCCCGCTCAGACCCCGGACGCGGTGCGGGCCGAGGCGCTCGCCAAGGTGCGGGGGACCTCCGGCCCCGCCACGTTGAGGCGACAGTCACGGGCGCACGAGGACCTGCCCGCCCCCCCGGGCCGCCCCGTCGCACGCCCCCATGCGCCGATCGCCCCCTTTACTCGAGTACGCCCGCTTCCCTACTCTGCGCACAACCCCTCTTATCGGTCCGCTCTCCCGGCTTCCTCCCGCATGACAGGCCGTCGTGACAGGCCGCACTGACAGGCCACGTCCCGTGTCTTCCTCGACCGGCCGTCGCATCGACAGGACGGGGACCTCCCATGCCGTGGCACCGGTGCGCATCATGAGTCCCGAGCCGCCGCTGTCCGCCGAACAGGCGCGGCGCTTTCCCGACTACCCCTTCCAGGGGCGCTGGTTCGACCACGGTGCCGCGCACCAGCACTACGTGGACGAGGGCGAGGGCAAGCCCGTGCTGATGGTGCACGGCAATCCCACCTGGAGCTATATGTGGCGCAGGCTCGTCCTCGGCCTGCGCGGGCGGTACCGCTGCATCGCCCCGGACCACCTGGGCATGGGCCTGTCGGACCGGGCCCGCGACCTGCCCGGCGCCCGGCTCGCCGAGAGCCGCGCGGCGGACCTGGGGCGGCTGGTCGAACACCTCGTCGCCGCGCGGCGGGCACCCGCCCGCGGCTGGACGCTCGTGGTGCACGACTGGGGCTGCCCCGTGGCCCTGTGGTGGGCCCATCTGCACCCGGGCGTCGTCGACCGTCTCGTCGTGCTGAACTCCGCGGCGTTCCCCTGGCCGCCCGGATACCGGCCGCCCCGCAGCCTGCTCGCCCTGCGGCAGCGGTCCGTGGGCCGCATCGCCCACGCCTCCAACGCCGTTGTCCACATGGCCCTGTCCGGGGGCGTGTGCCGGCCCTTGCCGCCCGCGGTGCGCGCCGCCTACGCCGCCCCGTACCGCAGGCAGCGCGACCGCTCGACGCTGGTGCGCGTCGCCCAGGACATTCCGCTGAGCCCTGCCGACCCCGGCTGGCCGCACGCCCAGCGCCTGGGCGAGGCCCTGCTGTGCTTCACCCAGGTGCCGGTGTTCCTGGGCTGGGGGATGCGTGATCCCCTCTACGACGACCTGGTCCTCGCGGAGTGGACGCGGCGTCTGCCGGGGGCCGCGCTGCACCTCTATCCGTACGCCGGGCACTATGTGCTGGAGGACATGGCCTGGCAATTGGTCGAGGACATCCGGGACTTCCTCGCGATCACCGATCACGGCCCGCGCTGAGCGCCCCGCCTGCCCTGCGGGCGGCTCGGGCAGTCGTGCGCCGCACGGGAGCGCCGGCGCTCTTTCCGGTCCAATCGAACTGTTTTCGCGGCGCGTTCCACGCGGGTGACGAATGTGCCGGTTGCCCCTTGTGCGCCCCGCCGGTGAATCCTCACCCGGGCCCGGTGCGGTTTGCGCGGGGTTGCGACAGTGAAGGTCACTTATGCGACAGCGACGCGGACACGCTCCGCCCGGAAGGGCGGACCGGAGGGGCCCGCCGCCGGGCTCCGCTCGCGCAACGATCGAGGTGACCGTGCAGATGGATGTCTCGGATTCCCACGACAACGACCGCCGCCTCGCCCGTGACCCCGTCGCGATCGTGGGCCTGGCGGGCAAGTTCCCCAAAGCGGCGGATGTCCGTGAGTTCTGGGACAACATCGTCACCGCGCGGGACTGCTCGGACGAGGTGCCGCGGAGCTGGTGGAGGCTCGACGACCACTACGACCCGGATCCGTTCGCCGAGGACAAGACGTACTGCCGGCGCGGCGGATTCCTGACGCCGGAGGTCTTCGACCCGGTGGAGTTCGCGATGCCGCCCAAGACGGTGGACTCCACCGGCCTGGTGCAACTGCTCGCCCTCGTCGTCGCCAAGGAGACCCTGCGCGACGCCGGCCAGGGAAGGGAGCGCTGGTACGACCCGGCCCGCACCGGAGTGGTCCTGGGCGTGTGCGGCTCCAACAGCACGCTGATCCCGCTCGCCGCCCGGCTGCTGGCGCCGGAGCTGATGAAGAGCATGATCGGCTGCGGGGTGCCGGAGGGGAAGGCCGCGGAGATCGTCCGGGTGAGCATGGCGGCCATGCCGCCGTGGACCGAGGACTCCTTCCCGGGCATTCTCGGCAACGTCGTCTCCGGGCGGATCGCCAACCGGCTGAACCTGGGCGCCGCCAACCACACCGTGGACGCCGCCTGCGCCAGCTCGCTCGCCGCGGTGCGGTCGGCCGTCGACGAACTCGTCAGCCGCCGCGCCGACCTGATGCTCACCGGTGGGTGCGACGCGGACAACTCGATCGTGTCGTTCATGTGCTTCAGCAAGACCCCGGCGCTCTCGCCGACCGGCCGTGCCCGGCCCTTCGACGTGGACGCGGACGGCACCCTGGTGGGCGAGGGCGTCGGCATGCTGGCCCTCAAGCGGCTCGCGGACGCCGAGCGCGACGGCGACCGCGTCTACGCGGTGCTCAAGGGACTCGGCAGCTCCAGCGACGGCAGCGCGCAGAGCATCTACGCCCCGTGCGGCGCGGGACAGCTGCGCGCCCTGCGCCGCGCCTACGAGGACGCCGACTGCCCACCGGCGTCGGTCGAGCTGGTCGAGGCGCACGGCACGGGCACCAAGGCGGGTGACGAGGTCGAGCTGTCCGCCCTCGACGAGCTCCTGTCACCCGCCGGGGAACACCCGCATGTGGCCGTCGGCAGCGTGAAGTCGCAGATCGGCCACACCAAGGCGGCGGCGGGCGCGGCCGGACTGATCAAGGCGGCGCTGGCGCTGCACCACAAGGTGCTGCCGCCCACGGCCAACGTGACCACCCCCCACCCGCGGACGACCAGCCCCGGCAGCGCCCTCTACGTCAGCACCACCGCCCGCCCCTGGGTCCTCGGTCCCTCCCGGACGGTACGCCGCGCCGGTGTGTCGGCCTTCGGCTTCGGCGGGGTCAACTACCACGCGGTCCTCGAAGAACACCCCGCCGGCGCGGAGCGACGGGAGACCGTGGCGCACCGCACGGCGCGCGCCTGTCTGTGGCACGCGCCGGACCCCCGCGAACTGCGGCGAATGCTGGAAGGCGGCGCCGCTCCCCAGCAGGGGCCGGTGCCGCCCGGGCACGTGCGCGTGGGCTTCGTCGACACCGGCCCGGAGCGGTACGAGCGACTGCTGGCCCTCGCCGTCGGCCGGCTGCGCGACAACGGGGGAGCGGAGAGCTGGAGCCATCCCTCCGGTGTGCACTACCGCGGCCGGCCCCTGGCACCGGAGGCCAAGGTGGGCGCGCTGTTCGCCGGCCAGGGCAGCCAGTACGTCGGCATGGGGCTGCGCGCCGCCCTCGCCGTACCCCCGGTGCGTGCCGCGTTCGACGCCGCCAACGCCCTCTTCCCGTACGACGACAGCCTGGCCGCGGCGGTCTTCCCGCCACCGGGCACCAGCGACGCGGCGACGCGCTGCGAACGGCTGCGCCGCACCGCGTACGCGCAGTCGGCCATCGGCGCCCTGTCCATGGGCCAGTACCGGTATCTGCGGGAGCTCGGGCTCGCCCCGGACGGGCTGCTCGGCCACAGCTTCGGGGAGCTGAGCGCGCTGTGGGCGGCCGGCGTCCTGGACGACGCCGCGTTCACCACCCTGGCACGCGCCCGCGGCCTGGCGATGGAACAGCCACCGGGCCAGGAGGCCGACCCCGGCGCGATGGCCGCGGTGCGCACCGGCCAGGACGTGCTGGCCGAGCTGCTGGCGGAGTTCCCTGAGCTCGTCGTGTGCAACCGCAACGCCCCGGACGAACATGTGGTGGGTGGGCCCACCGCGGCCGTACGGCGCTTCGCGGAGCGGTGTGCCGCGCGCGGCGCGCAGGCACGGGAGCTGTCCGTCGCCGCCGCCTTCCACACCTCCCATGTGCGGCACGCCGCGGAGGCGTTCGAGACGGCCTGCGCCCAGGCGGCCTTCTCCGCTCCGGTGACACATGTCTACGCCGACACCGCCGGCGCGGTCTACGGCGACGACGCGGAGGCCAACCGCTGCACCCTGGTCCGGCAGTTGCTCAGTCCGGTGGACTTCGCCGCCCGCGTGGAGGAGATGTACGCCGACGGCGTCCGCGTCTTCGTCGAGTTCGGCCCCGGCCGGACGCTGACCCAGCTGGTCGGCAGGGTCCTGGGCGGGCGTGAGGCGGAGGTGGTCGCCTGCGACGCGGGCGCCGGGTCCGACAGCGACGTGGCGCTGAAGCAGGCAGCGGTACGCCTGGCCGTCGCCGGGCTGCCGCTCACGGGGATCAACCGCTACGACGCCCCGCCGCCGCCCGAGCCCCGTACGCCCTCCAAGGCGGCCCGGTCCCTGGAAGGCCCGCTGTTCGCGGTGGAGAAGCGGCGCCCGGCGCACGAGAGGCTGCTCGCCGAGGCGGCGTCGGCCGCCGACCGGGCGACTCCCCGGAAGAACCGGGAACTTCCCGACGAGCGGAGCGATCCGCTCACCCGTGCCACGACGGAGTTCCTGACCGCGCACACCCGCTACCTCGACAACCAGGTCCGTACGGCCGAGCAGCTGACCGAGCTGCTGCGCGACGGCGCCTCCGACGGGCGCGTGGACGACTCGCTCGCGGCCGCGGTGAACGAGGTGACCGAGCTCAGCCTGGCGATGGGGCAAGCGCATGCCCGGGCCGGGGAAGTCGTCACCGAGCTGCTCCGGCTGCCCCAGGACCGGCCGGCCGGGGCCGCGGAGGCCGTCGGCCCGCCGCCGGAGCCGGACGCACCCGCGCGACTGCCGCATCAGGGCGGCCCGTCGGCACCCGAGCACGAGCCTGCGCCGGACAGGTCGGCGCTGGCGGAGCTGTGGGAAGCCCAGAAGAGCGGCCTGCTCGTGGATGCCCCCGCCCCGGTGGACATCAGTGAGGTCGACCTCGAGGAGCTGGAGCGGGAGTTCCGTGCCGTGATCGCCGAGAAGACCGGCTACGACCTCGACATGATCGAACCCGATATGTACATCCAGGCGGACCTGGGCATCGACTCCTTGAAACAGGTGGAGATCGGCGCGGAGATGTGGCACCGCTATCCGGTGATCGCGCGCAGCGAGCTGTACCGCTTCAGCGAGGCCAAGACCATCCGTGAACTGACCGAGCTGCTCCGTGAATCGCTCACCGACCCGAAGCCGCAGCTGCGGATCAGCGCCGGGGGAGGCCCCGCCCGGCTCACCTTCGTCACCCTCCGGGAGCTGCCCGCGGCCGATGTGCGCGACGGCGCCTACGCGGACCGGCCACGAGCCCTGCTCCTCGACGACGGGGGCGAACTGCCCGCCGTCCTGGCCGGGGCGCTGGCCGGTCAGGGCTGGGAGGTCCTCCGCCTGTGTCCGCCCGCGGCCGAGGGCGGTACGGACGTCCGGCAGCTGGAGGACCGGGCGGAGGAGACGGTCGCCGCACACCTCGCCGAACTCCTGGCCGGGAAGCCACGACTCGACCTGTGCGTGCTCCCGGTCAGCCGCGGCGACGCGGAAGCGGAGCAGGTCATCGCCCGTCTGCGCCACGCGGTCCTCGTGGCCAAGCATGTGCGCCCGGCCCTGGAGACGGCGACCGGGGCGGACAGCCGCGGCGGCCTGGTCACCGTCACCCGGCTCGACGGCGCGCTCGGCTACGCCGGGAGCGGCGGGGACACGGCGGCGGCCCTCGCCGGCGGGCTCGGTGGCCTCGTCAAGGCCGTGGCCCTGGAGGCGACGACGCTCTTCTGCCGCGCGCTGGACTTCGCACCGGAGCTGCCGGCCGACCGGCTCGGCTCGGCGTTCCTGGCCGAGATCGCGGACGTGGCCACCGGCCTGCGCGAGGTCGGCGTGGACGCCCGGGGACGCCGCGCGCCCGAGCTGTCCGCCACCCCCTGGGGCCCGTCCCCCGCCCCCGCGGAGGACGTGCGGCTCGCCGAGGACGACCTGCTGCTGGTCACCGGAGGCGCCCGCGGCATCACGGCCTGGTGCGTGGAGGCACTGGCCCGCGAACACCGCTGCGGCTATCTGCTGCTCGGCCGCACACGGCTGGCGGAGGAACCGGCCTGGGCCACCGGGATCGACAGCCCCGAGGAACTGCGCGCCACCCTGGAAGCACGAGCGCGCGAAGCGGGGGAGGACCCCGGCGCGGAACCCGTACGCACCCGCGTCGAGCGGACCGCCCGGCGGCTCCGGCAGCAGCGGGAGATCCGGGACCTGCTCGCCACGCTGCACTCCCGCGGCGTCGAAGCCCATTACGTGGCCGCGGACGTCCGCGACGCGGCGGCGGTGACCGCGGCCCTGGCACCCCACAGGGGACGCGTCACCGGCGTCCTGCACGGCGCCGGAGTCCTGCGCGACCGGCCGCTGGCGGAGGCGACCGCGGACTCGGTCGCCGCCGTGGTGGACACCAAACTCGCCGGCCTGCACCACGTGCTGGCCGCGCTCGACACGGCACGGCTGCGGCACCTGGTGCTCTTCTCCTCGGTCGCCGGCCTCTGGGGCAACCTGCGGCAGAGCGACTACGCCTTGGCCAACGAAGGGCTGAACCGCTTCGGCTGCGCCTTCCAGGCCGCCCACCCCGGATGCCGCGTCCTGCCCCTCACCTGGGGGCCCTGGACCGGGGGGATGGCGGCCGCCGTGCGACAGGTGTTCACCGACGCCGGGGTGCCGGTGCTCTCCCGCGAGGAGGGCGGCGCGCACTTCCGCGCCCTGATGGCACCGGACGGGGACCGCCGGGGAGTCGCCTCCGTCGGCCCGGCCACCCCCCTCTACGAGAGGATCGACGCACCCCCCGCCGCCGGAGTGACCGCGTACCGCGAGCTGACCGGGCTCGGGTCCGAGCCGGTGCTGTGCGACCACAGCTTCCGCGGCGTGCCGGTCCTGCCGATGACGGCCGCCGTGGGCTGGGCCGTGCACACCCTCGAAGCCGCCCACGGAGGCAGCCGGACGGTCCACGAGTGCCGCGACTTCCGCATCGCCCACGGACTCTCCTTCCCCGACGAGCGCCCCCGGCGCCGCTTCCGGGTGCGCCTGGCGCCCGAAGCCGGGCCGGGGCCGGCGAGCACCCACGTGACGGTCCACGACACCGGACCCGGCGAAAGGCTGCACTACGAGGGCACGTTCCTGCTGACCGACGAGACCGGCGAGGCACCCCGTACGGACCTGCCGCCGTTCACGCTCTCCGACGAGCCGCACCCCGGATACACCGACGGCCGCCTCTTCCACGGGCCGTCCCTGGCGGGACTGCGCAACGTCCTCGAAGAACGGCCGGGCCACCTCGTGGTGGCCGCGCGGATGCCCGACCCGGACCTGGCCAAGGGCGCCTACGCGGGACGGCTGTTCAGCCCGGCACTGGCCGACCTGCTGCTGCAGACCGCGCTCCTGGACCTGCTGGCACTCGGGGACGGCGACACCATCCCCGTCCCCGTGTCCGTCGGGCGGCTGGAGCTGTTCACCCCGCTCCCCGACGACGAGGCGTTCGTCATCACGGCCGACTTCGAGGACAACACCACGGAACTCCTCTCCCGGGGCACGCTCACGGCTTGCGCGCCCGACGGGCGGGTCCACCAACGGTGGAGCGACGTGCGCGCGTTGTGGCTCGACCCGGCCGTCCTCATCGGCGGGCTCTCCCCGCGCGGCCAGGACTGAGCGAGGGAGCGGCCGTGGACGAGCTCACCTTCGAGGGCGTACCCCTCCCGGAACCCGCCGCGGCCGGCACCGCCGGGGCCGAGGGGGCGAAAGCGCCCGCGGCGCTCGCGGTGCGCCTGGCCCGGTGCGTACAGCAGGCACACGCCTCCGTGCTCCAGGCCGTGCACGCCGTCACTGTCTGGCAGTTGGCGAAGGCCGGGACGTACGCCGCGACGCCACCGCCCCGGCTCCCGCCGGCCGCCCCCGGGGTCACCGATGTCCTGTACACCGCCGCGGCGCTCGGCACGGCCGGCGCGGACCCGGCCCGTACCAGCCTCACCGTGACCTGGCACCGCCGGCCCTCGCAGGTCGCCGCCGCTTTGCGCGTCCAGAGGCAGGGCGACCGGTGGGAAGTCCTCGCCGCGGACGAGGCCGTCGCCGATGTCGCTACCGCGCCGGGCGACCCGTGGCCGCGGCGCGAGCCGCCCCGCCACCCGCCCGAACCCCGGCCCCTGGCACGCACCACGGTGGACAGCCTGACCTCGGCCGGCCTGGACGCCCTCGCCGCGGGCGACTTCGCGGCCGTCCTCGGCCCCGCCTTCGACCAGCGGGACCAGCCGCCCGAAGCGCTTCCCGCCCCCTGGCCCGCCCGGACACTGGACTCCGTCACCACCATCGACCCCCGAGGCGGCCGCCACGCCCAGGGCTCCCTGCGCGCCACCGCGCGGCTGCCCACCGACGGACCACCGTGGCCGCACCTCCTCGCGATGGCCATGGAAGCCCTGCGCGTGTACGCCTTCCACCAGGGCCTCCACCTCTGCGTGCCCGGCGCGCGTCCGGATCCGCTGACCGGCCGCCCGGCCCTGGTCGAGATGTCCGGCGCCCCGGCCCCCGGTCCGGCCGCGCTGTGTCTGGACGTCGAGATCTCCGCGATCGGCATGCTGCCGCGGCCCCACGTGATCGCCGACTGCCACGTCGCCTCGGACGGCCGGCCGCTGGCCCGGCTGCGCGACGTGGGCCTCGCGCTCCACGAGAGGCCGGGAGTCGACCTGTTGGACCCCTGCCGGCGCAGCTACCGCAGGAGTGTGAACGGGCAGCGGGCCTGGGCCGACGAGCTGCACGCGGCCGCGTTCGCCGAAGGAGACCACAGCGAGATCCGGCTGCCCGGCACCGGCTCCCTGATCACCGCCCCGGTCCGCCCCCGGCTGCCCCGCGGCGACCTGCGCATGCTGGACCGTATCCAGCGGGTGGAAGGCGAGTGGGGCCGCTATCTGCCCGGCAGCGGCGGGACGAGCGAGTACGACGTGCCGGAAGACCCCTGGTACATACGGGAGAACGGCGGCACGATGCCGCAGCTGGCCCTCATGGAGATCGCGCTCCAGCCGGCGGGTCTGTTCAGCGGCACGCTCGGCGTCTCGGGCGCCTACCCCGACCGCGACCTGAGCTGCCGCAACCTCGACGGCACGGCCCGCCTGCTGCGCGAGACCGACCTGCGCGGCGCCACCGTCGAGCAGCAGGTCACCCTGCGTTCGCACGCCGGCCTCCCCGGCGGCATCATGCACCGCTACGACTTCGCCCTGCGCGCCGGGGGCGAGACCTTCTACACCGGTGAGGCGGTCCACGGCTTCCTCACCCCCGAACTGCTGGCCGAACAGCAGGGGCTCGACGGCGGTGCCCACGTCCCGCCGTGGCTCGACCGGCAGCCTGCACCCGTCGACGCGCACCGGCTGGACCTGCGCGCGGACGCCCGGCTGGGGCGCGGACGGCTGGCGTTCCTGGAGGACGTGACCCTCGTGCCCACAGGCGGTGAGCACGGCAACGGCTACGTCCTGTGCGCCAAGCCGGTGCGCCCCGACGACTGGTACTTCCACCACCACTTCTTCCGGGACCCGGTGATGCCGGGTTCCGCCGGAGTGCAGATGCTCTACCAGGCCGCGCACGCCTTCGCCCTGCACACCGGCCTGTTGGAGGGCCTGCCTCGGGCGCGCTGCTCCATCGCGGTCGGGGAGGAGCTGCGCTGGTCCTACCGCGGCCAGATCCTGCGCGAGCACCAACGGGTCCGCGGCGAAGTGCACATCCGCGAGGCCCGCCGCCAGGGCGAGCGGCTCCTCCTCCGGGCCGACGGCAGCGTCTGGCGCGACGGCCTGCGCATCTATCGGGTGGACAACATCGCACTCGACCTCAGGGAGAGCGGGGAGGGCGGCCGGTGACCCCGACGGATGTGCGGTATGGGCCGGACGGCGTCCACGAGGTGCTGGCCGACCTCGACCGCCCCTGCTACATCGTCAGCGGCGGCGGCCGGATCGGCGCCACCTCGCGGCAGCCCGCCCCGGGCGGCACCGTCACCGTCCTCGCGGCCGCCGCGCCCCAGCACCCCGCACAGCTCGGCTCCGCCGAGTTCCGCCGCCACCACGGGGTGCGCCACGCCTATATGGCCGGTTCGATGGCCGGCGGCATCTCCGGCGAGGACTTCGTCACCGCGCTGGCCCGCGCCGGACACCTGGCGTCCTTCGGCGCGGCCGGGCTGCCCGCGGACCGCGTCGACCAGGCGCTGCGGCGGCTGCGGCACACCCTCGGCGCGACCGGCACACCGTACGCCTGCAACCTCATCCACAATCCCCTGGTGCCCGCACAGGAACGCGACTGCGTCGACGCCTGCCTGCGCCACGACGTGCGCTGCGTCGAGGCGTCCGCGTTCGTCCAGCTGACGCCCGATCTCGTGCGCTACCGCCTCACCGGGCTGAGCCCCGACCGCACCACCGGGGTACGGGCCGGCCACCGGATCGTCGCCAAGATCTCTCGCCTGGAGACGGCGGAGCTGTTCCTGCGCCCGGCGCCCGACGACCTCACCGCCGGCCTCCTGGCCCGCCGTCTGATCACTCCCGAACAGGCCCGGCTGGCACGGTCGGTCCCCATGGCCGACGACCTCACCGTCGAGGCCGATTCCGGCGGGCACACCGACCGCCGCCCCCTGGCCGTCCTGCTGCCCGCCATCGTGCGCCTCCGCGACCAGCTGGCCCGCGGGCATCCGCCCGCCGGCCGGGTGCGGGTCGGCGCTGCGGGCGGCATCGGCACCCCCGAGGCGGTGGTCGCGGCGCTGACGCTGGGCGCCTCCTACGTCGTCACCGGCTCGGTCAACCAGGCGTCCACCGAGGCCGCGACCTCGGTGGAGGTGAAGAGGATGCTGGCCGCGGCGGGGCTGGCCGACTGCACGATGGCGCCCGCCGCCGACCTGTTCGAGCAGGGCGTGACCGTGCAGGTCCTCGCCCGGGGCACGATGTTCGCCACCCACGCCGACCGTCTCTACCGCACCTACCGCGCCTACGACGGCCTGGAGGACCTGCCGCCCGCCGAGCGCGACCACCTGGAGCGGCACGTGCTGCGCCGCCCGCTGGAGCTGGTCTGGCACGACACCGCCGACTACCTCAAGGCCCACCACCCGCAAGGGCATCAGCGGGCCCAGCGGGACGCCAAGTACCGCATGGCGATGGTCTTCCGCTGGTACCTCGCCATGGCATCGCGCTGGGCCGTCGCGGGGGAGGCCGAGCACCGCCGGCACTTCCAGATCTGGTGCGGCCCGGCCATGGGCGCGTTCAACGCCTGGACCGCGGGCAGCGAACTGGGCGATCCCGCGAAGCGCCACGCGGCCACCGTCGCCGGCCACCTGCTGCGCGGCGCGGCCTTCCACAGCCGCGTGACCCAACTGCGCCTGGCCGGCGTGCGCCTGCCCGCCGCCTGCGCCACCTACCGCCTCCCTCCGGCCCCGCCGCACTGACCGGCGCGCGGCTCAGGCCGTGCGGCGGCGGAGGGTGGCGGCCCCGAGCGCGAGGACGAGGAGGGCGCAGCCGGAGACGACGGCGATGTCGCGGACGAAGCCGGCGGTGAGCGCGGTGTGGTGGACGACCTGGTCCATGGCGTCGACCGCGTAGGACATCGGCAGGACGTCGGAGACGGCCGACAGCACCGGCTGCATCGTGCCGCGCGGGGCGAAGAGCCCGCACAGCAGCAGCTGGGGCAGGATCACGGCCGGCATGAACTGCACCGCCTGGAACTCGGTGGCGGCGAAGGCCGAGACGAAGAGGCCGAGGGCCGTGCCGAGCAGCGCGTCGAGCAGGGCGACCAGGAGCAGCAGCCAGGGGGACCCGGTGACGTCCAGGCCGAGCAGCCACACCGAGAGGGCGGTGGCGAGCGCGGACTGCAGGACGGAGAGCAGGCCGAAGGCGAGGGCGTAGCCGCCGATGAGGTCGCCCTTGCCGAGCGGCATGGCGAGCAGGCGTTCCAGCGTGCCGGAGGTGCGCTCGCGCAGGGTGGCGATCGAGGTCACCAGGAACATCGTGATCAGCGGGAAGATGCCGAGCAGGGAGGCGCCGGTGGAGTCGAAGACCCCGGGGTCGGCGTCGAAGACGTACCGCAGCAGGGCGATCAGCACGCACGGGACGACGAGCAGCAGCACCACGGTGCGCGGGTCGTGGCGCAGCTGACGCAGTACGCGGGTGGCGGTGGCCAGGGTCCGGGAAGCGTTCATCAGGCGCTCTCCTCACGGGAGTCGGCAGACGGCTCGCGGGACGCGCTCCGGGCCCGCGCCTCGTCGACGAGGCGGAGGAAGGCGTCCTCGACGGTCGCCGAGCGCGTACGGGCCCGGAGCGCGTCCGGTGACGCGTCGGCGAGGATCCGCCCCTCCCGCATGAGCAGCAGCCTCCGGCAGCGCTCGGCCTCGTCCATGACGTGGGAGGAGACGAGGAGGGTGACGCCGCGCTCCGCGAGGCGGCCGAAGAGGGCCCACAGGTCGCGGCGCAGGACGGGGTCCAGGCCGACGGTCGGCTCGTCCAGGACGAGGAGTTCGGGCGTGCCGAGCAGGGCGACCGCGAGGGAGACCCGGGTGCGCTGGCCGCCGGAGAGGCGGCCGGCGAGGGCGTCGGCGTGCCCGGTGAGACCGACGTCCTCGATGACGCGCGTGACATTGTCGCGGCGCCCCCGGGCGGCGGGGCGGCCGGGGGTGAGGACCGTGGCGAAGTAGTCGAGATTCTGCCGGACCGTCAAGTCGTCGTAGACGGACGGGTCCTGCGTGACGTATCCGACGCGGGAGCGCAGGGACGCGCTGCCGGCCGGTCGGCCGAGGACCGTGAGGGTGCCGGTCACCTTGGCCTGGGTGCCGACGACGGAGCGCATGAGGGTGGACTTGCCGCAGCCGGACGGCCCGAGGAGTCCGGTGACCTGGCCGCGGGCGATGTCGAAGTCGAGGCCGTCCAGTACGGTCCGGGAGCCGCGGACGACGGTCAGCCCCCGGGCCAGGACGGCCGGGCCGACGGCGTCCGGGGGCGCCTGGCCCGGGGCGGGACCCTGCGTATTCGCCATACGTTGAATAATGCTCCTGTGTCGGGGCCCAGGTCAAAGGAACAGATGAGCGGCGGCGTGTACGGGGCCCGTGCGCGCCGCGCGGCTACGGGCTGACCGCGAGCACGATATAGGCCGCGAGGAGGGAGAGGTGCACGCCGCCCTGGAGCGGGGTGGCGCGGCCCGGGATCACGGTGAGGGTGCCGACGGCGACGGTGAGGGCGAGCAGCACCATATGGGTGGCGCCCAGGCCCAGCACGAGCGGGCCCTCCAGCCAGACCGAGGCCACCGCGACCGCGGGGATGGTCAGTCCGATGCTGGCCATGGCTGAGCCGAGGCCGAGGTTGAGGCTGGTCTGGACACGGTCGCGGCGGGCCGCGCGTACGGCGGCGATCGTCTCGGGGAGCAGGACCAGCAGGGCGATGACGACGCCGACGACCGAGGCGGGCAGGCCGGCGGCGGCCACGCCGGACTCGATGGTGGGGGAGACGCCCTTGGCCAGGCCGACCACCGAGATCAGGGCGACGGCGAGCAGGCCGAGGCTGGTCAGGGCCGTGCGGGTGGAGGGCGGGTCGGCGTGGTCGTCGTGGTCGATGACCTCGCCCCCGGCGGTCACCGGGAGGAAGTAGTCGCGGTGCCGGACGGTCTGGGTCGTGACGAACAGGCCGTAGAGCAGGAGCGCGGCGAGGGCGGCGAAGACGAGCTGGGCCGTGGAGAACCGCGGCCCCGGGGTGCTGGTGGTGAACGTCGGCAGGACCAGGCTCAGCCCGGCCAGCGTCGCCACCGTCCCGAAGGCCGCGCCGGTGCCCTCCGCGTTGAACACCGCGACCCGCCGCCTGAGCGCGCCCACCAGCAGCGACAGTCCCACGATGCCGTTGCAGGTGATCATGACGGCGGCGAAGACGGTGTCGCGGGCCAGTGTGCTGCTCTTGTCGCCGCCGTCGGCCATCAGCGTCACGATGAGGGCCACTTCGATGACGGTCACCGCGACGGCCAGCACCAGCGAGCCGAACGGCTCGCCCACCCGGTGTGCGATCACTTCCGCGTGATGCACGGCGGAGAGCACCGCACCGGCCAGACAGCAGCTCACCAGGGCCACCGCCCCGGCCGACAGTGATCGCCCCCAGGTCAGGGCCAGGACGAGGGCGGCCAGGAGCGGAACGACGACGGGCCAGTACGCGACGAGCGAGCGGAAGCGAGTATTCACGCCACAAGCTTCGCAGATCGCCCAGTAGTATCCATTTCGGTCGCCGTGTGACAGCGCGTCGGATGCCGCCGATACGGCGAGGGCTCCTGGGGTGTCACCTCCGGGCCGGTCCGCGCGAGTGGACATGGCACACGATGTGCTGAACCGCGCTCCGGTGGCGGTTGCCGGGCAACTGTGGGTGGAAGCACACAAGATGGACATCACCTCCGCTCGACGCGTCGAGCCGATCCAGGAGTTGAGCGCATGGCCGTGAGTTTCTCCCGGAACATCCGTCCCCTGTTCACCGCGATGGACATCGAGCACATGCGGGACTTCGGCGTCGCGCTCGACGATTTCGTCTACATGTCCGACCCGGGGAACGCCCAGCGGGTGTTCCAGCAGCTGTCCGGCAAACTGATGCCCCCGCCCGACAGCGGCGAGAACACCTGGCCGGCCGCCGACGTCCAGCTCTTCAAGGACTGGATGGACGGCGGCTTCCAGCCGTAGCCCGGCCCGGCCCGGGCGGGCGCGGGCCGCCGGGCTGTCCGGGCGACCCCCGGCGTGTGCGCCGTGGCTCCGCGGCGCCGGCACCGCACAGTGATGCCGGGGCCGGCACCGGCCCCGGTCGTCGGGAGAGCGGAGACGGTGATGAGGGTGACCAGCGACGGGATGGCGCTGGCCGAGGCCATGGTGCGAGGCGTGGCCGGCGGGGAGGAGCGTGCGGCGACCCGTCTCCTGGGCGCCCACCGCGACGGCTACTGGCTGCGACGGTTCGCCGAGGAGGACAGGACCCGCTCGGAGGGCCCGCCGCTCATCGACCGCACCGGCACGCACCCGGCCGTCGACTGGGCCGCGGTCGGGCTGCGCCTGTTCGACGTGCGGCGGTCGCTCACGGCCTCCACGAGCGAGATCGCCGTCCTGGAGTGCGCCACGTCCCTCGTGGGCCGGTGCGGTGTGACGCTGCGACAGGTTCTGCGCGCCGTCGACGACAACGAGTTCCGTCTCATCACCCGGGCCATGACCGAGGCCGCGTACGGCGAAAGAGCCCTCGACCTGTATCTGTGAGGCAGTGCCGCCTCCTGCCCCTCCCGTGCCACAACCGCCGTTCCCGGCACGCGGCCACGCGCTGCCTGCGCCGCGGACGGCGGCTGGCACCATGAGCGGGTAGAGAGGAACGGATCATGCTCAAGAGACAGCGAACCCGGCGGCCCGTACTCGCCGCACTGACCGCGCTGGGCGTGGCCGCGGGCATACTGCCCGCGGCCGCCGCCGCACCGGACCACGGCGGGACCGGCGGCGAACTGGCCCGTACCCAGGCATACATGGACCGCGTGGCGCACTCGCCGACGGAACTCAGGCGCTTCATGGCGGAGTTGCCCAAGGGCGCCGACCTGCACCAGCACCTGGACGGGGCGGTGCGTGCCGAGTCCCTGATCGGATACGCCGCGCGGGACCGCAAGTGCATCGACACCACGACCTATGCCGTCACACCGGGACCGCAGCCGTGCCCGGCCGGGCAGCGCCCGGCCCAGGACGCGCTGCGGCCCGGCCCGCTCCACCGGCGTGTCGTCGAGGAATGGTCCATGCAGGACTTCACCCTGCCGCCCGACGGTGACCCGCAGCCCGGCCACGACCACTTCTTCGCCACCTTCGGGAAGTTCGAGGAAGCGACCACCGGCCACGACGCGGACATGCTCGCCGAAGTGGCGCGGACCGCGGCGCGGGAACACACCGGCTATCTGGAGACCCTGGTCACGGTGGAGTCCGGCCCCCTCGCCCGGCTCGTCGACCGCGTCCACCCGAGCGACCCCGGCCCGTCCGGCCTCGCGGAATTCCACTCCACGCTGACGGCCGACCCGCGCTTCCAGGACCTGGTCCGCCGGGCCGCGGCGGACATCGACCGGGGCTACCGCGGCTACCGCGAGCAGCTGGGCTGCGACAAGCGGTC
Source organism: Streptomyces sp. NPDC025618 (assembly GCF_055558795.1). Classification (NCBI taxonomy): domain Bacteria; kingdom Bacillati; phylum Actinomycetota; class Actinomycetes; order Kitasatosporales; family Streptomycetaceae; genus Streptomyces; species Streptomyces sp. NPDC025618. The sequence continues at coordinate 17,359 of NZ_JBVHLW010000020.1, read as the reverse complement.
CGCCCCCGCGGCCTGCCGGGTCGCCATCCGCTTCGACTACCAGGTCCTGCGCGCCCAGAGCCCGCGCTACGTCTTCGCCGAGCAGATCCTCGGCCACGAGCTCGCGCGCCGGAAGCTCGGCCGGGTGGTCGGGGTGAACATGGTCCAGCCCGAGGACGACCCGACCGCCCTGCGGGACTACACGCTGCACATGAAGATGATGGGCTTCCTCAAGTCCCGTGCCCCGTCCGTGCACACGACCCTGCACGCCGGTGAACTCGTCAAGGGGCTCAGCGGCGTACGCGACGACGACCTGGCCTTCCACATCAACGAGGCCGTCGGCACGGCCCAGGCCGACCGCATAGGGCACGGCGTCGACTTCGCCCGGGAGAAGGACCCCCGGGCGCTGGCCGACCGGATGCGCCGACGGCACGTCCTCGTCGAAGCGCCACTGACCAGCAACGCCCAGATACTGCGCGTCACCGGCGACCGGCACCCGCTGCGCACCTACCTCGACGCGGGAGTGCCGGTCGCCCTGGCCACCGACGACCCGGGCGTCAGCCGCGGCGACCTGACCGAGGTCTTCCAGCGGGCCGTCACCGAACAGGGCCTGACCGTCGCGCAGCTGCGCGGCCTCGCGCGCGCCTCGCTGGACCACGCCTTCGTCGAGGGCCGGAACCTGTGGCAGGAGCAGGACCACTACGACAGGTTCGCGGGCCCGTGTCTGAACGACACCCCCGCCCCCGGGCGGCAGCCCGGCGCCGGCTGCCGGGCGTTCCTGGCGGCGAGCCCCAAGGCGGAGCTGCAATGGAGGCTGGAGACGGACTGGCGCGCCTTCGAAAGCCGCTATGCGCACCGCTGACGCACCCTGGCGCCCCCTCCGGCGACGCCGGCGGGGAAGGCCTCCGGCGGTGCCCGGTGTACGAGTGCGTAGAACATCCTGAACAGCTGCGGCATCGGCGGGACCCGTCCTCCGTGACCGCGCACCGACGCGCCCTCAGAGCTCGACCACGAGCTCTTCGAGACCGCGCATGACGTAGCCCGGCTTCCACCGGGGCTCCGAGACGAGCCGGAGCCCCGGCGCCTGGCGCACCAATTCGCCGAACACCGCCTGAAGTTCCACACGCGCGAGCGCGGCGCCGAGGCAGTAGTGCGCCCCGGCGCCGAACGCGAGGTGGGCGTTGTCCTCACGGGTGATGTCCAGGCGGTCCGGGTCCGGGAACCGGGCCGGGTCGCGGTGGGCCGAGCCGAAGAGCAGGGCCACCTCGCTGCCGCGCGGGATCCGCGTGCCGCCCACCTCGATGTCGTCCAGGACCCAGCGCTCGAACAACTGCAGCGGGGTGTCGTAGCGCAGCACTTCCTCCACCGCCCCCGGCACCAGCGCCGGATCCTCCCGCAGCGCGGCGAGCTGCTCCGGATGCCGCAGGAGGGCGAACCAGCCGTTGCCCGTGGCGTTGACCGTGGCCTCGTGTCCGGCGTTGAGGAGCAGGACACAGGTCGAGACCATCTCCTGCTCGCTCAGCCGGTCGCCCTCGTCGTGCGCCGCTATGAGCGCGCTGATGAGATCGGAGCCGGGTGCCGCGCGCCGGGCGGCGATCAGCTCGCGCAGATACGCCGAGAACTCCAGGGACGCCCGCACGGCCCGGCCCGCCGTCTCCTCGGACGGCTCCAGCTCGTACATCCCGCAGATGTCGGCCGACCAGGGGCGCAGCAGCCCGCGGTCGCTCTCCGGGATGCCGAGCATGCCGGCGATGACGGCCACCGGCAGCGGCTCGGCGACCGCCTGGAGCAGATCGCCGCCGCCGTCCGCGACCAACGCGCCGGCCAAGTCCGACGCCAGCCGCTCGACGGAGGGCACCAGCCCGCTCACCGTGCGCGGGGTGAACGCCTTGGACACCAGGCGGCGGACCCGGCCGTGCGCGGGATCCTCCAGATCGAGCAGCCCGTACCCGTTCAAGGTGGTGAACGGCTCGTGCGCCGCCGGTGGCGGGGTGTGGCCGAACTCCTCGTGCGTGAAGCGGTGCAGATACGTACGGCCGAGGCGGCGGTCGCGCAGCAGGGCCCGCACATCCTCGTAGCGGGGGATCAGCCACTGGCCGGTGGGGGCGAACCAGTGGGCGCTCCCCTGCTCGCGCAGCGCCGCGTGCGCGGGGTAGGGGTCGGCGACGAACGACGGCGACCACGGGGCGAAGTCGGACGGTGCGCTCATGCCGTCGCACAGTAGCCGCACCGCCGCCGGTGGCGCGCGGTCTCAGCCCAGCTCGCCGAGGAACTCCAGGAGCGCGGCGTTGACCTCGTCCGGCCGCTCCTGCTGGGTCCAGTGTCCGCAGCCCGGCAGGGTCAGGCTGCGGCGCAGCTCCGGCGCGGTCCGCTCCAGGGACGCCAGCAGCTTGTCGGCGCCGGGGAAGGCGCGGACAAGATCGCGATCGCCCGCCACGTACAGCGCGGGCACATCGATCCCCCGCCCGTGGAAAGGCGCGAGCAGTTCCCAGTTGCGGTCGAGGTTGCGGTACCAGTTCAGCCCACCGGTGAAGGCGTGCTCGCCGTGGTGGCCGAACTCCCGGACGAAGACGTCGATGTCGTCCTCGCCGAGCCAGCCGGGCAGCCCCTTCGGCTCCGGCATGGTGTCCAGGAGCGTGCTGCCCTCGGGGATGACCCACGGGCGGGGCGGGTCGTTGCGCGGGGAGTCGCCCGAGGCGCCGGTCAGGATCGAGCGGAACGACCTGGCCGGATCACGCGCGAGTTCGGCGTCGGCGACACCCGGTTCCTGGAAATACAGCTGGTAGAAGCCGTCGCCGAGCTTCGACCGCAGGGCCGGCAGCGGCGGGACCGGCCCGCGCGGCGCGGGCGGGACGCTCAGCCCCGCCACGCCCCGTACGACATCCGGGCGCAGCATGGCCGTCGTCCAGGCGACCGGCGCGCCCCAGTCGTGCCCGACGACCACGGCGCTGCTCTCGCCGAGGGCGTGGATCAGTCCGATCACGTCACCGGTGAGGTGCAGCATGCTGTACGCGGCGATGTCGTCGGGCTGCTCGCTGCGGGCATAGCCGCGCTGGTCCGGGGCGACCACCCGGTACCCGGCCCCGGCGAGCGGCCCGAACTGGTGCCGCCAGGAGTACCAGCACTCGGGGAAGCCGTGCAGCAACAGCACCAGGGGCCCCTGCCCCTGCTCGGCGATGTGCAGTCTGACGCCGTTCACCTCGACGAACCGGTGCTCCACCGCGCTGGTCATCCGTCCTCCTGCCCTCGCTGCCTGCCGAATCGCCGTCACGGACGCGTGCCGCTCGGCGCGTCCCACAGTACGGCCCGGCTCGCGGCCGGCACAGGTGCGCGCCCGCCGGGGGCCGGGACGCACCGGAATCAGCTGGTCCGCCACGTGCGCGGTCCGGCGGCGCGGTTCACCCGCGGTCGCCGGGGTACGTGGGCGTGGGGGAGCCGACGGCACCTCATCCGACCAGCGCGAGAAGGGACTTCGGCCATGGCCTTGAAGCGGCCGCACGAGGACGGACGCGGAAGCCGCGACGTCGAGCTCAACCCCATATTCAGCCGGGAGCCTGTCACGGTTCCCCGGTACGCCCTGCCCGAGCGGGAGATGGGGGCGGACGTCGCCTATCAGCTCGTGCACGACGAGCTGATGCTGGACGGCAACGCGCGGCTGAACCTCGCGACCTTCGTCAGCACATGGGCGGAGCCGCAGGCGCAGCGGCTCATGGCCGAGTGCGCCGACAAGAACATGATCGACAAGGACGAGTACCCGCAGACGGCCGAGCTGGAGACGCGGTGCGTGCACATGCTGGCCCGGCTGTGGCACGCCGAGGACCCGCGTGGGGCGATGGGCTGTTCGACCACCGGGTCGAGCGAGGCGGCGATGCTGGGCGGGCTGGCGCTCAAGCGGCGCTGGCAGCACCGGCGCCGCGCGGAGGGGAAGCCGGCCGACCGGCCCAACCTCGTCATGGGCATCAACGTGCAGGTGTGCTGGGAGAAGTTCGCCGACTACTTCGAGGTGGAACCCCGCTACGTCCCCATGGAGGGCGACCGCTTCCACCTCAGCCCCGGGACGGCGGCCGGGCTGTGCGACGAGAACACCATCGGTGTCGTCGCCGTGCTCGGCTCGACGTTCGACGGCAGCTACGAACCCGTCGCGGAGATCGCGGCGGCCCTGGACGACCTCCAGGCCCGTACCGGCCTCGACGTGCCGATCCATGTGGACGGCGCGTCCGGGGCCATGATCGCTCCCTTCCTGGACCCGGACCTGGAATGGGACTTCCGGCTGCCGCGGGTGGCGTCGATCAACACCTCCGGCCATAAGTACGGCCTGGTGATGCCGGGTGTCGGCTGGGCGCTGTGGCGCGATGCCGCCGCCCTCCCCGACGACCTGATCTTCCACGTCAACTATCTGGGCGGCGACATGCCCACCTTCGCGCTGAACTTCTCCCGGCCCGGCGCCCAGGTGATCGCGCAGTACTACAACTTCCTGAGGCTGGGCTTCGACGGCTACCGCAGGGTGCAGCAGACCTGCCGGGACGTCGCCGTCCGCCTCGCCGCGCAGATAGCCAAGCTCGACGAGTTCGAGCTGGTCACCGACGGCAGCGACATACCGGTCTTCGCCTTCAAGGTGCGCGACGGCATCGAGGGCTTCTCCGTCTTCGACGTCTCGGCGGCCCTGCGCGAGCGCGGCTGGCTGATCCCCGCCTACACCTTCCCGGAGAACCGCACCGACCTGGCCGTGCTGCGTATCGTCGTACGCAACGGCTTCAGCCACGATCTGGCCGACCTGCTGCTGGAGGATCTCGGCCGGGTGCTGCCGCGCCTGCGGAAGCAGAGCGCGCCGCACCGCGACAGCGACGACGCCGGGGGCTTCGCGCACGGCGCCGAGACGAAGCATCCGCGGCGGTCGGGGCGGCACTGACGCACACTGGCGAACGAGCGACGACAAGGAGCCTCCTCCATGTGCCGACTGTTCGGTCTGAGCAGCGCGCCCGTGCGCACGCGCGCCACCTTCTGGCTGCTGGACGCCCCCGACAGCCTCAGCAGGCAGAGCCACCGGGATCCCGACGGCACGGGCCTCGGCCACTTCGACGCCCTGGGCGTCCCGCACCTGCACAAGGCGCCCATCGCCGCGTACGAGGACCGCCGCTTCGCCCAGGAGGCCGAACACGTCGAGTCGGCCACCTTCCTCGCCCATGTGCGCTACGCCTCGACGGGGGCCCTGGAGGACCGCAACACCCACCCCTTCCTCCAGGACGGCCGGCTCTTCGCCCACAACGGCGTCATCGAGGGCCTGGACGCGCTCGACGACGAGCTGGGCGAGGACCGGTCGCTGGTCGCGGGGGACACCGACTCCGAGCGGTTCTTCGCACTGATCACCCGTGAGGTCCGCAACCGCGGCGGCGACGTCGCCGCCGGGATCGAGCACGCGGCCCGCTGGGTCGCCGGGCACCTGCCCGTCTACGCCCTCAACATCATCCTCACCACGCGCGACGAACTGTGGGCCCTGCGCTACCCCGACACCCATGAGCTGTACGTCCTCGACCGCGACGCCGGCGGCCAGCACGGCGACCGCCACCTCGACCACAGCGGCGCCCACGGCCGCATGCGCGTCCACTCGCAGGACCTGGCGGCCACACCGGCGGCCGTGATCGCCAGCGAGCGCATGGACGACAACCCCCACTGGCGCCTGATGAGATCCGGCGAACTCCTCCACGTGGGCCCCCGGCTCGACATCACCAGCCGTATGGTCCTCCCGGACCCGCCGGCCCACCGCCTGACCCTGTCCGACCTGCGCCCCGAAGCGGCCGCTTCACAGAAGGCGGGCTGAGGCCGGACGGTCGCGGCATGATCGAATTGCTTGCGTGAACACTGTCAAACCGCAGCCGCGGTTCACCATCTTCGTCCACCTCACGGCCCTGCCCGCATGGCTGGCCCTCGCGCGCCCCGAGCGTCAGCGGATCATCGCCGAGCATGTGGAGCCGCTGCTGGCGGAGCACGGCGCGGTCCAGGTCCGGTGGTTCGACGCCGAAGCCTGGGCCGCCGCTCCGTCCGACGTCCTCGTGGCGACGACCGACGACCTGACCGCGTGGAGCGACCTGTTCGAGGGGCTCCGCGACAGCCCGCTGTGGAGCGTGCCCTACTTCCGGGTGGAGCTCGTACTGCCGACGGTCGAGGACGGCTTCGCCGACTACGAGCGCCGGACCGGGCAGCGCGGCTGAGTGCCGCCCTCGGCGATGCCCGGCCCGTGACCGGGCCGGGCATCCGCTCTTCTCCGGAAATTTTCCGCAGTCGGTGGCCGGGATGTTGTCATGGGGCCGACAACCTGCTCCGCTGGCGGTGAGGCGTTCGACACGAAAGCGGGTGGCGTCGCGCGCGGGCGCCCGGCGCGGCGGCGGAAGAGAGAGCGGTATGGGTATCTACGGCCAGGACTGGGCGAGTTACCAGTCGTCGGAACCGGATGTGTCAGGACTCGGCTTCGCCTTCGTCAAGGTCACCGAAGGTCTGACGTACATCAACTCCAAGTGGGTCGCGCAGCGGGACCACGCCAAGGCGCACGGTCTGGTGTGGGGCGCGTACCACTACCCCCACATGGCCAACGCCCCGCACGCCGAGGCCGATTACTTCCTCCGCCAGGTCGCCTGGCGGCCGGGCGACCTCGTGGTCCTCGACTGGGAGGGCTACGACGACGCCAACCAGGGCGTGCCGCGCGCCCGCCAGGCGGCGTACAAGGAGGAGTGGCTGCGGTACGTCAAGCGCCGGCTGCCGTACAACCCCGTCGGGATGTACGCCAACCTCGACTACTGGCGCAACGTGGACACCACCAGCTACTACTGCGACTTCCTGTGGATCGCCACCGCCGGACGGGCCGCCGGCCACCCGGGCATCCAGGCCGACTGGCTCTTCCACCAGTACAGCGACTCCGGCGGGGTCGACCGCGACTACTGCCACCTCGGCAGCACACGGGAACTCCGCGCCTGGGCCCTCTCCTTCCAGCCCGCACCCCCCACCGCTTCCTACACGGAGGACGACATGCTCGCCTTCTTCACCGTGCCCCCGAACACGGACTTCGACCTGCCGGTCGAGCCCGCGGGAACGACCTCAGCGCCCCAGGGAGCGGCCCGCAACGGCCCGGCCTGGGTCGCCCTGGCACCGCAGGGCGCGGACGGACAGGTGACCACCGCCCTGCACCAGGAGGGCGGCACCTGGGGCAGCCCCAGCCGCGCGGGCGTGAGTGTGGCGGGCAGCAAGCACCTGATCGCCCTCCCCTCCGACGGCACGGTCGACAAGGTCCGCATCCGCTCCACGGTGCCGCTCGTCGGCTATGTCGTCGGCCGCCAGGTCAGCTGAACCCGTCGCGCCGACAAGGCGCTGAAGCGGAGGAGAGGGCAGGGTATTCCGGCGCCTGTGTGACCGCGCCCCCGTCGGATCAGAGCGTGCGGCCGAAGAGGTCCAGCAGTGCCACCCAATGGCGTTCGTCGGCCTCGGCGTTGTAGGAAGCGGTGTCGGCCTGCGTGAAGCCGTGCGTGGCGCCGGTGTAGACCTCGCACCGGTGCCGCACGCCCGCCTCGGTGAGGGCCTTGTCCAGACGGTCGATCTGCTCGGGCGGCATCGCCTGGTCCTGGTCCGCGTGCCCGAAGTACAGCTCCGCGGTGACGCGTTCGGCGAGCAGGTGCGGGCTGTCCGGGGCGGTGGAGGCCAGGCGCGCGCCGTGGAATCCCGCCGCCGCGGCCACCCGGTCTGGGTAAGTGCCCGCCGTACGCAGCGCCAGACCGGCGCCCATGCAGTAGCCGGTGACGCCGACCGGCCCGCTCTTCGTCAGCGGAGAGTCGGCCAGCCAGCGCAGATAGGCGCCGGCGTCGCGCACCGCCGCCTCCGGCTTGTGGGACAGCAGGAGAGGCCCGAGCTGCTCGAAGATCTCCGGACGCCGCGCCACGTCGATGAATTCCGGCAGATCGAGCACCGGCGCCCGTCCGTGACGGTAGAAGACGTTGGGGACCAGAACCGCGTAGCCGGCCGAGGCCAGGCGGTCGGCCATTTTCCGCAGCTGCGGACGCAGACCGAAGGCGTCCATGTAAAGCAGGACGGCGGGGTACGGGCCGGCGCCGTCGGGGTGCACGAAGTAGGCGTCGGCGGTGCCGTCCGGTGTGGGGATGTCGACGGATGTGCCATGCACGGAGGTCATCTGCACTTTCCTTTTTCCTGTCGTCGGAGAAAACCGGTCGGGATACGCGGAGGAAACACGCGGGACTACGGATGGATCCGGATGTGATCCAGGCGGCCGATCCTAGACCTACCCAACGTGGCCCAGGGGCGCGGGTGTCCGGAGCGCCGCTGCCCGGCGCGTGGCATCGGCACGGCAGTACCGACGAGGCCGGCCGCGCCCGGGCGCGCGCCGGGAACGTACGTGCAAACGAGCCTTGCAGAGGGGCTTTGCAAGGCTCTGCCCTGCGCCCATGGCCGAACAACCGCCCGCTCAGGAGATCGCGGACGTCGCCGCCCTGCGGGCGCTCGCGCACCCCATGCGGCAGAAGGTCGAGAAATGTCTGCGCAAGGGGCCGGCAGACGCCCGAAATGCGGGAAGCCCTGGCCGAGACGCACCGCCTGGATACCGCCGAACTCGTCGAGAGCGTCCAGCGCTTCGAGGAAGCGCGCGACAACCTCGGATCCTGGGCCGATGCGGCGATCTTCTCCCGGGCCACACCGCGGCTCACCCCGGAACAACTCCGCGAATTCCTCGAGGAATACCTCGCGAATTCGCGCGTCATTCGCCGCTCGGAGCCCCTGCCGTGCGGAGATTGGCGGCCACTTGGCTCAGCGCCTTGGCCAGGACGGCCCGTTCCGCCGTCGACAGGCCCGCCAGCAGCGGTTCCTCCAGCTCGGTCAGGGCCTGCCGCATCTCGGCCAGCACGCGGCGGCCGTCCTCGGTGACACGGAGCACGGCCGTCCGCCCTCGCCCGGCGGGGGAGGAGCGGGCTACGGCGCCCGCCCGCTCCAGCTGGAGGACCGTGGCCTGCATGCTCTGGGCCGTGACCCCGGCACGGCGGCCCAGCTCGCTGTAGGAAAGGCCCGGTTCGCGCGCCAGGTGCCCCAACGCGCTCATCAGGCGCAAGGAGTGGCCGCCGCGTGCCTCCAGGGAGCGGCCGGCCTCGTCCCGTACGACCCGGCCCACGCCGATCAGCATCAGCGCCAGCGACAGTCGCTGTTCCTCGGCCACGGCCGTGCCACCCGCTTCCGTCTCGTCCGTCGTCATCGCCGCGCCCGCACCCGCCGTCGGGGCCGCCGCATCCGGATGCTAGCGTCCCACGTGTTTAAGTCTGACTGAAACCAATGGGGGCGAACGCGCTCATGACCAAGCTCATGCTCAGCCTGCACGTCCTGGCGGCGCTCGTCCTGATAGGCCCGGCCACGGTCGCCGCGAGCCTCTTTCCCCGCTACGCCCGGCAGGCCCTGGACGCGGACGGCGGCTCGGAGCCGGGCGCGCTCCGGCTGCTCCACCGTGTCACCCGCGTCTACGCGGCCGCTTCCGTGGCGGTCCCGGCCTTCGGGGTGGCCACCGCCGGGCGGATGGGCGTGCTGGGCGACACCTGGCTCATCGCCTCGATGGCACTGACGGCGCTCGCCGCGCTCCTCCTCGTACTCGCCGTGTTCACCCAGGACGCCGTCATGGACGCGCTCGACAAGCGGGACGAGAGCGCGCTCGCGACCGCCAGGGCGGCGCTGCCGCGCCTGGCGATGGTCACCGGCATGTTCTCACTGGCCTGGGCCGTGGTCACGGTACTGATGATCATCCGCCCCGGCTCGACGACGGGGGCCTGAGCGCCCCGCGGCGGTCGCCGACGCTGCCGGCTCGCGACCTGAGGGTGCTCAGGAGGCGCTGTCCGCGGCTCCTTCGGGTTTCGCGTGAAGGATCTCGCGGGCCTGGTCCGCGGCGCGGGCGATGCTCTCGGAGATGAAGTCGACGAAGCGGGCGATGTTCTCCAGGCGGGCGGCGGCCGGGGTGCCCGGGCCGAGGACGCCGACGCCCTGGCGCGCGGTCTCGCCGAGGTGCGCGGCGGCGCGGGCGCTGGCCATCGTCGACTGATACATGACGTCGTTGTCGACGGCGTAGCGCTCACGGCGGCGCTCGTCACGTTCCCGGCGGACGAGGCCCTGGCTCTCCAGGAACGCGATCGCCTTGGAGACGGACGCCGGGCTGACCTGGAGGCGCTGGACCAGCTCGGCCGCCGTGAGGCTGCCCTCGTCGGTGGTGTAGAGGCAGACCAGCACCCGGGCCGTCATCTTGGGCAGGCCCGATGCCATGAAGACGGTGGTGAACACCTCCTCGTACTCGCGCACGGCCTCGGCGTCGCGCCCGTGGGCCTGCGGGGGCGTCCGCGCGTCCCGGGGCGTGGCCTTTCTGCGGCGGTGGGCGCGGTGTTCGGTGGCGCGGTGGGCGAGGTCGGCGCGGTAGGTGGCAGGGCCGCCGTTGCGCATCACCTCACGCGTGACCGTCGAGGTGGGGCGCTCCAGGCGGCGGGCGATCTCCGCGTACGCGAGGCCGTCGGCCAGCCCCAGCGCGATCTGCTGGCGTTCCTGCTGGGTGAGTCTGCCTCCGGGCATCGTCGTCTCCTTTGTGGTCTTTCGCCGTTCCAGGTGCCGCGAGTATAGCTTTCACTTTCCATTCATTGCAACGATCGCGATGGGTGTTGTTGCGTTGAATTCACAAGCGTTGCAACGATTGTGGGCCTCTAACCTGTGTGTTTGTGGATCGAGCGCAACGCACGCATTGTCGAATCTATGAACGCAACGTAGCTTTTCCATCGTCAGAAACGGCGGGCCGAAGGGGCTCGCGACGCAGACGAAGGAGAGAAGAACGATGCAGAAGTTCGACACCCCCGCCCCGGTGACCGCCGTCCTGGACATCCCCGCCGGACGCATCCAGCTCATCGCCGCCGACCGGACCGACACCACGGTCGAGGTCCTGCCGGCGGACGCTGCCAAGGGCCGGGACGTGAAGGCCGCGGAGCAGATCGAGGTCGTCTACGCAGACGGCGTCCTGCGGATCGCGGCTCCGGAGGCGAAGAACCGGATCCTCGGTCCTTCTGGCTCTGTCGAGGTGACGGTCCAACTGCCCGCCGGCTCCCGGATCGAGGCGAAGGCCGCCCTGGCCGAGCTCCGGGGCGTCGGACGGCTCGGCGACGTCGCCTTCGAGGGCGCGCAGGGCACGGTCAAGCTCGACGAGACCGCGGGCGCCCACCTGACCCTCCAGTCCGGCGACCTCGCCGTCGGCCGCCTGGGCGGCCCCGCGCGGATCAGCACCCAGAAGGGCGACCTCCGCATCACCGAGGCCGTGCGCGGCACGGTCACGCTGCGCACCGAGCACGGTGAGATCTCGGTCGGCGCCGCCCGCGGCGTCTCCGCCTCGCTGGATGCCGGCACCGCCTACGGCCGCATCCACAACGCGCTCAGGAACACCGACGGCGCCGCCTCCGGCCTGAACATCCACGCGACCACCTCCTACGGCGACATCACCGCCCACAGCCTGTAAGGGGGGGAGCTCCTCGGGCCCGCCGGTCCCGTCCGTTCAGTCGCATTCCGCACGTCACCGCGACCGTGGTGCTGGGACTGGTGGCCGAGGGCGCGATCGGGCTGGACGACCCGGTGGCCGACCGCCTGCCCGAGTTCGGGCCGGACCCGAGGATCACGGTGCGGATGCTGCTGCAGCACACCAGCGGGGTGTTCAACTTCACCGGCGAGTACTCCAACGACGGGACGTTCGCGCCGGGGATCCCCGCCATGACCGCGGGCCGGGGGGCCAACCGGTTCAGGACCTACCCTTCGGTCAGGCTCTTCCTGCCGGGCTCCCCGGGCCGATCCCCCCGTCGTAGCGTCACGTCCACCTTGAGAGTGGTCACCCGACCCCCCGGGCGATGCGCAGCGGCAGGTGTGTGAACAGTGCCGCCGCCTCCTCTCGCCACCATTCGCCCCAGCCGGACGCCTCGGTGGCGGCGCGCTCCGCGTAGCGGGTGAGGTCGGCCCGGAGTCGGGCGTCGGTGCCCTGGCGGCGGGCGATGTCCCGGACGCGTTCGACGGTTTCGGGTGTGCAGGCGGAGCCGAGGGCGGCTTCCACGACAGCTCGGTCGGCCGCGTCGGCCTGTTCGAGGATCGCGCGGACGGCATAGGTGCGGCGGCCCGCCCGCAGGTCGCCGCCCGGGGGCTTGTTCAGGGCGTCGTCGTCGCCGAAGAGATCGAGGTAGTCGTCGCGCAGCTGGCCGCAGATGCCGACCAGGGTGGCGTACCTGCGCAGGCGCGCGTCATGAGGTCCGAGATCCTCGCCCGCGGCGACGAGCCCGAGGCGCAGCGGGGCCAGGATGGAGTACCGGGTGGACTTGTACTCGGTGACGGCGTGCAGCAGCTCTTCGCCCGGCAGGTCCTCGAAGTCCCGCTCCAGGTCGAGGATCTGACCGGCGACCGCGTCCGTGGCCGCACGGGCCTGCACCTCCAGCATGGCCTGCCGCAGCGGGGCGCGAACGTCCGCCTCCAGCAGCACCCGCAGCGACAGGAACGCGGCGAGGTCCCCGGCCAGGACGGTCAGGCCCAGGGCGGTGCGCTCGTGGTCAGGGAAGGCGTGGCGGTAGGCGTAGTACGTGGAGGGCCCGCCACGGCGTACGGGCGAGTCGTCGATGATGTCGTCATGGATGAGCCCATGCGTTTGCAGCAGTTCGACGCTGAGCGCGGCCTCCGCCAGGCCGGGTACGTCCTCGGTGGTCACCAGCCGGGCGGCCTCGTACAGCAGCACCACACGCAGCCGCTTGCCGCCACGCAGGGACAAGTCCCGTAGCAGCTCCAGGCACTGGGGCGTGAAGCGGCTCTGCGGCGGGGCGTCGAACGCCGGCTCCAGACGCGTGAAGTACGCCTCGAAGGCGGCGTCGAAGCGACGCCGGTGCGCGGCGAGACGCTCTTCGGTGGCGGCGGCTGCCGAGGAGTTCATGAAGACCTTTCCAGCTCACGGGTGGGTGTGTGGCCAATGTACGCGCGAGCCGGCCGGGCCTTGGCGGAGTGCCTCCGGTGGAGAAAGGTGGAGAAACGGGCACCCAGAACAATCGATTCGGTCCTGCGCCCCCTCGTGAGTGACAATCGGTCCCGGAACGGGCGTCGGGCAACCTGAGCGGAGTGGTCTGTGATGTCGGCGGTCCCACGCACGCACGTTGTCGTTCAACGAGTGCGCACCTCATGGGCCAAAGCGTCCCGCGGCGGCCCCGGGGCCGTGGTGCGGAATGCGGTGCCGACGGCATTTCCTCTCCCGCCCGGTCTGAGGTCCGGCCTGCACGACGTCACCGTGCGGGAGTGCGACGCGTTCCGCCCGAGGATGTCGGAGCGGGATCTGGACCACGTGGGCATCGTCCTCCGCGAGGCCGGCGGGCTGCTGGCGGTGGGTCCGCCCGAGACGTCGTTGTTCAGCGTGCCGCGGCGCGGGCGCCGCCCGCCGAAGGTCCGGCTCGCGCCGGGGGAGTGGCTGCGGTGGCAGATCAACTACCGGATCGGCAACCAGAAGGGGCCTTGGGGGTACCGGCTCGATACGTTCAACGTCTCGTACGGACCTGACTCACCCGAGGTCTTCCTCGGCACACCGGCCCACACGGTCGACGAGCGCGGCCCGCTGCGCTGAGCCGGGTCAACTCTCCCGGTCCCAGACGTCCATCGGGTTCACCGGCACCACGACGGGAGGGTGCCGCCGAGGCGCCCGCGCCGTCCCGCGGGCCTCCGCCACCTCCGAGTCGTCGGGGTGGACGACCATGACGGGGCCGTGGGCGTGCCTGAGGCAGTGGCGGCTGACGGAACCGTGCAGGAAGTGGTGCCACAGTCCATGGCCGCCGGCCCCGAGCACCAGCATGTCCGTGGCATGGCGGGCGCTGGCGACCAGCGCCGGTCCCGGCTCCGCACGGATGACCCTGGGGGCCACGTTCAGACTGAACGGGGCGGCGCCGAGTGCCCTCTCGCACGTCTTCGTGAGGGTGCGGCGGGCCTCGGACTCCCAGTGCGCGCGGATGTCGGACGGCGCGGGGTACAGGGCGTCCGCCGCCTCCCCGCCCGGCGGCGCCCAGGCCAGCACCGGACACAGGGCCGCGTCGTGCCGGGCCGCTTCCTGCGCGCCCTGCTTGAGGGCGGCCACGCTGCCCGCCGAACCGTCCACGCCGACGACGACGCGCTTCACCATCTGAGACATGTCTTCCGCCTCTCCGAGGAATTCGCTGTACGGCAACGCCCCCCACGCTAGGAAGAGCCCACCTCTCCGTGTATCGGTCCAATGGTCGATAAAACGGACGAAAGGCATCCCCTGATCGGAGGGGTGGCTTACGTCGGAAGCCGGGCGTGACCCTTGCGTACGGCTCGCCGCGAGCCGGCTGGGGATGAGGGCATCGCGCAGTTGCCCAGCGCACCAGGCCGATGTCGGTCAGGGCGCAGGTCAGGCAGGCCGTGACCCACGCACGCGTCACGGAGGCCCTGGGCCTGCGCTCCCCGGCGCGGCCGTCCCCTAGCGGTCGTGCCCGGAAGTGTCCTCCGGCGGTATGACCAGCACCGGGCCAGGGGCGTGGCGCAGGCAGTAGCGGCTCACCGACCCCATCAGGAAGCGGCGCACCACGTTGCGCGAGCCGCCGCCCACCACGAGCAGGTCGCCGTCCCCGGTCGCGGCCTCCACCAGCAGCGGCCCCGCCTGCCCGCGGGCCACCACCGGGTCGCACGGCACGTCGTCCGGGAGACCGCCCGCGCGCTCGCAGGCGCACATCAGGTCCTCGTGGGCTTTGTGTGCCAGATCGCGAGCCGTCTCCGGGTCCGGCGGCCACATCGCGTCGATGTAGTCACCCTGCGGGGAGCAGTAGATGAAGACCGGACGAAGTTCGGCGTGGTGGCGGCGCGCCTCGCCGGCTGCCTGACGCAGCGCGGCGATGCTCCCTGCCGAACCGTCGACCCCGACCACAACGCGCCGTACCGAGCTCCTCATATGCCTTTCCTTTCCGTTCCCGTGCCGCCGCGGCGGGTGAGCGATATGTATGTCCTCCACGCTAGGTACGTGGCGCTCGGCGTGTGATCCGTCGGCCGGCCCACCGGGCGGTGGACGCTCGTTCCACCGATCGGCCAACGGCGCCTCGGCCGCACCGCGCGAACCCGCCTCCGCCGGTCGGAACCGGCGGTGAACAGGGGCCGTGAGTGCTACGGCCGCCGCACCTCGAACTGGAAGCAGCCGTACTCCAGGGCCCGTACGTGTACCAAGGCCACCTCCGGATCGGCGAACGCCTCGTCGAAGACCCGGTCGAAACCGGCCTCGGCGTCGTCGGGGATCTCGAAGAGGCGGCCCCCGACGATGTGTCCGTCGGAGTCGTAGCGGCGGACGGTGCGCAGTGCGCCCGGTCGCGCGAAGGGATAGCCCGCCGGTGGTTCCCCGCAGTCATCGGCGTGGATGAACACCGGCCCCACCTCGTCGTAGGCCCCGGGCTCGCCCCCGGTGGCCGCCGCCCAGCGGCGCAGCGGCGCGTACGAGACGAGTGCGACCCGTTCGCCGGGCTCGATGGGTCGCAGGCAACAGCGCAGCGGGCTGCCCACGCAGTCGATCGGGACGCCGTCCTCACGTGCGACATATGGCCGCGGTGGCCGCCCCGCGTCGTCGAGGTGGCGGAGCTCCTTGAGCGCGGTGGATGGGATGGGCAGAGGCGTGTATGTGGTCATGGGTCCAGCGTCGACTGCCGGCCGCCGTCCTGCTGGCGGGATCCGGACGGGAAGGCGGGCGCAGCCTGCGCCGGCGCATCGGGCAGGCTCCGGATGCGGTCGGGCCCGCACCGGCAGACGATGGGGGAGTGACCGGACGCGCGCGGGTCGTTGTCCACCCGCCGGCCCCGTCGGGCGGGCGGCGGGTGACGGTCGGCGCGGAGAAGCTCGGCGTCGCGTACGGCGTCGTCGACGTGATCGAGTTCATGCGCCGGGCCGGCGCCGACCCGGACGGCGTCCGGCTGGACGACCCGACGGAGATCGAGTGGGTGGGCGGCGGACCCGGGGTGTGGTCGTGAGGGTGGTGTTGTACGGGGTGTGAGGGCGCGGAGTCTCCTGGTCCTCCGGCAGTACGGTCAGCGGCGAAGGCGGGAGGGTGGACGTCCTCACCCTCCCGCCTTCGGCTCACGCCCTGGCCGTCACCGTTCCTCACGGCGGAAGTCCCGGTAGCGCAAGGCGACTTGGGCCGCCGCGAAGGCCGTGGCCAGCAGGCCGAACCAGAACCAGAACGACGTCATGTCCAGGCTGCGCAGAGCGTCGGCGTTCGCCACGGCGATGGCCACGGCGAACGCCCCGGCCGCGTGTGCCTTCCGGTGCTGTGCCCGCCGTGCGCGGCGCGGGCCGTCGGCCAGCCGGGCCGCGTACGTCGCCACGTCGCCGAACTCGTGCTGCGCCGTCCGTCCCCTCGCGTCGGCCAGGTGGGAGCGGGCCTCGGCCACGTGCTCCCGGGCCTCCTCGGCGGACAGGCCGTGGCGGCCGCGCAGGAGTCCGTCCAGGTGGCGCAGCCACTGCTCGCCGTCCTCGGCCGGGCGTGGCGTGAACCATCGGTCGGCCGTGGCGTCGGGCAGGCGATGGGCGCCCACCGCCACCAGCGCCGACACCGCCAGGGGGACCGGCACGGGCAGCGAGAACAGCACATCCCCGGGCAGGAGAGACGCAGCCGCTGTCCCGCCTACGGCTCCCGCCGCGAGGACTCCCAGGCACACTCGCGCCGCCCGCATGCGCCCGGCCGCGCGCAGTGCGACGGTCAGGCAGAGGAGCAGTGCGACCGCCGTGACCGCGACGGCGCCTGCCAGGGACGCCGGTGAGATGCCGAGCCACGAACCGTCGCGGGCCCAGCGCACCGCGGTGAGGGTGAACCCCGTGAAACCGGCCAGCACGACCGCGTCGGTGAACCGCTCACCGGGGGTCGCGCCCGCCGGATCCACCGCGTCGGTGTGCGCCTCGTCGATGCGGACGGCCGCCACGGAGGCCGCGTACCGCCGTGGGTCACCGAACAGGTCCTCCGCCGGCCTGCCAACCTCGGTCACCCTCTCGTGGATCTCGCACAGCGCCTGCTCCGCCAGCCCCTTGGGCGGACGGCTCCTCATGACGAGGTGAAGCCGGAAGGCGGCGGCCCACCTCTCGTCCTCCTTGCGAGCCCACTGGATCGCTGCCTTCGCTGTCATGGTCCCTGACCCCCTGCCAGTGCCGTCACCGTGGCGTTGAACGCGGCTCCCTCCACCTCGACCGCCCCTCTTCCACCAGGCGGAGCTCCGGATGGCAGTGGCCGCGGGGGGGGGGGGGGGGGGGGGGGGGGGGGGGGGGGGGGGGGGGGGGGGGGGGGGGGGGGGGGGGGGGGGGGGGGGGGGGGGGGGGGGGGGGG